>JAEYXQ010000158.1 GCA_023431205.1 Pseudomonadota bacterium | reverse complement strand
GCATTATCCACATCGTGGTCATCCTCACCTTGCCGTCCCTCGCCGAAGAGACCTTGTGGACGCGGCTCGAAACCATCGACACCTCGCGCGGCATCGCGATCCTGTCGCCCATCGAGGCCGGTCAGCCCAACCCGCTCGGGCTCGATCCGGAGCTCAGCTACGGCCTGTGCCGGATCGACCTTCGTGCCGGCCCGGCCTATCTGCGCGGCATCCTCCCCGACGCCTTCTGGTCGGTGGCCCTGATCAATCCGGCCGGCATCGTCACCTACTCCACCACCAATCGCGACGGCATCGGCCGCACGCTGGACCTCGGCATCTTCAATGCCGCCCAGACCCGCCAACTCGCCCAGCAACAGCTGGATGTGGCCGAGGGCGTGCTGGTCGTCGAATCCGGCTCCGACGACCTTTATGCCGTGCTGCGCCTCGCCCCGCCGCATGAAGCGCTCCGCAGCCGCTTCGAGGCAGCGCTGGCCAATGTGCGCTGCAGCAACCAGCGTTAGGCCCACACACCGGACAGCGCGCCGACGGCGGCGAGCGCCACCACCACCATCCATGGGGCGGCGCGAAACACCGTCAGGGCCACGAACCCTGCCACCGCGATCGCGGCATCGAGCGGTGACAACACTGCGCTGGTCCACACCGGATGGTAGAAGGCGGCGCCGAGCACGCCCACCACGGCCGCATTGGCGCCCGCCATTGCCGCCCGCGCCATCGGCCGGGACCGCAGGGCTGCCCAGAACGGCAGTGCCGCCACCACCAGCAGCAGTCCCGGCAGGAACACGGCGACCAGCGCAATCGCTGCGCCCGCCGGGCCGTTCGGGTGCGGCGCCCCGACTGCACCGAGATAGGCGGCAAAGGTGAACAACGGCCCGGGCACCGCCTGTGCGGCGCCATAGCCGGCAAGAAAGGCGTCCGCACTCATCCAGCCGCGCGCCACCGTCTCCGCCTCCAGCAGCGGCAAGACGACGTGCCCGCCCCCGAACACCAGCGAGCCCGCACGATAGAAGCTGTCGGCCAGCGCCACCGCGTGATTGCCGGTTGCAGCCGCCAGCAGGGGCAAGCCGATGAGCAGGGCCGTAAACAGGGCGAGCGCCATGACGCCGAGGTGCCGCGGGATCGGCTTCGGCATCACCGCTTCGGCGCTCTCGACCGCCGCACGGCACCACCACAAGCCCAGCAGGCCGCCTGCAGCGATCGCCCCCACCTGCCCTGCCCAGGTGGGCAGCAGCACCACGACGAACAGCGCCAGCAGGGCAATGCCCGCCCTCGGCCGGTCAGGCGCCAGCGTCCGGGCCATGCCCCACACCGCCTGCGCCACCACGGCGACGGCGACCAGCTTCAGGCCATGCAGGACACCCGCCGCAACCGGGCCGTCCATGCTGGCGGCTCCGAAGGCAAACAGCACCATCAGCAGTGCCGACGGCAGGGTGAACGCCGTCCAGGCCGCGAGACCACCGAGTGCACCCGCGCGCATCACGGCCAAAGCAAATCCGGTCTGGCTCGAGGCGGGGCCCGGCAGGAACTGGCACAGGGCCACGAGGTCGGCATAGGCACGGTCGTCGAGCCACCCGCGGCGCGTCACCAGTTCGTCGCGGAAATAACCCAGATGCGCGACCGGTCCGCCGAACGAGGTCAGCCCCAGCTTGAGGAACACCCGGAAGACCTCACCGGCGCTGCCGCTTGTGCCGGCGTGGCCATCCTTGCTCATGGCTTCCCCTTGTGTGCGGCTGCTACTTGGGCAGCACCACTTCGGTGTCGCCGCTATGCTGGTAGCGTGACGGTATCACGACATCGCTCATCCCGGGGCGGTACGCCCCGCCCTGTGCGCAGAACTCGCCGCGTTGAGCGCGCACCACGTCGACCCGCAGGCGCCGAAGCGCGTCATCCACGGCGACCGATTGCTCGTGAGGTGTCTCCACCAGCAGGTTGTCGAGCGCAAAGTCGTAGCTGTCATACCGATAGATGAGCGCCCGCACGAACCAGGCAATGAAGGCGTCGTTCTCGTATTTGCGGGCGGCGACATTGGCGGCCGCATCGGGCGCCAGGTTGGCCAGTCCGGTCAGCGCCACGGCCCGCTGCCGGTCGATCTCCTGCACCGCGCAGATGGCAGCGAAGGTCCCCGGCACGGTGTCGAGGTCGGCGAGGATATGCCGGCCGACGGTGGCGTAGCGGGTCCGGGAGGAGTTGTAGGCGGTCCGCGTGAGCCAGGCGTAGTAGCGGTCCGTCCGGAACTGCAGGTCGCGCCCGGGAGCGGCAATACGGGTACGCTGCAGTTCGGCCTGCGAGTCGTACACCCAGTCCCTGGCGTGGGCAGCAACCAGGAAGCGCCACACCCGATCGTGCATCAGCCGTTCCTGGTCGGTCTGGTTGAAGCGCGACACCGGCTCGCCGCGTTCGGCGGCACGCACCCGGCCGTTGGACGGCATGGCTACGTCGTGGGTCCAGCTTGGTGCAGCACGGCCGAAATCCCCGACCGGTCGCGCCGTGCAGGCGGCAAGGCTGAAGGTCAGCAGGGCGATGGCACCAAGGCGCAACAGCAAAGCGGGGCTAGACGCGCTTGCGCTTGCCACGGGACGGGTCGGCATTCGTGGTCGGCGGCTGCGGCGGCGTCCCGCGTTCATAACGCACCCCGGTAAAGATCAGGATCTTGGCGTCACCCACCGGTCTCTCTTCGGCGGGAGCGGTTCTGGGCCGCTGCAGAAATGTGACGAGCTTTCCCAAGCTGTCCTCCATTTTCAGGCTCGCTCCCTGTCCCACAAGGGCCGCGGGTTAAAAGGCGATGTCACCGGCGCGCGACGCCCCGCGCCCGTTGTCGCCATTAAGAGATCGTCAAGGTTAACAGTCCGCTAACGAATTGCAGACAACAGTGCCTGGGCGCATCGGTGGGATGCGATTCCGAAGTCACGGTTACCGCAGAATGCTTGGTTTTCAGCCTTACGAGACGTTCCAGCTGCTCATCGAAACCGGCGGAGTTGATCGGACGAACACGCTGCTGATCGCCGCCTGCGATGCCTATGCGCGCCGCGGCAAGCCGACCGCTCCCGAAATGGAACAGTTCGAAGCTCTCGCAGCCCGTCTGTTCCCCATCGCCTCCGCCGCTGCCCGGGCCAAGGGTGCCGCCATCCTCGGACGCGCCGAAGAGCTTTCGCCTGCCCTCGAGCGCCTGGTCGTCGACAATATCGGGGAAGACCTCAACACCTTCCTGTCCGGTGCCCGCGAGCTCTCCGAAGCCACCCTCGTCGACATCATCGCCCGCTATGATGTGTCCTCGGCGGCGCTGATCGCCAGCCGCCCCGACCTCAGCAATGTGGTCCTCGCCAAGCTCTTCCAGATGAATTCGCGCAGGGTCTATCGCGCCCTTGCGGCCAATACGGCCATTGCCCCGCGCGGCGCCTATCTCAGCGCCCTCGCCCGCTCCGCCCAGATGGATCACCTCGTGGCCGAGGCCCTGGCCCAGCGCAACGATTTCGACGCAGCCCTGCTGGCGCCGGCGTTCTTCGACCTGTCCGATGATCATCGCATCAAGGTCATCCACGCCTTCGCCAACCGCGAAACCCCGGCTGCACCGATCAAGAAGACCATCGAGCAGCTCACCGTCGCCAATGCCGAGCTGACCAAGGCGCTGATGAAGCTGTTCTCGGAAAACCGCCGGCCCGAAGTCACGCGCCTGCTGAGCCAGATCACCGGGCTCGACGAGGTCCGCTGCGGCCAGATCGCCCACGACGTGACCGGCGCGTCCCTGTTCGTGATCCTGCGCGCCTTCGGCTGCTCGGCCTATGACGGGCTCAAGGTGCTGATCCACGCAACCAGCCATGACAGCGAACGCTCGCGGGCCCTGGCCGATTTCGCCACCCTGTTCGGCAGCGTGACGCCCGATTCCATGGCGTACCTGATGAGCGCCTGGCGCGGCGAAGTGAACCTGCTCGAACTCGCCAAGCCCGAACACAAGCCGTTCAGCGAGCAGCCCGCACGGCGTCCGCTCACCCGCACCCTCGGGCCGGCCCACAACCCGGTGGTCGATCAGGCGATCGAAGCTCTCGCCCGAATCGGTGTCCGCCGCGCCAGCTAAGCGGCGGCTACAGCGGATCCCGGGCGAGCTCAATCCCGGGATCGTCTCCACGCAGATCGAGGCTCAGCACCCACAGGTCCGGATCAAAGTCGGCCTCGCGGTTGATTCTGTCGCGCGCCATGCCCGGCTCCACATGGCTGAACCGGCGCTGGAAGATCAGGTTTGCCGAATCCCCGCGGCTGATCGTCGGAGCGGGCGTAAACAGCGACACGGTGCCGTCGAGATGATCCACCTCGATGAACACCTGGCCGGCGATCGGGTCGCCGCGCCGCGCTACCACGCACATATTGCCAAGGTCATTGTGGCGCCGCACGAAGGCGGCGCACCACAGGTCGGTCCGGAGCCCGCCGGCCGCCATCTCAGACCGGTGCGCCGGCCTGGCGCAGCAGCTCGATCAGGTCGGGCTTGATCTCACCCGTCACCCGATAGCGGTGGAAGTTCTCGAACTCGCGGATGGCCCGGGCCGTCGCCTCACCGGGATGTCCGTCGATGGAGCCGCGGTAGAAGCCGAGGCTTGCGAGCCCGCGCTGGATCTCGCTCACCAGGTGCGTGTCGTTCGCGGGCGCCACCGGGGCGGGTGGCTTTGCCGCCTGCGCCGGCGCGGCGGTGGCCGCGAGGGCCACCTGCTGCGGTTGCGGAGCAGCCGGCTGTGCCGCCGCGACATTGCCCACCGGAACTGCAGGGATCGGGGTCACGGAAGCGGCAGGCGTAGGTGCACCGCCAACGGCGGCCACAATGGAGTCGATGGTCTGGGCAGCTGCGCTGCCCACCGTGTCCACTGCGGCGTCGACGGGCGACAGGCTCGGCAGGCGCTGAACCACACGATCCTGCTGCGGCTGCGGCTGCGGCTGCGGCGCGACGGCCGCCTGCTGCACCACCGCGGGAGCCGGAGCAACGGGCGCCGTTTGCGGGGCGACCGCGGGCTGCGTGACCTGAGCCTGGGGCTGTGGCGCCGGCTGTGCCATCGGCACGCGTCCTGCGGAGTCCGCGCGCTTGATCGCATCGATGATGTCGGAGGTCAGCGCACCCGTCGGCTCCAGCCCGTTGCGCTCCTCGAACGCACGGATCGCCCGGGCCGTCATCGGTCCGTAGAAGCCGTCGACCTTGCCTTCGAACAGGCCGAGCTCGGCGAGCTTCTTCTGCACCGCAAAGGCATCCGCATTGCCGACCGGCTGGTCGGGAATGGCAGGCGGCACGGGTGCCGATACGCTGCCGGTGGTCTGCGGCGCTGCCTCGAGTGCGGGCACCTGCGCTGGTTGAACCGGCTCAAGCGCCGCGACCGGACGCTCCGGCGCCGCCATCGGCACAGGCGCCACCTCCTGGGTCAGCGCCAGGCTGGTTTGCGGCTGGAAGAATGGGGAGGGATGGCGGGCCGTCTGCCAGTACAGGGCATTGCTGGAGGCCAGCGCCGTCAGCCCCACCAGCCCCAGCAGGGCCGTGGAGGCCAGAGGGGCCCGCATGTAGTGAGACCAGGTCCACAAGCCGGCGCGGCCAAGGGAAGCCGCCACGGCGCTACCTGCCGTGAGCGGCAGGCGGGAGAGCGTCGAAGCCGTCATTGCGCTTTTCTTTTTTCGTCTTGCCATTGATGACCGGAAGGAACCGTCTCCCGGCGAAAGGGAGTCACGACGGCAGTGTCCTCGGTCTTTATTGCCGGACCGTTTATGGGCAGCAACACTGTCACGGTTGTCCCCGCCCCGATTTCGGACAGGGCCCGCAACGTTCCGCCGTGCAGTTCGGCCAGCCCCTTGACGATGGAAAGCCCGAGCCCGGTGCCCTCATGCTTGCGGTTGAGCCCGCTGTCGGCTTGGAAGAAGGGTTCCCCGATGCGCTTGAGCGATTCGGGCGCCATGCCGATGCCGGTGTCGGTCACCGACAGGTTCAGGGACTGACCCTGCCGCTTCAGCGACACCGTGACCCGCCCGCCCTCGTGGCTGAACTTCACCGCATTGGACAACAGGTTGAGCAGGATCTGCCGGCAGGCGCGCTCGTCGCCGTTCAGCAGCGGCAGGTCGGGCGCGATCTCGGCAACCAGCCGCACCGAGCGCTCGCGCGCCGCTGCCTCGATCATGCCGAAGCAGGGCTCGACGATTTCGTCGAACTGGAAGGGCTCGGCCTGCAGGTCGAACTTGCCGGCCTCGATCCGCGACATGTCGAGCAGCATCCGCACCACCTCGAGCAGGTGCTTGCCGCTCTGGTGGATCAGCCCGGCATACTCCCGGTGCGTGTCGGACAGTTCGCCGCCGATGCCGCTGGTCATCATCTCGGAGAACCCCACCACCGCGTTCAGCGGGGTGCGCAGTTCATGCCCGATGGTGGCCAGGAACCGTGACTTTGCCTGCGAAGCCTCCTCGGCCTCCCGGCGGGCCTCGGCCATCGCCACTTCGGCGTCCTTGCGCTCGGTGACGTCGCGCATTACCGCGATCACCTCGCGCCGCACGCCCGGTGCGTCCGGATCGGCAACCGGCGAGAGGTTGACCTCGACCCAGATGAACTGCGGCACCGCTCCGACAGCCTGGGGATCGTCGCGGCGCATGCGCACCTCGATGCGGCGCGGGCGCCCGTCGAGATTGGCATCGGCGAAGGCGGTGAGGTAGGTCGGCCGGTCCAGCACATGCAGCCGGTCGCCGAGCGCGGCACCATCGAGCTGGTACCGCGGGCAGCCGAACAGCCGCTCGGAGCTGCGCGAGGCGGTCAGCACCTCACCATCGCTCGAGAAGCGGATCACCGCGTCTTCGACATGCTCGATCAGGTGACGATAAGCGGCAACCTGGGCCTTGTCGTAGACCTCATAGGCCGACCCGATCCGGTTGGCGGTATGGGCCACCACGGCGACAGCGGCGACGAAGCCGGAAAGGTTCAGCCAGAACAGCACGGCCTCCGACATAACCGGCGTCGGCACGCCCGGTGCAGCGGCGACGAGCGCCACGGCAAAGCCCGCCAGAATGGCGCGCCAGCTCTGCCGGCGCAGCTGCGCCGAACCCGCCAGGGAGGCCAGGATCGGCCCCATCAGCATCACCGCCATGCCGGCATCGCCCAGGCGCGGATCGGCGAAGGTCATCACCACGCCGCACAGCATCAGGCCATACACTTCGGCGGCGGCGGCATGGTCATAGTCGCGCCGGTTGTGGAAGGACATCGCCACCATGCCGGTCGCGAGCACCACTACGGCTGCAGCGAAGGGCAGGCCCGTGCCCGCCATGGCCGCTGCAATCGCGAACGGCAGGCAGACGGCAGCGAACGCCACCAGCATGCGGGCATTGTTGGCGAGGGTCTTGCGGCGCAGAACTTCGGAGCGATGGCCGATGCCGGTGACGGCCTCGGTCCACTTGTCGCCGATGCCCATGGTAAACAGGCTGCGCATACGCTCTACTCACACTCACGACGCCTGCCCGGCTGCCTGCCCGGGTCTTGTTGCCGTCACCCTGCGCGGCAAGACCTGAAGGCCCGCTTAAGTCGCGCCGGTTACCAGCCGTTCCGGGGTCTGCTTTTGCGGTTAGCGTAAACAAGCCCTTGCCCCGCTTGCAGATCGCAAGTCCGGCATTTGCCTCAAATTTTAGATAAACACGCCAGCCTCGTTTAAGCGGACCCCGCTAGCGTCGGGATCACGGCCACCCCCGGCCCAAACGATTCCGAGGAGACGCAGCACGATGATGATGATCCTGCGCTCAGCCTTCTGGCTTACCGCCGCCTATCTGGTGATCCGCCCTGACGTCCAACTGCCCGATGCCGGGGCGCTTTCGGCACAGGCGGTCAGCGCCGGCACGCAGATCGTTGCCGCGCAGGTGCAGCAGATCGAGTGCGATTCCCTTCAGTGCCTCGGTGGCAAGGCGGCCGTTGCCGCGGTGCTGCCCGCTCTTCCCTCCGCCGGCTCACCCATGCCGGCAGATCCGGTCGCCGTTCCGGCGCCCTTTCCGCGGCCCCGGCCGGATCGCCTCAGTTAGCCGAAGCGCCCGCCCCGGGCGGTCCGGCTTCAACCAGGAACACCGTTCTGACCTCGGACGGCACTTCCGCAGTTCCTGGCCCTTGCCGCAGGCACCCCGTGCCTGCGGCCTTTCTTTCGTCTGACGCTGGCAATGCGCGCCGGGCTCGCCTAGATAGCCGGAATGACCCAGCCCGCTGCATTTCAGGAAATTGCCGACAACCTGTCGTTCCTCGACGACTGGGAAGACCGGCTGAACTACCTCATCGAGCTCGGGCAGGCGCTTCCCGACATCGCCGAGGACGAGAAATCGGCCGAGAACAAGGTCAAGGGCTGCGTGTCCAGTGTCTGGCTGGTCTCAAGCGTCGACCGGTCCGGCAGCCAGCCGCTCCTGACGTTCCGCGGCCAGTCCGACGCCATCATCACCAAGGGCCTGGTGGCGGTGCTCATCGCCCTCTACTCGGGCCGGCCGGCGGCGGAGATCGCCGAGACCGACGCCATCGAGTGGTTCAAGAAGGTCGGCCTTAGCGAGCATCTGGGAATGCAGCGCTCCAATGGGCTCGTCGCCATGGTCAACCGCATCCGGAGCGAGGCCAGGGCCGTCGCCGGCTAATCCCCTGGCTCGCGCACGATCAGCGGCAGCCGCTCGTGCAGCCACCCGCCCACGCGACTGCCCTCGTTGCCGCGGGCTGCAGCGTCCAGCCCATATAGCGCGGCCAGTTGGTCGAGCCCGATGCGCAGCACCAGCTTGGCAGCGCGGCGCGGCCACTGCCGCTCCGTCTCGATCTCCCCAAAGCCCCTGCCGAACACCAGCACGTCGAGCAGCACGCCCCAGCAGTCGCGCGGCATTGCCTCGGCGATGCGCCGCAGGCTTCGCCGGGCTCCCATGGCCCCGTCGGGAAGGTCGGGCGCTCCGCCCCCACCCGCGCCGCGTCCGCCGACCCGGGCCGGGTCATAGGACATCGTCACCCGTTGCCCCAGGGCCGCCCGGCGGGCGAGCCCCTCGAACCGCCGCGCTGTCTCAAGGTGATGCGACCCCAGGAACGGATCGGCACCTGCTGCCAGCCTCGCCAGCGCCGGATCGACACCTTCAACGCTCATGGCCGTTCTCCGCCAGCAACAACTGCTCCAGCCGCTCCAGTTCGGCGTCGAAGCCGGCATCGTCCCGCATGTCCTCGATGAGCGCGCAGGCATGGGAAACGGTGGTCCGGTCCCGGCCGAACGCATCGCCCACCTCCTTGAGGGTTCTGCCGAGCACCACATGGGACAAATACATCGCGAGTTGCCGCGCGCGCGCCGTGCCGGCCCGGCAGCGCGCAGGATGGATCAGCATCCTGTGCGATACGCGTTTTTCCTGCGCCACCAGCCGAATGGCTGCGGCACAGCCGGCGCTGTCGCCCTGCGCATCACCGCGAATGGCCAGCGGCACGGATTGATGGTAAGTATAGGAATTCATAGCCTGCCCCTGATATAGGACTATATTCCTACACTCTGCACCCGGCAAGCAGCGCGGGGATAACTTCCTCTCCAGCCTTGATTTCACAAAGCAATCGGCCGCCCCGAAGGGCGGCCGATTGAAGCGTCAGGATTGGTCAGGCCGAATGGCTTGGAAGTCAGGCAGCCTTGCGGCCGAGCCCGTTGTCCTTGGCCAGCTTGCTGCGCGTGGCCGAGTAGTTCGGGGCAACCATCGGGTAGTCGGCGGGCAGGCCCCACTTCTCGCGGTATTCTTCCGGCGAGAGATTGTAGTGGGTGCGCAGGTGCCGCTTGAGCGACTTGAACTTTTTCCCGTCCTCGAGGCAGATGATGTAGTCCGGCGCGACCGACTTGCGGACCGGCACGGCGGGCTTCAGTTCTTCCACGGGGGCAGGAGCTTCGCCGGCCTTGAGTCCACGCAGGGCACCGTGGACATCCGCGATCAGCCGCGGCAGATCGGCCGGATTTACTGAATTGTGGCTCACATAAGCCGCAACGATATCCGTGCAGAGTTCGACAAGTTCGGCGTCGTGACCATTCGACGAAACGGCGGTTTCGTTCATTGCTCAACCTTTCTTTTTTTATTGAGTGCGCGGAAAGGGCGTCCGCGACAGCGTTATTGGTAGTGCCGGTGACTGCAGGAAGCAACCTCAAACACAACTATTTACATGTAACGATTTAAGTGTTCAGAGCCAGAACTTATCGGCGTTTTGAGCTTAATTCGTCCACTACCATGGTGGTAGTTGGCTGCCGCCCGCTGTTGTAGGCGACACGTGCCAGTAGATGTGCCGAGATTGGCGTCGTCAGCAGCAAAAATATCACCCCAATGATGGCCCGCAGGGCCACGGCACTGTCGAAACTCACCAGCGCCACCGCCAGAAGGATCAGCCCGCCGCCCACGGCGCCTGCCTTTGAGGCGGCATGCATGCGGGTCAAGAGATCCGGCAGGCGCACCACGCCCACGGCAGCCAGTAGCGAGAAGAGCGCTCCGAGCAGCAGCAGTACACACCCAGTATAGATCATCAGGTCAGCAATCATTGCCGGTCCTCCTGCGTCATCCGGCCGCGGCTGAGGATGTATCGGGCGAAGGCCAGGGTGGCGAGGAAACCGAGCAGCGCCAGTGCGATGGCGATATCCAGGTAGAGGGTGAGGCCCGTCCTCACCGCCACCGCCCCGACAAAACCCATTGCCACCACGGTCATCAGGTCCAGTGCCAGGACGCGATCGGACAGGGTGGGGCCGATGACGATGCGCACCAGCGACGCCAGCAATGCCAGCCCCAAGAGGATCAGGGCGATCATCGTTGCCCAGTCGAGGGCCAGCGCAGGGGTCATGCGAACACCTCGAGGATACGCCGCTCGAAGCCCCCGGCGATGTCGGCGATCAGCGCCTCCCGGCTGTCGAGGCTCAGCACATGCACATAGAGCAGTTTGCGGTCCTTGCTCACATCGACACTCAGCGTGCCCGGCGTGAGCGTAATCAGATTGGCGAGCAGGGTGATCTCGACATCAGATTTCACGGTGAGCGGAAAGGCGATGATCGCTGGCTTCACCAACTCATTGAGACGCGGCGATACGACAACCCGTGCCACTTTCACCGCGCTGACGATCAGCTCGCGCACGAACAGCAGCGCCAGGGCGAGGATGCGTCCGATGCGGCGGAACTCGAGCGGGCGGGTCAGTTGCAGTCGCAGCAGCGCCACCGCGATGATGGCGAAGACGACGCCTAGCAGCAGGTTCGCGCCCGAAAAGGCTCCGGTCATCCCCGCCCACAGCAGCGCCAGCAGCAGGATCAGCAGCGCCAGGTTCATGGGGCACCTCCAGCAAGGCCAGTTGCGCTGACGTAGCGGGACGGATCGAGGAAATCTGCCGCCCCGATACGCACCGCTTCGACCACGGGGTTGGGCCACAGCCCGACCACCACCACCGCCGCTACCAGCACGCCAGTGGCCGTCAGCCGCGCAGCACCGGCGCGCTTTTCCGCCGATTGCGGCACCAGGTCCGGCGGTGAGCGCCAGAACATGAAGGCCCACAGCCGGGCGCCGGCAATCAGGGTGAGCACCGCATTGACCAGCAGTGCCGCCGTCATGGCAAAGCCGGTCCAGGTCCCGTCACCGAGCCCGGCCTGCAACAACATCAGCTTCGGCCAGAAGCCGAGGAAGGGCGGCACCCCGGAGGCGGCCAGCACCAGCACGAAGAACAGGATCGAAAGCGGTGCATCGGCCCCATAGAGCCCGCCCATGCGGCGGGTATCGGTGGTGCCGGTCGCCCGCTCGATCAGGCCGGCCACGAGGTACAGCGCGGTCATGGTCAGGATGGCGTGGAACACGTAGAACCCTGCGCCGGCGACGCCCTGCTCGGTGGGCACCACAAGCCCCGCGAGCACTGCTCCGATGCCGCCGATGACGACGAAACCGATGGCGCGGCGCAGATTGGTCTCCGCAATGGCTCCGAGTGGCGCGATCACAAGCGTTGCTGCCGCAACCACGGCCAGCACGGGCTCAAGCACGTCGCGGCTGGCCGGCAGCAGCAGGATCATCACCCGCAGCAGCACGAATGCCCCGACCTTGGTCAGCAATCCCGCGAACAGCCCCGAAACCGCGGCCGATGGCGTATGGTAGGACGCCGGCAGCCAGGCATTCACGGGGAAGGCCGCTGCCTTCATCCCGAAGGCCAGCAGCAGCAGCGCCGCCACTGCCGTCATGGCCGCAGGGTTCGCCTGGGGCGCAACCTGCCGGATGTCGGCCATGTTGAGGGTGCCCAGCAAGCCGTAGAGCAGCCCCAGCGACAACAGGAAGAATGCCGTCGCCAGGAAATTGACGAAGCCGTACTTCACCGCCCCATCGAGCTGCATCGGCTTGCCGCCCATGACGATCAGGCCGAACGAGGAGATTAGCATGACCTCGAACCAGACATAGAGGTTGAACAGGTCGCCAGTCAGGAACGAGCCGGTCACGCCGGCCAGCAGCAGCAGCGTCAGCGGGTGGAAGCCCTTCGAGGCATCCTCATCCCGCTCGCCCTCGGCATAGATCAACACCACCAGGGTCACGGCGGCGGCAGCCAGGGCGAACCCGGCGCCGAAGGCATCGGCGGTGAAGCTGATGCCGAACGGCGGCAGCCACTTGCCCATGGTCATGCTCACCGGCCCGACCTCGGCGATGCGTGCCAGCAACGCCACTTCGCAGCCGATCACGGCCAGCACCACTACGAGGCTGATCACGAAAGTCCGGCGCTGCCGGTTGGCCAGCATCAGCGCCAGTGCCGCCCCGAGCAGGTTCAGCACCAGCGGCAGCACGATCACCCAGTCGGAGGGTGCGGTTGCGAAATCGATCATCGGCTGGGAAACAGTTCCGGCCATCTCAGTAACCCAATGGCGGCTGCGGCGCCTGTTCCGGCTCCGCCACCCGCATGGTGTCGGTGTTGTCGGCGTCCAGCGTCTGATAGGCGCGGAAGGCGAGCACCAGCAGGAAGCTGAACATGGCAAAGCCGATGACGATGGCGGTGAGGATCAGCGCCTGCGGCAGCGGGTTGGCGATGGGCCCTGCCGGCTGCTCCAGCCCGCCCGGCACGATCGGCGCCACTTCGCGGGTCAGCCGCCCGGCGGTGAAGATCAACAGGTTGATGCCGTTACCCAGGATCACCATGCCGAGCAGCATCCGGATGATCGAGCGCGACAGCAGCAGATAGACCCCGAGGGAGATGAAGAGGCCGACGAGGCCGGCAATCACGAAATCCATCAGCCTGCTCCTCCCTCGTCGCCCTCGAGCGCCAGCGCCACCGCCGACAGGGTGCCGAAGACCACCAGGTACACACCGATGTCGAACACCATCGGCGTCGACAGCGGCACGGTGGTGTCCCCGAGTTCGAGATAGAGCCAGATGCTGGTCATGAACGGCGCATCGATGAACAGGGAGGCCACGCCGGAGAGCGCGGCAATGAACACCCCGAACCCGGCGATCGACAGGGGATCGACCTTCAGCGCCTCGCGCGCCTTCTCGGCCCCCGAAGCCATGCCCAGGATGGCGATGGAGGACGCAGCGATCAGCCCGCCGATGAAGCCCCCGCCGGGTTCGTTATGCCCCCTCAGGCACACATAGACCGAGAAGACCAGCATGGTGGCCACCAGCAACGGCGCAGCGGTCCGGAAGATGATCGTGTTCATGCGTCTGCCACCTTCCGCCGGCGGCGCGGCGCCCGGGTCGGTTTGGATACCTCAGCCGCAGCCGGCACCGGCGGAACCAACCTGCGGCTCTTGAGCAGCACCATGATGGCAATACCCGCCGCCATCACCACTGAAATCTCGCCCAGCGTATCGAAGCCGCGGTAGTCGACCAGGATGACGTTGACGATGTTGGCGCCATGGGCCACCGGCACGCTGGTGGCGGTGAAGAAGTCGGACAGCCGGGTATCCAGCGGCCCGGTGAGGATCACCATCAGCGTCAGGCTCACCCCGACGCCACAGGCGAGGGCAATGGCGCCGTCCCGCAACCAGTCCTCGAACGGGCGACTGTCCAGTTCGTCGAGGCGCAGGCGGGTCATCACGAGCGTGAGGATGACCACGCTCAGGATCTCGACCATGAACTGGGTGAACGCCAGGTCTGGCGCGCCAAACAGGAGGAAGATCAGCGCCACCGACGTTCCCTGCACGCCCAGCGCAACGATTGCCACCAGGCGGTTCCTGGCGCCGAGCACCGCCACCAGCCCGATGACGGCCAGCGCCACCACGCCCCATTCATAAGGCCTCAGGTCGGGCCAGCGCAGTACCGCGCCCCAGTTGCCCAGATCCGCCGTCGGCATCAGCCCATCGAGTCCGCCCATCGCCAGAAGCGGCACCAGCACCGCCAGCGCCAGGCCGATGAACACGACCACCAGGTAGAGCTCGAGCCGCCCGTGATGCAGCGTCCGCGTCACCGCACCGGAAAAGCGCACCAGTCCGAAGAACACCGCGTCGAAGACCCGGTCGGCATTCCAGGTCGCCGGCCAGCGCCGCAACAGCGTCCGCAGCGAGTCCGCCTGCCGGTAGATCAGCACCGCCAGCAGCCAGGTCACGACCGATGCCCACAGCGCCGGGCTGGCGAAGTTGATGTTCCAGCTCAGGTGGCTTTCGACCCCCAGCCCCGCCACGGCGGTGGCCGCGGGCGCCATCAGGTCGTGCCCGAACCAGTCGATCAGAAGCGCCGCCACGACCCCCGCTGCTCCGAGCAGGATCGGCCCTGCCAGCATTGCCACCGGCGCTTCGTGCGCCGCCTTGGGCGTTGCCACCGTGGCGCCGAGGAAAGGCCGGATCATCACGATCAGGCCGACGCCGCCGAGCAGGGCGTTGCCCAGCACCAGCGCCAGCAGCACCGCGATCGCCGTCGGCTCCATCACCACGAGGTCGAGATACATCTCTTCCTTGGCAAAGAACCCCAGCGTCGCCGGCACGCTGAACATGGACAGTCCCGCCAGAGCCGCGCCGATGAAGGTCACCGGCATGCGGTCGGCAAGGCCTCCGAGCGCCGTCAGGTCGCGCGTCCCCGCCTCGTGGTCCACCGCACCGGCCACCATGAACAGCGCTGCCTTGTAGAGCGCGTGGGCGGCGAAATAGAGCACGAAGGCGCTGAGGGCGACCGGCGTGCCGAGCCCGATCAGGGCCACCAGCAGGCCCAGCGAGGCAATGGTGGTCTGCGCCAGCATCTGCTTGAGATCGGTCTGCCGCAGCGCGCCGAGGGCGCCCCAGATCAGCGTGGCACAGCCGAAAAGCACCAGAATCGTTGACCATTCGGCGGTTCCGCCCAGCACCGGCGTCATCCGCGCGAGGAGGTACACGCCCGCCTGCACCATGGTCGCCGAGTGGAGGAAGGCCGATACCGGGGTCGGCGCCTCCATGGCGTTGGGCAACCAGAAGTGGAACGGCAGCTGCGCCGATTTGGTGAAGGCAGCGAGAAGGATTGCCAGTAAAACGTTACCGTAAGGACCGCTGTTGCGGAGACTGTCGCCGCTTCCGAGAAGTTCGGCGAAACTCCAGCTGCCGGTGATCCCGTTGATCAGGATCACCCCCACCAGAAGCCCCATGCCGCCGATATTGGTGATCACCAGCGCCTGGATGGCGCCGCGCCGTGCCGCCTGTCGGTCGGCATCGAAGCCGATCAGCAGGAACGAGCTGATCGAGGTCAGTTCCCAGAACAGGAACAGCGCCAGCAGATTGTCCGACAGCACCAGCCCCAGCATCGCCCCCATGAAGAAGAGGAGGAACATCAAAAAGCGCCCGAGGTGGCGGTGACCATGGAGGTACGCCCCGGCATAGAGCACGATCAGGGCCCCGATGCCGGAGATGGTCAGCGCAAAGGCCAGGCTCAGCCCGTCGAGCAGGAAGGTCAGCCGCAGCCCCAGCGCCGGCACCCAGTCGATGCCGGCGACGATCACCTCGCCACCGGCGACCGGAGCGATGTACCCGCACAGGAACACGAAGATCGCCGCCGGCACCAGCGCCAGCAGCCAGTGGCTGAAGCCGCGCAGCAGGCGGTGGAGCAATGGCGCCAGCGCCGCGATCACGAACGGGCCGATCGCGACCAGCGCCAGACTTGCGCCCTGTTCGAGCTCCACGGTGCCTCCCGATGTCGATTCCGACAAATGCGGGTGCGACCTTAGCGATTGAGTCGCCTGTCACAAGCCCAATCGGCCCTGTCTGACAGCTTGTCGCGCCCCAATCCACATCTGAGCGCCTGCCCTTCCCAACCAAAGGAGCGAGGCCTATGTCAGGACGACTAACCGAGGAGCCTCCATGAGCCAGCCGCAACCACCCGTCGCCGCGCAGAAGCCGGTCCGCCTGGAACAGCATGGCATCGTGCGGGAGGACCCCTGGGCCTGGCTGCGCGCCGACAACTGGCAGGAGGTGATGCAGAAGCCCGAGACGCTAGACGCCGAGATCCGCGCCTATCTCGAGGCGGAGAATGCCTACGCCGAGGCCGCGTTCGGCGAGCCGACCGCGGCGCTGCAGGCGCAGATCTACAAGGAAATCCGCGGCCGCATGAAGGAGGACGATTCCGGCGTCCCCTCCCCCGACGGGCCCTGGGCCTATAACTCGCGCATGCTCGAGGGCAAGCAGTACCCGCTCGTCGTGCGCACCCCGCGCGACGGCGGCCCCGAGACGGTGCTGCTCGACTGCAACGCCGAAGCCGGCGACGGCTATTTCGGCTTCGCCGGTGCCGCGCACGACCCGTCCCACCGCCTGCTCGCCTGGGCGGCCGACCGCGCCGGTTCGGAATACTACGACATCGTCATCCGCGACCTCGAGACCGGCGCCGACAGCCCCGAAATGATCCGCGAGACCGCCGGCGGCTATGTCTGGAGCAACGATTCGCGCGCCATCTACTACACCGAGTATGACGACAACCATCGCCCCTTCCGGGTGCGCCTCCATGTCCTCGGCACCGATCAGGCGGACGATCCGGTCATCTACGAGGAATCCGATCCCGGCTTTTTCGTGGGTGTCGGCAAGACGCTGAGCAACCGCTTCATCATCATCGACGCCCATGACCACCAGACCTCCGAGGTCCGGCTGATCGACGCCGACCGAGGCGGCCAACCGCGCCTTGTCTCGGCCCGCGAGCCGGAGCGGGCATACGAGGTCGACGAGCGCGAGGGCCTCCTTTACATCCGCACCAATGCCGGCGGCGCCGAGGACTTCAAGATCGTCACAGCTCCCGCCGACGCGCCCGGGGCGGAGAACTGGGTCGACCTCGTGCCGCATCGACCCGGCGTCCTGATCCTCGACACGGCGGTGATCCGCAACCACCTCCTGCGCCTCGAGCGCGCCGAGGGTCTGCCGCGGATCGTGGTGCGCGACCTGCGCACCGGAAGCGAGGAAACCGTGGGCTTTGCGGAAGAGGCCTACTCGCTCGGGCTTTCGGTCGGCTACGAGTTCGACACCACCACCTTCCGCTTCAGCTATTCCTCCCCCACCACCCCGTCGCGAGTCTACGACCTCGACCTCGCAACCGGCGAACGGGTGCTGCGCAAGGAGCAGGAAATCCCCTCCGGCCACGATCCGGCTGCCTATGAGACGCGCCGGCTGTTTGCCACCGCCGCGGATGGCGAAACCGTGCCGGTGACGCTGCTCTACCGCAAGGGCATCGTCCTTGATGGCAGCAATCCGGTGCTGCTCTACGGCTACGGCGCCTATGGCATGGCCATGCCGTCCGGCTTTTCCATCTCGGCGCTGTCGCTGGTCGACCGCGGCTTCGTCTACGCCACGGCGCACATCCGCGGCGGGATGGAGAAGGGCTATCGCTGGTACAAGCTCGGCCGCCGCGAGCACAAGCCCAACACCTTCACCGACTTCATCGCCGCCGCGGAGATGCTGGTCGAGCAGGGCTATACAAGCCCCGGCCGCATCGTCGCTCAAGGCGGCTCGGCCGGCGGCATGCTGATGGGCGCCGTCGCCAATCTGCGGCCGGAATTGTGGGCCGGCATCATCGCCCAGGTGCCGTTCGTGGACGTGCTCAACACCATGCTCGACGCCACCCTGCCGCTCACGCCGCCGGAATGGCCGGAATGGGGTAACCCGCTCGCCAGCGCCGAGGACTACCGGCGCATCGCCGCTTATGCGCCCTACGAGCAGGTCACCGGCCAGGCCTACCCGCCCATTTTCGTGCAGGCCGGGTTGACCGATCCGCGCGTCACCTACTGGGAGCCGGCCAAGTGGGTGGCCAAGCTCCGCGCCACCGCCACCGGCGACAAGCGATTCTTCCTCAAGACCAACATGGATGCCGGCCATGGCGGCGCGTCCGGCCGCTTCGACCGCATCAAGGAAACCGCCGAGGTTTATGCTTTCGCGCTCGACTGCGTGGGCGCTGCTTCCTGACAGGGCGCCGGGGCCCAGTCCCGGCGCTCACACAGTCGGCTTGGTGGCAACGCCATCAAGCCAGAGCATGTCGCTGTCGTCGCGGTGCACGCCGGTGGTGCCGACATGCTTCCTGTCGATGGCGGGCCCCTTCTTGATGACATGCACCAACGCCATTCCGTGGCCACGGCCGAGGCCGAACTCGGCTTTCAGCCAGTCCAGAATCGTGCCCGCCTTCACCTTCGGATCGTCAAATCCCTTCTCTGCGGCCAGATCCATGATCTGGCGCGGCGTCTTTCCGGTCTTTTCTTCCACCGCGTCGAGATAGGCCTGGAACGACATTCTTTCCTCCCTGCGAGTCCACCGTCACCCACGCGACGAGCGCCACCCGGCGGTTTCGACACCCCGCTTTCCCCAGCGAATTAACATTGCCGGGAACCGGCCTCTTCCGGCTCTCGTTCCAGCATGTTAACCGACTGTTTACTATCCGCGGGAGCTGCATTTTCGTGCCCGAAACGGCCAAGGTCGTCGCCATCATCGCTGCCACTCCCGCACTCACGGCCCTGCTCGGCATGGTGGTGGCAGTAGATACGCGCCTCAAGGTCCGTCAGTTCGACAGCGAGGCGGAGCTGTTTGCCTATATGAGCATCGCGCCGGTGCACGTGCTGGTGGTTGATTTCGACCGCGAAGGCCGTCCCGCGCACGAGATGGTCGAGGCCATCCGCCTCAACCCGGACCTGGTCTCGCAGGACGTCCCGGTGATCGCGCTTACCCGCACCATCACCCCGCCCATGCGCCACCAGGCCATCAGTGCCGGCATCGACGAAGTCATCATCAAGCCGATGTCGCCCCGCCACCTGCTGCAGCGCATCCAGGCCCGGCTGCGCAGCCGCAGCGTCGTCGGCGCGCTCGGCGGTTACCGCGGCCCCGACCGCCGCAACCGCATCCCCTTCCCTGCCCCCCAGCCCGTCCCGGTCCGTCGCTTCACCGACAACGTCGTGCCCCTGTTCCCCAACAAGGCCCGGCCGGAGGCGTAAACTTCCCACTGAGAACCGCAGTCCCCCAGATCGCATCCTGAGCTCGTCGAAGGACGAGGTCGCGGCCCCGATGCTACCGACCTCGTGGTTCGACAGGCTGACCATAAGGTCTCGCGCGACAGCTGTGTGCGCCGTCACCCCACCCTCAATCCCTCCCCATCAAGGGGGAGGGAGGCGCAGGTGCCTGAGCAACGAGATCTTTCACAGCCTGGTTGTGCCTGCTCATCGTCTCCCTCCCCCGTGTGGGGAGGGATCAAGGGTGGGGGCTCTTGAGTGGCAAGTGAGCAGAACCGCAGCCGCCAAGACCTCATCCTGAGCTTGTCGAAGGACAAGGTCGCGGCCCCGATGCTACGGACCTCGTGGTTCGACAGGCTGACGATGAGGTCTCGCGACAGCTGCGTGCGCCGTCACCCCACCCTTCCCTCCCCATCAAGGGGGGGGGAGGCGCAGGCGCCAGGGCAACGGGATTTTTTCGCAGCTTGATTGTGCCTGCTCATCGTCTCCCTCCCCCTTGTGGGGAGGGATCAAGCGTGGGGCTCTTGAGTGGGACTGGCGCAAGACGACGGTGAGGGTTTCTTTTCCCTCCACACCCCTGGCGCGAAGAGGACAGCCTAGCGCCCCTGCACCAGCCGCTGCGTGCGGCTCCACAGATCTTCCACCGTGTCGGCGAACTGAACCGCCCGCTCGTGGCCTCTGAGCGAATGCGACAGCACGTCGGCACTGAAGCCGCGGACCACCTCGAAGGCGCGGTGCCGGTTGAGCAGAATGACCGGCAACGTCTTGCCCTGCTGGCGCGCAGCCGACCAGGTGGCAAACAGCGCCGTGGCCGAGGCCAGCGAGCCGGGCAGGCCCACCAGCGCCTGCGCCCGTGACGCGAGCAGAGTCTGGCGCTCCGCCGCATCCGCCACCACATGGACCGGCACATCGGACAGCACCGGCGGGAGCTGAATGCCGGCATCGGCCACCACCTCGACGGCACCACCGGCCGTACGGGCAGCGGTGATCAGGGCCACCGGCAGCGCCCTATCCTCCGCCAGCGTCAGGATGCGAGCGCCGCGACGGGCGAACGAGTTGCCGGTCTGCGTCATCAGCGAGGCCCGCTCGGCATCGCCGGGGCCGCGGGCGGAGGCGAACACCGCAACGGTGATCTGGTTGGCAACGGGCTCGATCATCTCAGCGCCTCCGCGACAGGCTGCCGAGCACGCCGCGCACCAGCGACCGGCCCAGCTGGTTGGCGACGCTGCGGGCGAAGGAGTTGATCGCCGCCTCGGCCGGTGTTTGCCGGCTGGAGCGCCGCACCGGCGCTTCCGCCTTCATCCGCTGCTCGTCCAGTTGCCGCTCCTGGGCGCGGCGGGCCAGGACCTCGAAGGCCGATTCGCGGTCGAGCACGGTGTCGTAGAGCCCGCCGACCGGCGAGTTGGCTATGATCGCCTCACGTTCGGCGGGGCCGATCGGCCCGACCTGAGCCGAAGGCGGCCGGATCAGCGTGCGGCCGACCACGGAAGGGACGCCCTTGTCCTCCAGCACCGAAACCAGGGCCTCGCCGATGCCGAGCTGGGTGATGACCTCCGCCGTCGAGAAGGCCGGGTTGGGGCGGAATGTGTCGGCCGCCACCTTCACCGCCTTCTGCTCGCGCGGCGTATAGGCCCGCAGGGCATGCTGCACGCGGTTGGACAGCTGCGCCAGCACCGACTCGGGGATGTCGGCCGGGTTCTGGGTGACGAAGTAGACGCCCACGCCCTTGGAGCGGATCAGCTTGACCACCTGTTCGACCTTGTCGATCAAGGCCTTGGAAGCATCGTCGAACAGGAGGTGCGCCTCGTCGAAGAAGAACACCAGCTTCGGCCGGTCGAGGTCGCCCACTTCCGGCAGCTCTTCGAACAGCTCGGACAGAAGCCACAGCAGGAAGGTCGAATAGAGCCGCGGCGACTGCATCAACTGGTCGGCGGCAAGCACCGACACAAAGCCCCGCCCGTCGGTGTCGGTGCGCATGAGATCGGCGATCTCGAGCGCGCGCTCGCCGAAGAAATGGTCGGCGCCCTGCTGCTCCAGCACCAGCAGCGCCCGCTGGATGGCCCCGATCGAAGCAGTCGTCACATTGCCGTAGCGGCCGGAGATTTCCCTGGCGCGCTCCTGCACATTGGTCAGCAGCGCTCTCAGGTCCTTGAGGTCGACCAGCAGCAGGCCTTCCTCGTCGGCCACGCGGAAGGCGATGTTGAGCACGCCCTCCTGGGTGTCGTTGAGGTCAAGAATGCGGCTCAGGAGCACCGGTCCCAGCTCGGAGATGGTGGCGCGGACCGGGTGCCCCTGCTTGCCGAACAGGTCCCAGAACATCACCGGGAAGACGTCGTCGGCGAAGTCGTCGAAGCCGATGGCCTCGGCCCGCTCGGTCTGCCAGCCCTGCGCCTTGCCCAGCTTGGCGATACCGGAAAGATCACCCTTGATGTCGGCAGCAAAGACCGGCACGCCCGCGGCGGAGAACCCTTCTGCCAGCACCTGCAGGCTCACGGTCTTGCCGGTCCCGGTCGCGCCGGTGATCAGGCCGTGGCGGTTGCCATATTTGAGCGCCAGATATTCGGGCCGGTCGCTGCTGCCCAGGTAGATCTTGTTGTCGGCAAGCATTGGCGGCCCTCTGTGGTGCTGACCTTATAGCCAGCCGAGCCCCGGGGGAACAACCCGCGCGCTGGGCCCTCTCGCCGCACGGGACACCACCGCCCCATTAACCGACGGTTAACCACGTTTGTTAACGAAGTGGTTCAGGAGCCGGGAGCCTTGCGTGAAGGTCGCCGACAGCCGTGCCGCGCACATTCTTCAGCGTCTGCCGGGCGAAAGCCTCCAGCACCGTCCGCTGCCGCTCATCCGGATCGGCGAACTGCAGCAGCAGCGCTGCCGTCATGGCCTGCGAGGCCGCCATGTTGCCGTCGTCGCATTTGAGCGCATAGCCCCAGCCCTTGTCGCGGATGGCGCCGCACTGCACGCCCTCGGCGCCGCCCTTGTGCATGACCCGGCCGCCAAAGGCTTCCATCACCAGCGTGTCGAAATGGCCGGTGCCGGCCACGAGGTGCGGGTGGGCCGTGGCGGCGTCGAACAGCGCCCGCGCCGCACTGGCATGAGCGTCGGACAGGCCCTCGCCGGTCGTCATGCGCGCAAAGCCGCTGGCAAAGGCGCGGATCGGCGCTGCCCAGGTCGGGATGGAGCAGCCATCGGTGCCACACCGGTCCTCCGTCAGAGGTTCGCCGATCACCGCCTCGACCGCCCGGCGCACCGCGCGCTGCACCTCATGCTCCCGATCCACATAGCCCGCCGTCGGAACCCCCATGGCGAGGGCGACGCTGAGCATCCCCGAATGCTTGCCGGAGCAGTTGTTGTGGAGCGGGCTTGGCTGCCGGCCGGCTGCACGCAGCGCTTGGCGTGCAGCGGCGTTGGTGGGCGGATGGGCGCCGCATTCGAGATCGGCTTCGCGGAGACCCATTCGCTCCAGCAACGCGCCGACGCGGCTCACATGCGCCTCCTCACCATGGTGCGACGCGCAGGCCAGCGCCAGTTCTTCGGGCGTGTGGAGGAAGCGGGCCTCAGCGCCGTGATCGAAGACGGCCAGCGCCTGCATGGACTTGATCGCCGAACGCGGAAAGATCGCCCGGTCGATGTCACCCGCCGCAGCGATGATCGTGCCTCTTGCGTCCACGATGGCGAAGGCGCCGCGGTGGCGGTTCTCGACCCAGTTGCCGCGCACGGCCTCGGCGAGAACGGGATTGGCGTCCATGGAAAAGCTCCGGTCGGTTGGTTCGCTGACGAACCGCGCCGGACCGGAAAAGTCAACATCGTCGGGAAGTGGCTCCGGGGGTCATCGGCGCCGGTGGAGGTCCGGTGGCCGGACACATGCGGTGCGGCGGTTCTGTGCCGCAGCCGCCGGGCCTCCGCCGCCGCCGACGACCGGGTCAGATGTCCCAGTCGTGGCGGAGGGTGAGGTAGCGCGAGTTGACCCAGCCGCTGAGGCCCTGCCCGTCGACCAGGCACCAGTCCGAGCCGCGCTCGGCTTCGATGCAGCGGTCGACCCAGACATGGGAGCCGGGTTGATAAGCGCCGACCTTCTGCGAGTAGGGGGCGGGCCACTTGCGGACGTTGAGCACGTCCGAGGCGTGGACGCCGGTCACCTGGGCAAGGCCGTCGACAGTGTATCCGGCGGCGAATGCCGGCTGCACGGCGAAGGCACCGGCGGCGGTGATGACGAGGCCGCACAGCGCGGCGACGAGGACTTTTTCCTGCTGCTTGTTCATTTTGCGTACCCCTTTCAGATGTTGGAACGCAGTTTGCTCGCGCCGGCTTGAACTCGCCCTGAGGGCGGCGTTCAGCCGGCGTTCATCTTGGTTCATCGGATTCAGCGCATGTCGCGCTGGTGGACGAACAGGTTGACCGTCTCGTCGCGGCCGACGCGCAGCGCCACGACATCGAACTGGTCGTAGCCGCGGGCGGTGAGCGCGCCGATCAGCGCCGGGTGGCGGGCGATCACGTTGCGCAGCGTTTCGACATTGCCGTCGCGGAACAGGGTGCCGTAATCGTTGCGGACCAGCGTGTCCTCGCACACCGGGGTGAGCCAGACATACTGGTCGCGGCGGATGGCGTTGACGTCCCGTGCCACGAGATGCGGCTCCATGGCGGCGTTGTAGGTGCACTCGCTGCCCCCGATCGGCGCGGGGTAGTTGCTGCCCGGGACGGTCGACTGCGCGTTGGCGCTCAGGGTGGTGAAGGCGGTGACAAGGCCGGCGGCGACAAAGGCGATGGTGGAACGGTTCATGGTAGTCTCCTCAGATTGGCGGAGCGTCATTGCTCCCTGGTCCCGCTTATCGCCGGAGCCGCTTGAACCCGTCCTGAGAGCGATATTCATCTGCCGTTTACCGACCAGGCGACCGCCTGCCCCCGCCCGTCCAGGTGGGCCATGACGCGGCCTTGGCGGGTGCAGCGGCGCGTGGCACGGTAGCCAGACTCAACAAGGAGAGCGGACATGGCGCGAGTTCTGGTGACCGGCGGCAGCGGCAAACTCGGGCGCGCGGTGCTGCGCGATCTCGTCCAGCATGGCTATGACGTGTTGAACCTCGACCAGCATCGGCTGGACGATCCGATCTGCCCGAGCGTGCGCGCCGACCTCACCGATTTCGGCCAGGTCGCGTCGGCCATTCTCGGCGGCATCGACGAGAAGGGCGGCCGGTTCGACGCCGTGGTGCATCTCGCCGCCATCCCGGCTCCGGGCATGGCGCCCAATGCCGCGACCTTCGCCAACAACGTGCCGACCAGCTACAATGTCTTCGAGGCCTGCCGGCTAGCCGGCATCAAGACCGTGGTCTTTGCTTCGAGCGAAACCGTGCTTGGCCTGCCCTTCGACACCCCGCCGCCCTATGTGCCGGTCGACGAGGAATACTATCCGCGGCCGGAATCCGCCTATTCGCTCGGCAAGCTGCTGGACGAGACCATGGCCGCCCAGTTCTGCCGCTGGGATCCGGACTTGCGCATGGTCGGCCTGCGCTTCTCCAACGTCATGTATCCGGAGGACTACGCGGCGTTCCCCGGTTTCGATGCCGACCCGAGGAGCCGCAAGTGGAACCTGTGGGGCTATATCGACGCCCGCGACGGGGCGCAGGCGGTTCGTCGCGCCATCGAGGCCGAGTTCAAGGGCTTCGAGGCCTTCATCATCGCCAACGCCGATACGGTGATGAGCCGCAGCAACGCCTCGCTGCTCGCCGAGGTGTACCCCGACGTGCCGCAGCAGGGAAAAATCGCCGAACACACAGCGTTGCTGTCGATCGACAAGGCGCGCCGGATGCTTGGCTTTGAGCCGCAGCATAGCTGGCGCAGCGAAGTCAAATCCGGCTGAACTCAGTCCAGCCGGATATACGGGATGTCCTTGGCTGCGATGGTCTCCAGGCTCTCCTCGTAGCCGGCATCGGCATAGCGCATGACACCAAGGGCGGTATCGTTGGTCAGGGCATGGCCGAGCCGCTCGTCGGCTGCGTCCGTGCCATCGGCCACCACGGTCACCCCCGCCGAGGTCATGTAGCCGGCATAGCCGCCGCCCCCCGAATGGACGACCACCAGGTCGGCCATGGACGAGCAGAGCAGCATGGCGTCGAGCAGCGGCCAGTCGGCGATCGCGTCCGAGCCATCCTTCATCCGCTCGGTCATGATGTTGGGGTGCGCCATGGCGCCGGCATCCAGATGGTCGCGGCTGAACGCCACCGGCCCCGCGAGCGTCCCGTCCGCCACCATGGCGTTCACCGCCCGCGCCAGCGCCGTGCGCTCGCCATGGCCGAGCCAGGCGATCCGCGCCGGCAGCCCTTCGAAGGGGATGTGCTCGCGGGCCAGCCGAATCCAGTTGGTGACGATGCGGTTGTCCGCAAACATCTCCAGCAGCCGGTCGTCGATCTTGCGGATGTCGTCCGGGTCGCCCGACAGTGCCATCCAGCGGAAGGGCCCGATGGCCCGGGCGAAGAGCGGCCTCAGATAGGCCTCGGTGAAGATCTTGATGTCGAAGGCGTTCTCCACCCCGCCCTGCTTTGCCTGGGTGCGGATGAGGTTGCCGTTGTCGAACACCTCGGCACCGGCCGCCTGGAAGTCGAGCATGGCTCGCACATGGTCCACGATCGAGGCACGGCTTGCCGCCATCAACTGCCCCTGCCCCTCGATCCGCAGGCGCTTCACCTCGTCGAGCGCCATGCCCTTGGGCACATAGCCATAAACGAGATCATGGGCGGAGGTCTGGTCGGTGACGATGTCGGGCACGATGCCGCGCCGGTAGATCTCGGGGTAAATCTCGGCGGCATTGCCGACCAGACCAACCGATATGGCGCGCTTTTCCTTCACAGCGGCATCGATCAGGGCAAGCGCCGCGTCGAGGTTCGGCGCGATCTCCTGCAGATAGCCGACCTGCTGGCGCATGCGCGCCCGCTCCGGGTCGATGTCGATGCAGAGGATCGCCGCCCCCGCCATACGCCCGGCCAGCGGCTGCGCACCGCCCATGCCACCAAGCCCGGCGGTCAGGATGAAGCGTCCCGCCAGTGAGCCGCCGAAGCGGTTCTCGGCAATGCGCATGAAGATTTCGTAGGTGCCCTGAATCACCCCCTGCGAGCCGATGTACTGCCAGGCCCCGGCGGTCAGCCCGCCCCAGACGATCAGCCCCTTCTTTTCGAGCTCGTAGAACACCTCGGCCCTTGCCCACTGCCCGACGATGTTGCAGTTGGCCATGATCACCAGCGGCGCCCTGGCATGGGTCTTCAGCAGCCCGATCGGCTTGCCTGACTGGATGAGCAGCGTCTGGTCCTCGTCCATGCGGATCAGGGTCTCGACGATCGCCTTGTGGCTGGCCCAGTTGCGCGCCGCCTTGCCGAGCGCGGCGTAGACCACCAGCTCGTCCGGGTTCTCGCCGACGCTGAGCACGTTTTCCAGGAGGCGCAGCAGCGCCTCCTGCCGCCACCCCTTGGCGCGCAGTTCCGGTCCGCCGGGAATGGGGAAGTTCGGATGGCGGGGGTTGGGTGTGGGCATTTTTGTCTGTCCTTTCTTCCCTTCTCCCCTTGTGGGAGAAGGTGGATCGCGCGCAGCGCGAGACGGATGAGGGGTTCTCTCGGTGCATTCAGCGCTTGCGGATACAACCCCTCATCCGCCCTTCGGGCACCTTCTCCCGCAAGGGGAGAAGGGGAAGGAGCGGTTACTCCCCTGCAAGCGCATATCGCGCCAGCTCGATTCCCATCCGCTGCTCGACGAAGGGGTAAACCGCCGGGTCCTTCACCGACGATGACAGCGGGATGATGGTCTTGGGCACGTGCAACACGAAGACGTAGACGCCGCGACCGAGCTGGCCCACCGACAAGGCCTGCCCCGCCGCATCGAGCGTGGTGATTACGTCCGGGAAGGTGGCAATGCGGGTGCCGCCGGCGTCTTCCACCGCCATGTACTCGTTCATCACGTGCAGGGTGGTTGCATTTTCGCCCTCGCCGATCACGACGCGACCGATGTCGAAGGCTTCCTTGGTGTAGGTGAGGTCGAACTCGGTCACATAGCCCTTGGCGAGGATGCTGCCGCCGGTGGTCCTGACGATCGCATCCAGCACCGCACCCGGACCCCTGCCCTCGGCGGCGATCATCGCTTCACCGAGTTTCAGCGCGAGAGAGATGCCGCCCAGCGCGGCGTTGCGCTTGACATAGCTGGCACGCAGCGGGTTGCGGCACGAGGCGATGAAGCCGCCCGACTGATCCGCCGCGGTCCGCAGCACCGGCGAAACTTTGGCGGTTGCGCCTTTCACCACCAGCTCGATGTAGCGGTTCTCGTCGCGGTTGCCGCCCACCGCCGTCTGAATCATCGGCTCGGGGGAACCCGCCATGCCGATCGAGCCCATGTCGCCCGTTGGATGGGCACGGATGTCGCCGACGGCGTCCACCACCTTGGTGCCGAGCACGGCGGACGGCAGCCAGCCGTTGAGCGTGGAGGACTTGCCGTTCTGCCCGATCATCAGGCCCGCGAGCTTCTCGCCAAGCGCATCCTGCAGCAGTTGCACCGCCTTGATGTAGTCGACGCCCTGCATCTCCCACGGCGTGGTGGAGGCCGGCGCGCCGATGGCGGCGGCCGTCGCCACCCAGTCGTTGCCGTCGAGCTCGTCGATGTCCACCAGTTCCGGCTTGCCGACGCTGACCGCCGCATAGCCGAGCATACGGCCATGGTCGGCCCAGCCGCCACCGCCGGCGGCATAGACGGAACCGCCCCGCACCGCAGCCTCGACATCCTTTTCGGTAAGAATGCGTCCCATCAGTCGTCCTTCTGCAGGTCCTTGTCGAGCATCAGCACAGCCTCCAGCAACACGGCCGTGCCGGCAGCGATCTCCTCCGGCGTCGTCGCTTCGTCCGGTGCATGGCTGCGACCGCCGCGGCAGGGCACGAAGATCATCGCCGCCTTGCTGATCCGCGTCATCCAGGCCGTGTCGTGTCCGGCACCCGACGCCATGCGGCGGTGAGTGACGCCCACGGTCTCGCAGGCGCGCTCCAGCACTTCGATCACGTCGGCGTCGCACGGCGTCGGCTGGTTGTCGGAGATCACCCGCGGCGGCTGCACCGTGACGCCGGTCTTTTCTGCGAAAGAAGCGACGCCGCGCTCCAGTTCCTCGAGGAACCGCTCCATGTCTTCGCGCCGTTCCGCCCGGGCATCGACCAGCATGCGCACTCGCGAGGGCACCACATTGGCCGCGTTGGGTTGCATCTCGAACTCGCCGACCGTGGCGGCGAAATGGGCCTCGCCCGCGGCCAGCGCCTTGGCCAGTTCCTCGATGCCGAGCACGATCCACGACGCCGTTGCCAGAGCATCCTGGCGCGCGCCCATCGGCGTGGTGCCGGCATGGTCCGCCCGACCCTCGACTATAATCTCGATGCGGGTAATGCCGGCGATCGCCGTCACCACGCCGACGTCGAGCTTGTCGGTCTCGAGCACCGGGCCCTGCTCGATATGGAGTTCAAGGAACGCCTTGACGTCCGGCCGCCGCACATGCGCGTCGGCATAGCCGCCGACCTCCGCAATGGCCTGCCGCAACGAGCGCCCGCCGCTCTCGCGCTCCAGCCACTCTTCCGGCCGGGTGCCACTCATGCCGCGGCTGCCGATGCAGGAAACCCCGAAGATCGACACCTCCTCGGCAAGGAAATCCACCACCTCCAGATTGTGCTGGAGCACGATGCCCTGGTCCTTGAGAGCGCGTGCGACTTCCAGTCCCGCCACCACTCCGGCGATGCCGTCATAACGGCCGCCATCCGGAACAGTATCGGAGTGGCTGCCGATCATGATGGTGCCGAGTTCCGGGCGCTGTCCGGGGATGGTGGCAACAAGGTTCCCCGCCGGATCGGTCTGCACCACCGCACCGGCGGCGCGCATGGCTTCGGTCAGCCAGGCCCGGCCTTCGAGGAACACCGGCGTAAACGCCCGCCGGGTCCACGGCCGCCCCGGCTCGGTGATGGCCGCCAGTGCATCAATGTCGTCCGCGATACGGTCCGTGCGGATGGGGGAGTTGGGGATCATGCCGGAGAACCCCCACCCTTGATCCCTCCCCACAAGGGGGAGGGAGACGATGAGCACCGGGAACGGTGTTCATCAGCCTGCCGGTAGAGACTCTGACCCATCCCCCTGCGCCTCCCTCCCCCTTGTGGGGAGGGAATGAGGGTGGGGGTATCTCGAGACATCTTGCTCACGCCCGCACCTCCGGCCGTACCCACCTTCCGGTGCCCGGCTCTGCGACATCGGTCCCATCGAAGACCTGGCGGCCGCGCAGATAGGTCAGGCCGACCGTCCATGGCAGCTCCATGCCGTTGTAGGGCGACCAGCCGACCACGTTGTGCCCGCTGGCCGCGGCATCATAGACCTGCGGGCGCGGGAACAGCACGGTGATGTCGGCATCCCGCCCCGGCGTCAGCGCCCCCTTGGCGTGATCGAGACGGAAATGCCGCGCCGGGTTCTCGGCCATCAGCCTCGCCGCCCAGGTCAGCGGAATGTCCCGCTCGAGCGCACCCTTGACGAACAGCGGCACCATGACCTCGAGCCCCGGCACGCCGGAGGCGTTGGCGAGCATGTCGGGATGGGTCTTGCGCTCCTCCGACCAGCTCACATGGTCGGTCGACACCAGCGTCACATTTCCGGCACGCACCTGATCCCAGAGCTTCTCGACCTCCGCACGCGGGCGGATCGGCGGGTTGATCTTGGCCTTGCCGCCGAGCCGGCGGACGTCATTTTCCTCGTCGAGCGTCAGGTAGTGGATGCAGCACTCGATGGTTGCGGCATAGCCCTGGTCGCGGTAGCTGCGGGCGATGTCGTAGCCGCGGCCGAGCGAGCAATGCACCACATGCGCCGGGCAGCCGGTCTGGGCGCCGGTCTCGTAGATCTGCAGCGAAGCCAGCAGTTCCGTCAGCGGCGGACGGCTCAGCGCATGGGCACGATAATCGGTGATCCCGGCAGCCTTGACCTTGGCCATGGCGGCGCGGACCATCTCGTCGTCCTCGTTGTGGACGCCGGCGGTGAGGCCGGTCTTCGCCACGGCAGCGAAGCACTCTTCCAGCAGCGCCGGCGGGATGCGCGGGAAGCGGACCGGGTCGGTGCCGAAGGTCGAGAACTTGAAGGCGGCAACGCCCGCCTCCGCCTGCTCCGCGATGCGGGCGGCGCCCTCCTCGGGATTGACGGTGCCATAAAGCGCGAAGTCCACGCGCGCCTGCGGGCTGGCATGCTCCACCTTGCGCCGCACCGCCTCGGCCGAACAAACAAGATTGCCCTCGTCATAGGGCATGTCGACGATGGTGGTGACGCCACCGGCGGCCGCCGAGCGGGTCGACCAGATGAAGTCTTCCTGGTCCCGCTGCGACAGCGAATGCACCTGCGCGTCAATGGCGCCGGGCAGGATCAGCGCGTCGCCGAGGTCGTGCCGCTCATGCGCCGAGGGCGCCCTGCCCTCGCCCACATGCTCCACCTTGCCGTCGCGCACCGCCACATAGCCGTTCTCGACCACAAGGTCGGGCAGCACCACCCTGCCGGCGAGAACCAGATCGAAGTCGGACATCTACGCCTCCCTGCCCAATTGCCCGGTGCGCCGCATCAGCCAGCGTTCCAGCGCCGCCAGCGCGTCATAGATCAGCACCGCGAGCACGCCGACAATGAGGCCGCCCTGCAGCACGAAGGCGGTGTTGCCCGAGAGCAGGCCCGCAATGATCACCTCGCCCAGCGTGCGGGCGGCGACGGTCGAGCCGATGGTGGCGGTGGCCAGCGAAATCACGGTGGCGAGCCTCACCCCAGCCAGGATCACCGGCAGCGCCAGCGGCAGTTCCACCTGCACCAGCCGCTGCGTGCCGGTCATCCCGGCGCCACGCGCGGCTTCGGTCACTGCGGGCGGCAGTCCGGCGAGGCCGGTCAGGGAATTCTCGAAGATCGGCAAGAGGCCGTAGAGGAACAGCGCCAGCAGCGTGGGCGCGGTGCCGAAGCTGTTCATCGCGGGCACGGCCAGCGCCAGCACCGCCACCGGCGGAAAGGTCTGCCCCACATTTGCAATGGCGCGGGATACCGGCAGGAATTCCGCCCCGACCGGCCGTGTGACGAGAATGGCGAACCCTACCGCCACGACTGTCGCGCCGGCCATGGCCACGGCGACGATCCAGAGATGGCTGAGGGTGATGTCGAGCAGATTGCCCTGGTTATAGATCGCCGGCTGGTTGGGCCGGACAAACCGGGCAAAGAACGGCTCGAACCAGCCGGGCGTGAGCAGCAGGGCCACCAGCATCACCAGCGCCGCGAGGCGGATGAGGTTGCCGACCGTCATTGCGGCCGCGCCGCCAGACGGGCCAGTTGCTCCAGCGAAACCTTGCCCACGATGGCGCCGTCCCGCCGCACCGGTGCCGCCGCGCGCCCGGACCACAAGAGTTCGGCATAGGCATCGCGGAGGGACACCGTCGCCTCCAGCGGCTCCCCTTCGGCGGTGCCGGTCTCCAGGTGGTCGGCAAGTTGCGCCAGTCCCAGCAAACGGAACGGTCGGTCTCCGGTGCCGATCAGTTCCTCGACGAAAGGGGTTGCCGGCCGCGCGATGATCTCGGCCGGTTCAGCCGCCTGCAGCAGCTTGCCCTTGTCCATCACGGCGATGGTGTCGCCGAGGTGGATGGCCTCTTCCATGTCGTGGGTGACGAGCACGATGGTGGTGCCGAAGCGTTTCTGGATCGCGAGCAGGTCCTCTTGCGCCTTGGCGCGGATCACCGGATCGAGCGCACCGAAAGGCTCGTCCATCAGCAGGATGTTGGGTTCGGCGGCCAGCGCGCGGGCGACGCCGACACGCTGCTGCTGGCCACCCGAGAGTTGGTGCGGCAGCCGGTCCCGGTATTGCGCCGGGTCGAGCTGGAACAGGGTCAGCAGTTCGTCGACGCGGGCTGCCGTCTTCTGCCGCTCCCAGCCGAGCAGCTTGGGCACGGTGGCGATGTTCTGGCCCACCGTGCGGTGCGGGAACAGCCCGTGCCCCTGGATCACGTAGCCGATCCGGCGCCGAAGCTGGTAGGCGGGCACGCTCGACACGTCCTCGCCATCGATGCGTATCTGTCCCGAGGTCGGCTCGACGAGGCGGTTGATCATCCGCATCAGCGTGGTCTTGCCCGACCCCGACGTCCCCACCACCGCGCAGATGGTGTGCGCGGGGATGGTCAGGCTCACCTGGTCGACCACTACGGTGCCATCATAGGCCTTGGTGATCGCGTCGATTTCGATCATGCGGCGGCGCGCCCCCCGCGCGAAGTCATGTCCACCAGCGCATCGAGCACGACGGCGGCGGCGAACGCCAGAGCCACGGTGGGCACGGCACCAAGCAGCACCAGGTCCATGGCCGTCTGCCCGATCCCCTGGAACACGAACACCCCGAAGCCCCCACCGCCGATCAGCGCGGCGATGGTGGCAAGGCCGATGTTCTGCACCAGGACGATGCGGATGCCGGTGAGGATCACGGGAAGGGCAAGCGGCAGCTCGACGCCGACAAGCCGCTGCCGGCCAGTCATCCCCATGCCCTTGGCCGCTTCCACGGCAGGCGGCGAGACGCCGAGCAGCCCGACCACGGTGTTGGAGACGACCGGCAGCAGGGAATAGGCGAACAGGGCGATGAAGGCGGGTGCCGCGCCGATCCCCGAGATGCCCACCGCGCGCGCTCCCGGCACAGTGGCGGCCACCCAGGCCAGCGGCGCGATCAACAGCCCGAACAGGGCGATGGAAGGGATGGTCTGGACGATGTTGAGCAGGTTCAGCACCGCGGCGCGGAGCGACTCGACCTTGTAGCAGAGGATGCCGAGAGGAACGCCCGCGACGGCGGCAATTGCCACCGATCCGAAGGCGAGCCAGAGATGCGTCTGCCCCTCCTGCCAGAAGGCCGGAGCGCGGGTGCCATATTCCTTGAGCACGGACAGGTCGTTCCACACCCCGCTCATCAGCAGCACGGCAAACCCAACTCCCACCAGCGCCAGCATGCCTATGCGCGCCCAAGGCCGCGGCCGCAGCCGGGCCAGTGCGTCCGTCACCAGTAGGGCAAAGGCAAGGAGCCACACCCAGAACCCACCGCCCGGGCCGGCCCGGGCGAAGCTGTTGTCGGGTGGCACCAGGAAAGTCGCCGACCAGCCGATGGCAACCAGCAGCAGCGCCAATACCGCGAGCCCGGCGCCCAGGCGGAACAGAGTGGGCAGCCGCAGCACGGACACCACTGTGCCTCCAAGGAGGAGAAGGGCAACTGCGGCGGAGCCCGTCGTCGGCAGCGCCTCAAGCAGATGGCGGGCCTCGCCCGCAGCAATACGCGTCGGCCGGAACATGGCGAAGGGCAGCAAGGCACCGCCGACAACCAATAGCGTCACGAGGACGCCGAGCTTGTCGACCCTCAGCCAGGTCGGGCCAGCCGAAGCAGATGTGGTGTCGGCAATGGTCATCCTGGCTTCCGGCTCTCCGCACCCACCAGCCGTTACCCTCGGGCTTGATCCGAGGGCTCTTCACTTCAAGGCATCAGACAAGTGCAACACCCTCGGGTCAAGCCCGAGGGTGACGCGCGGAAAACGCACGGATCCATCCTCTCCCCATCGGGGAGAGGATGGATCCGCCGCAGGCCGAGACGGGTGAGGGGGATGACCGCAACCACCCCCCGCGGCATCGTCAGTCCAGGAAGCCGTTCTGCGTCAGGTAGTCGGTGGCGACGGCAGCTGCGGCTTCGCCGCCTACCTGCACGCGGCCATTGAGTTCCTGCAGCACTTCAAGCGTCAAGCCCTCGAACACCGGCTTCAGCAGTTCCTCGATCTGCGGGTACTCGGTCAGCACTTCCTCGCGGATGATCGGGGCGGGCTGGTAGACCGGCTGCACGCCCTTGTCGTCCTCGAGCACAGTCAGGCCGGAAGGGGCGATGCCACCGTCGGTGCCGTAAACCATGGCGGCGTTGACGCCGTCGGTCTGCTGGGCAGCGGCGGCGATCGTGGCAGCGGTGTCACCGCCCGACAGCGTCACCAACTGATCGGGCTGCAGGGTGAAGCCGTAGACTTCCTGGAACTTCGGCAAGGCTGCCGGCGAGTTCACGAACTCGGCCGAGGCCGCGAGCTTGACCTCGCCGCCACCGGAAACCCATTCGCCGAACTCGGTGAAGGTCGACAGGTTGTTGGCTTCGGCAACATCGCTCCGCACCGCGACCGCCCAGGTGTTGTTGGCCGGCGACGGGGTCAGCCAGACGATCTTGTTGGCGTCATAGTCGAGCTTGGCGGCTTCGGCATAGGCGCTGGCGGCGTCGTTCCAGATCGGCTCGTCGGCGCGCTCGAAGAAGAAGGCGGCATTGCCGGTATATTCGGGATAGATGTCGATCTCGCCCGCGGTAATCGCCTCACGCACGATGGGCGTGCCGCCGAGCTGGATGCGATCCTCCACCGGGATGTCGTTGGCTTCGAGCACCTGCTTGATGATGTTGCCGAGAACGCCACCTTCGGTGTCGATCTTGGAGGAGACGACGACCTGGGCGTTGGCAGCAGTCGCCATCACGGCAAACGCGGCGGCGCTCGCGAGGAGGGTAGAAAGACGCATTCGTTTCTCCTTGTTGCCGGGCAGAGCCCGGTCTCTCCTTAACCTAGCCTGTCCTTGGAATTGGGCGAGACTGTCCCTGTTCGAATGGTTCATCCAGAGCGAAAAACTCGTCCAATTCCATAATGGCGGAATGAGAAATCAGTTCTGCAAGCAGCGAGTCCGAGGCAAGCGCCTTTTCCACCGCCTCGACCTCCGCCGACAGCGGCCGGTCGGAAACGTAGTAGTCGGCGTGCTGGCGGACCAGATCATAGATGATGCCGGGCACATTGCCCGGCCGATCCCCGGAAATGTCCATCGCCTGGGCAGCAAGCAGGCCCTCCAGCGCGGCGAGGCGCCTCAGCGCCAGCACCTGTCGCTCGAACCGCTCGACCACCAGCGGCAGGAACGCCGCTTCATCCTCGAGCCCGCCGGCAACCACCATGGATTGCGGCGAGATCGGACCGGTCATGGTCAGTACCCGGGCGAACAGTTCGCCGGCAAGTTTGATGATCGGACCGAAACCGGTGGCGATGGCCCCCGGCGCCACGAGGTTCACCGGCAGGCCGCGGCGGCCGCCATTGCCCAGCAGCACGCAGCGGTTGAACGAGTTGCGGGCCACATGCGCCAGCCCCAGTTGCGCGGTCTGGAGGAACACAGTGACATCGAGCGGCAGCGAGCCGCCGGAGGTCAGCACGTTGCCGCCGGCAACCACCGGGTTGTCATCGGTGCGGCCGGTCGCATCGAGCAGCGTCTTGCCGGCGACGACCTGCGTTTCGAACGCTGTCGCAAAGACCTGGCTCATCATCCTGAGGCTGAGCGGGTCCTGGATGTTGGTGGCATTCGGCCACTCCCAGCCCATGGCGTTGAAATAGAGCCAGGCCCCGATCCCCGCCTCGCGTTCGGTGCCGACATGGGCCACGGCCTTCCAGGGCTCACGCGACGCGCCCAGCGCCCCTGCGGTGGTCAGGCCGGTGGCCAGCAGCACCCGGATCGTTGCCGCCGCTTCGCGCAGCGCATGGGCGGCGGCCGCGTAGCCCACGGCGTTGGTCGACACCGAGGCCAGCGAGTCCCGCGGCGCCAGCCGGAACGGCGCCAGTCCGGCCTCGGCGAGAGCTTCGCTGGCGGGCAGGCGCCTGTCCTTGTGGATGGCCTCGCCCACGCCGGTCAGCACCGCACCGATCTGGCCCATCAGCCCGATATCGGCGCAGCCGATGGAGCCGGTGCGCCGAACCACCGGCACCACGTCGTGCTTCAGCAGCTCGAGATAGGCGTCGACGAGGTCGCTGGTGCAGCCCACCCGTCCGGTCAGCGCCATGTTGACGCGAATGGCCATGGCAGTGCGGACGGTCGGCGCCGCAAAGGCCTCGCCGGTGCCGAAATGGTGTGCCCGCACCAGGCCGATATTGAAGGCGTCGAGTTCGTCGGAACTCCACTCCACATCCTTCATGGCGCCGACCCCGGTGGTCGAGCCATAGACGGGGCGGCCCGCCACGATGGCGTTCTCCACCACTAGGCGCGCGGCCCGGACCCGCTCCATGGCAGAGGCGTCGGCCAGCAGCGGCGCGCGCCGCCCGCCGATGCGCGCGATGTCGGAAAAGCTGAGCGGCGCACCGCTGAGCGTGATCGGCGCCGCATGCAAGCTCGGGGAACGTTCGTTCATGTCCGCCAGACTATGGGATCGGCGCCACTATTCCTAGTGCGGGCAGACCGGCTCGAGTGCCGGTGCCAGGCGGCTCACTTCATCCAGAACATCGGCTTGAGGTCGGTCGAGATCGGCTCGTTGCTGCTGTTGGTGGCCATAATGTCGGCCATGTGGGCCCACCAGCGCTGCATCACCTCGGTGTTCGGCAGCTCGTCCATCGTGTGGTCCACCCGCCGCCACAGCACGCCGAACAGCGTATTGGTTTCCTCGTCGAGGTGGATGGAATAGTCCTTCACCCCCGCCGCGTGCAGCAGGTCCACCAGCTCGGGGAAGATCTCGTCATGGCGCTTCCTGTACTCGGCGGCCATGCCGGGATTGAGGTGCATCTTGAAGGCGTGCTTCTCGTAGCCCTCGTCGGTGATCATGCGCGCGGCCTCCACAGCTGGAACAGTCTCGGCAGCGCGATGACGACGATCAGCAGCGCGCCGATGAAGATCGACATGACGATGCCCGGCACGTTGAGCAGCCCCAGCCCGAAGGTGACGAGGCCCATGATCAGCGCCGCCAGCACCACGCCGATGATCGAACCGGCGCCTCCCAGGATGGATACCCCGCCGAGCACCACCATGGTGATCGCCTCGAGTTCGAAGCCCTGCGCGATGGAAGGACGGGTCGAGCCCAGTCGCGCCGTCAGCAACACCGCGGCGACGCCGCTCATCAGCCCGGTCAGGCAGAACAGCACGAACTTGATGCGGTTGACGCGCACGCCGGAGAACTGCGCGGCGACGTCGTTGTTGCCGATGGCATAGACGCGTCGGCCGAAGCTCGTGCGGTGCAGCACCACCCAGTAGATCACGGCGCAGACCAGGAACAGCGCCAGCTCGAACGAGATCACCCAGAACACATAGCCCTGTCCGAGCCAGGCGAAATCGCGCGGATAGCCGCCATAGCTCTGGTCGCCGAGGATGATGTAGCTGATGCCGCGGAACAGGCTCATGGTGCCGATGGTGACGACAATGGAGGGCAGCTTCAACCCGGTGACCAGGAAGCCGTTGAAGGCGCCACAGGCAACCCCGGTCAGCAGCCCCACGAGCACCAATACCGGGGTCGGCGCCCCGAACTGCAGAACCAGCCCCATCAGCGTGGACGACAGCGCGATGATCGCCGCCACCGAGATGTCGATCTCGCCGGAGATGATCAGCAAGGCCATGGCCAGCGCGATCAAGGCCTTCTCGGTGAAGTTGAAGGTCATGTCGCTGAGGCTCCACTCGTTCAGGAAGTACGGTGAAGCGAAGCTGTTGAGGATGAAGATCGCCACCGCCACGAGGACCAGCAGGCCCTCCCAGCTCACGATGGCGGACTTCAGCGGGTGGTCAAGACGGTCCGGCAGCTGGCGGCCGGTGGCGGGAAGGTCGGTCATGGCAGACTCGGGAGCATGTGCGAGGGCTCCCCTCCCCCTTGAGGGGAGGGATCGAGGGAGGGGGTCGTGCGGCGCGTCGCGAATGGACCCCCACCCCCAGCCCCTCCCCTCAAGGGGGAAGGGAGCTTCAAGCTGAGAATTCCGCTCACCCGGTGGCCTCCGCCTTCTTCAAGATGATCCGGCCCTTGCGGCGTTCACCGCGGGCGTTCAGCACCACGGCGAGCAGGATCGCGGCGCCGGAGATCGCCATCTGCCAGAACGGCGACACGCCGATCACCGGCAGGGCGTTGTTGACGATGCCGAGGAAGATCGCGCCCAGCACCACGCCCGGCACGGTGCCGATGCCCCCGGCGATGGAGACGCCCCCGATCACGCAGGCGGCGATGATGGTCAGCTCATACCCGCTCGCGACCTCGACCGAGGCGATGACGTAGCGCGACACCCAGAGGTAGCCGGCAAGGCCCGACACCGCCCCCGCGATCACGAAGGCCAGGAACTTGGTGCGCCCCACATTGATGCCGGTATAGACCGATGCCGTCGGGTTGACGCCGATGGCGTAGATGGCCCGGCCGAGCGGCATGCGCGTCATCAGGATGAAGAACAGCACCGCCACCACGATGCCGATCCAGCTGAGCACCGGCAGCCCCAGGATCACCGCGCGCTGCAGGCCGATGAAGTCCGGGCTCATCTGCGCCGCATTCACCCAGGCGCCGCCCGAGGCGACGAACACCAGGCCACGGAAGATGGTGAGCGTTCCGAGCGTCACCACGATGGGGGGAATGTCGAGCTTCCACACCAGGATGCCGTTGAAGGCGCCGAGCCCGGCCCCGATCAGCACCACCATGGCCATCAGCAGCGGCACCGGGATCATCGGGAAGGCGGCGTTGGTCATCGCCACCAGCATGCCGCTCAGCGCCAGGTTGGCGGCCATGCTGAGGTCGATCGAGCGGGTCAGGATCACCGCCATTTGCCCCAGCGCCAGCATCATCAGGATGGAGGTGTCGTTGAAGATGGTCAGGAGGTTCCCCGGCTGGGCAAAGCGCGGGAAACGCGCCGTCACCAGCACCAGCACCAGGAGGATGGCGAGAAACAGCAGGATCTCGCGGTGTTTGAGCAGCCGGCTCATGCCGCCACCTCGTCGGCAATGCCGGCGGCGAGCCGCACCAGCGTTTCGGGCGCCAGCGCCCGGTTGTCGAGCGTGTCGATGATGTGCCCCTCGCGCATGACCACGATGCGGTCGCTCATGCCCATCACCTCGGGCAGTTCGGAAGAAACCATGATCACGCTGAGCCCCTGCGCCACCAGTTCGGCCATGAACTCGTGCACCGCGGCCTTGGAGCCGATGTCGATGCCCTTGGTGGGCTCATCGAGGATGATCACCTTGGGGAGCGTCGCCAGCCACTTGGCGATCACCACCTTCTGCTGGTTGCCCCCCGACAGGGTCGAGACGTTCTGCGACAGCGACGAGGCGCGCAGGTCAAGCCGCTCGGTATAGGTCCGCGCCAGCGCGAACTCCTCCGCCATGCGCAGGAAGCCCGCGCGGCCTGTCTTGCCGAGCGACGGCAGCGACACGTTCTTGACGATCGGCTCGCCGGTGATCACGCCCTGCTTGCCGCGCTCCTCCGGCACATAGACGATGCCGGCGCCGACCGCATCGGCAGGCGAGCGAGGCGCCACCGGCCTGCCCTCGAGCATCATGGTGCCACCCGACGGTCGGGTCATGCCGAACACCGCCTGCATCACCTCCGAGCGCCCTGCCCCCACAAGGCCATAGAAGCCGAGGATCTCGCCCTTCTTGACCGAAAAGCTGATGTCTTCAAATTCGGTGGGGTGGCTCAGCCCCTTCACCTCGAGCACCACATCGCCGATCTCGACGCTGCGGACCGGGAAGATCTGGTCGACCGATCGGCCGACCATCATGCGCACGATGTCGTTCTGCGCGGTGTCCCTGATGAAGCCCTTGCCGACCATCTCGCCGTCGCGGAACACGGCGTAGCGGTCGGCGATACGGTAGATTTCGTCGAACTTGTGCGAGATGAACAGGATCGCCTTGCCGTCTGCCTTGAGCAGATCGATCAGCACGTAGAGATCCTCGATCTCCTTCTGCGAGAGCGCGGCGGTCGGCTCATCCATGATCACGACCTGCGCGTCGACCGACAGCGCCCGCGCCACCGCCACCAGGTGCTTCTTGGCGATGCCGAGTTCCTTGAGCAGGATACCGGCGTCGATCCCCGCGGCCATGGAATCGAGGGTTTCCTGCGCCTCGGCGCGCATCTTGCGCCAGTCGATCAGGCCGAAGCGGTTGGTGGGCGTGTGCCCCAGATAGATGTTCTCGGCCACGGTGAGTTCGTCGAACAGCACCGTTTCCTGGTGGATGGCCGTGATCCCGAGTTCGGCGGCCGAATGTGCGGTCGGCAGCGTGACCTCGCCGCCACCGAGGATGATCTGCCCCGCGTCCGGCTGGTAGATGCCGGTGAGAAGCTTCACCAGCGTCGACTTGCCGGCGCCGTTCTCGCCGATCAGTGCCGTCACCTCACCCGGATAAAGCTCGAGCGACACCTGATGCAGCGCGCGCACCCCGGGGAAGCTTTTCGATATGCCGGCTAGGGCGAGGATGGGGTCGGTCATCTTGGGTCTCTGGCACTGAGCCCGGGCAGGCAACGGATGGGCCGAGCCGCGCAATCGCAACGGGCGGGATGGGTCCCCTCTTCCCTAAGGGGAGAGGGTTAGGGTGAGGGGTTCAGTCTCTCGGCTGGA
>JAEYXQ010000079.1 GCA_023431205.1 Pseudomonadota bacterium | reverse complement strand
CCACCTCGGGGTTCTCGGCGATGGTCACGGTCAGGTTCGACTGCGCCACGGCCACGCTCGACACGCGCACATCCTTGCCCATGACGATGATGCCGGAGTTCTCGTCGATGACGATCTTGGCCTGCTGATCGGTCTGGACCAGCAACTGCTCGATATCGGTGAGCAGGTCGACGATGTTGCCGTTGAAGCCGTGCGGCAGGGTCAGCCGCACCGTTGCCGGGTCTTCCGGCGTTGCGGTGGGCGCGCCGATGAAGTCGTTGACCGCCAGCGCGATGCGCCGGGCGGTGGTAAGGTCTGGATTGCGCAGCGCCAGCCGCAGCGTCGTCAGGGCGCCGAGCTGGAAGCCGATCTCCTGCTCGATCAGGGCGCCGCTCGAAATGCGACCGGTGGTCGGCACGCCGGAAATGATTTGGGCGGCGTCGCCTTCGGCCTTGAAGCCGTTGATCAGCACCGGGCCCTGGGCGATGGCATAGACCTGCCCGTCGGCGCCCACCAGCGGCGTCACCAGCAGCGTTCCGCCCTGGAGGCTGTCGGCATCGCCGAGCGCGGCGACCGACACATCGATGCGCGAGCCTTGGGTCGCAAAGGGCGGCAGGTTCGCGGTGACCATCACCGCCGCCACATTGGCGGTGCGCACGTTCTCGCCGGCGGTGTTGACGCCCAGCCGCTCCAGCATCGACTGCAGCGACTGCTTGGTGAAGGGGGAGTTATTGAGGCTGTCGCCGGTGCCGTTGAGGCCGACCACCAGCCCGTAGCCCACAAGCTGGTTCTCGCGGATGCCTTCGACGTCGACGATGTCCTTGATCCGCGCCGCCGCCGCATAGGTCGGGGTGGCGGAGGGCAGGGTCAGCAGGACGCCCGTGAGGGCGCCGACGAGCCATCGTGTCCAGCGTGGTGCGATCATCGCTCAATCCCGTTGCGGCCGGGGTGCGGCCATCTCGGAGACGATGTTGCGAATACCGTGCCAGACCTAATAACCATCTGGAATCAGACGGTATTTCTCCCTTGCTCTGTATTGACCCGCATCGCTGGCGGCAGTTCTTGCCGGGCCCGTTAAGCCGCTGTTAACCAGCGGCGGCAGATTTTGCCGGGGTCGTTGTTTCCGTCTGCCGAGTCCCGCTTGCGCATCGAGTCCACCCATCGCAGCACCGCCGCCGGAAAGTCCGGCGCAGCCGGCCGCAGCGGCGCCTCGCCTGCGTTCGTGCCGGTGGGTGCCGAGGGACCGGCGCGCACCGCACCCGCCAGCCCCGCTGCGCCGGTTGCCGCACTCGATGCCATCCTCGCCCTGCAGGCCGTGAGCGATCCGCTGACGACGAGGCGCAAGGCGGTCCGTCGGGGGCATGACCTGCTCGACGAGCTCGATGCCATGAAGGCGGACCTGCTGGTCGGGCGGGTAACTCCCGGCCGACTCGATGCCATGATGAGCATGGTCACCACTCTGCGGGATCGCAGCGAGCCGGCCCTCGACGCGGTGCTCGACGAGATCGAATTGCGGGTGGCGGTGGAACTCGCCAAGCACGGCCGCTACGTCGTCGCCTGATCCGGCTTCATCAAATTGTTGTCAGTCCTGGGGTATGCGCCTGACGGGGCGGGCCTTTCCCCTCTTGATCTCGATTGCTCTGACTGCTTGCGAGGGTGGGACTTGCGGCCTATAAGGCGCCGCGAGGGGCGCATGGGAGTCGAATCCATTCATGTCTTCTGTTGAAGCGACGGAATACCGGCCGAGTGAAGACGAGCCGTTTATGAATCCGCGCCAGCGGGAATACTTCCGGACCAAGCTGTTGAACTGGAAGGACGAGATACTGCGCGAAAGCCGCATGACGCTCGAAAACCTCCAGGAAGAATCGCAGAACCACCCGGACATGGCGGATCGCGCCAGCTCCGAGAGTGATCGCTCCCTGGAGCTTCGCACCCGGGACCGCCAGCGCAAGCTGATCGCCAAGATCGACTCCGCGCTCAAGCGCATCGAGGACGGCACCTACGGCTATTGCGAGGAAACCGGCGATCCCATCGGCATCGCCCGCCTCGACGCCCGTCCCACCGCAACGCTGAGCCTCGAGGCCCAGGAGATGCACGAGCGACGCGAAAAGGTCTATCGCGACGAGTAACGGATCGAATCCGGAAAAACGAAACAAGCCCGCGTCACCGCGGGCTTTTTGTTTTCCGCTGCTTCGGAAGCCGCCCTTCACTTGCAACTACAGCGTGACTGTTGTCTCTTGGCTGTGTCTGGGGGGCGTGAATGGATCTGGGCGAGGGGCTCTTCGGGGGAATTCTGGGCGGAGTGCCTAAATACCTGCTCGAGCGGGTGCCAGAGCATCTGCGCAAGGATGTCGCTGCACGGCTGAAAGATCGGCTTTTCGGCGCATCCGTTTCCAGCAATCACGATCTGGTCCGAGCCTATCGGCGCTCCTGGGTCACGGCAGCCCGTATGGTCGGCAACGAGGCTCGTAGCCTAGCCGCTATTGCCGAGTACAGGTCCCAAGCAGAGGACCACAAATCCTTTCTTGATGTCTTCGACCGGGAACTCGACCGGATACGGGCGGTCGCGTTCAACACGGAAAGGGACCCTGGTGTCTCCCCGGTAGATGTGGATGTGCACCTCGTATTGTCGCGGATGCCCGAGTTTGTTGCTGGCGGTGCTGCAGGCGACGTCGTTACGGCGCCGGTCACCCGCTCCTTCAGGGGCATTGTGTCTGACATTACAGGCTGGGATGAGGCGAGCATTCCTCTGGTCCTCGGGCAAATAGCCGAACATGGCATCAGCAGCGAAGGAGGGGCCCCGCGCAGCTTCGGCACCCTGGTTTTCGGGGCATTTGCCGAGCTTATCAAGAGCCCCAAGGAGTACCCCGAGGCGCAGACGGCGTTCAGCACCGCTGTTGGAGCTCAGATACTCATCGTGCTGCGTGATCTGGGGCAGGACCTCGACGGGCTTGTTGGCGATGTTGCCAACAAGCTGGCCGATCTCAGCACCGAGTTGGCCAGAGAGGGGCTCAAGCGGACCGAACAGAACGAACAGACACAGGAACTCCTGCGGTTGGTGCTAGCGCTCGTGCGTCACGCGGGGGAGCCAGACGAGCCCGCATCCGCTGCGGGTTGGCAGGACATCACCAAGGCGCTTTGGACGGAATCCGATGCGGTGCTCCGCCATATCAGCAAAGGCGAGGAGCACCTTGCCGAGCAGGCGGGCAGTTCCGCCTTGTCGTCTGTTCTGGGGTCCATGGCGGACATGCCGGTGGCGCCAGGATCAGAGTTCTTGGCGGCGTTGCTGCAACTGCTTCGTCGGTACGCAGAACTGGTGACGGGCAGCTGGCGGGGAGCCCAGCCGGATCGAGCGCTGGAGTTTGCCGAGGCCATCGGAGAGCGCCTGCTTCCTTGTGCGGGTGATGAGATGGTGGAGCTGGCGCTGCGTCATATCACGGTATTGACCACCCGCGTCGGTCGGCGCCTGGCATTCGATTCTGGCTTTGCCCAATACTTCATCTCCAATCGGGGTGACTACGTGGCCGCGCTTCAGGCTGCGACGTCCCCCTTGCTTCAAGCGATTTCCCAAGGCCGTGATGGTGCAGCTCTGGCGGCTGACATGCTGCTCATGGAAATGCGCTGCCTGGCCGCTGATACTTGCCTGGAGCTTGCCTATGAGGCTCGGCTACTGGAGGATTTCGCAAGTGCGCAACAATCCTTGAAATCCGCTGGCGACCTCTTGTCGGTGATGGGCCCCCCAGGAGGTACCGGTTGCTACAAGGAGTGGCGACTTCTGGAGGCGAGAACCAGTCTTTTTTGGCTCGACAGTGGCAAGCTCAACGCGAGCGAGATACCCAAGCTCATCGCCGTGCTACGGGGATTCAAAAAGGAGGACTATGAGCTGCTTGCCATTCGGTGCCGCGCTCAGCTGCTGCTGGCTTACAAGGTCAAGCATGGCGAGCTCACCGACCGTTCGATCTCCTGGCAGCAGATGCTCAGGGAGACGACCGAGACCGTGCTGGACAAGGTATATAGTTCTCCGGTGGATCTTCGATTCGCCGCGCTTCTGCTGCACACCGAGCGCAAACTCCGAGAGCTGGGCTCGCCGAGTTTCAAGCGCCGCGACGAGATCGGCGAGCGAATTCTAGACGTTGTTCCGCAGCTGGCGAGTGGCCCCATCTCGGCCATGCGAAACATCCTTGAAGAGCTAGCTGTTCGTCCGTTCTCGGCTGACCGCCAGGGTGACATACTCGCCCGGCTTTTCGAGTTGGCCGATAACCAGGATCTGCCATCGGCCAGGAAGATCCTTGTCATCGAATGTCTGCTGGCGGCTGTTGACCATGTGCCTCCGGCCGATATCGAGCGTGCCGGCATCCATCGCCGCAAGCTTGAAAGTGAAGCCATCCTGCACGACCGGGAACTGTTCCAGAGCATGCTGCCGACGGTGCAGAGTTCGAAGGTACTGCGAGCCGCTCATCTCCGCTTTGCCGAGCGGACGATGGAAAAGGCAATTGCCGCAGGCGAACGCCCCGACAGCCCACTGCTGCAATCGATCAAGGCCTCTTATCGATATCTCACCACGCTCTCCCGCGGCGACGTTGCAGCGCTGGCGCAGCACCAGCTCAAGGTCGCCAAGCGGGCACAAGCCGCGGGCGCCCACGAGATCGCCTTCGAGTTCGGCGAAATGGCGGTGGACATGGCATGGCGCTGGGTGCCCAACGACCTGTCGATCTACCACAGTGCGCAGAGATTTGTACTGGAGCACTACTCAGAGCGGATGCACAGCCACAGCGTGCGTCAGGCCGGTCGGCGGGTTCGCCGGATTGCCGATCTGCAGGACAGCGCCTTCTTCGAACTGGATAGCCTCAACTACGCGTCTTCAGAGTTGCTCCTGGCGAACGACGCTGAGAGGTCGAACCGGGGCTGGCGGCTAGTCTTCGAGGCCATGGCGATCGCCGAGGCGCATGGAAACGAGGACCAGCGCCAGGCTGCCCGGCGGCAATTCATCTTCGGCTTTATCAATCGGCTACGCCGCCGGGCACGAGAGTTGAACGTCGAGGTCAGCGACGACGCCCTCATCGAGCGCTTCGCAGCGATGCCCCCGGGGACCATCGGCGCTGATATCCTGACCGTGCTCGAGCATTTCGTTCCCACGGGCCTGCCTACAGGGTCAGTGGTCGTCGCCCGGTTCAATAGGATCATTCCGGACGGAGCGCGAGCCGGAGTGGTCTTCTCCACCTCCCAGGGAGAGATCTGGGTAGGGTTAGACCTCCTCAGCCGTTCCTTGAGGAGGGTCCTTCGCCCGCACGTTCCGGAATGGGGCGACCCAAGTCAGATCAAGCTTCTTGCCTTGGATGATGGCCCCGAAAGTCAACTGCCGGTGGGTGAACGCTTCATGGTGAACGTACTCAATCCCGACAGGCATGGCACTGTCGGCACCATGGTCGGGAACATCTTCGTGCGCAAAGCCTTCAACCTGCTGCTGCCCGGCATCGTCACGGACGCCAAAGAAGGGGTCAGGCTCACTATGGGCGCTTCGAACAGCTGGGCGGTGGCGCACATTGAGCCGGAGCACATGACCTCCGCCCTTCGGGGAGACGGGCTGTTGAACCAGGTTATGACCCATATTCTCGGGTTGCTGCGTTTCACCTTGTGCCCCCATCTGCCCAACCATCCGGCCATCGAGATGAAGCACTTCGTGAATAACACTTGGCGCGACCTCCAGATCAAGGAGTTGTCTAGCAGGCACATCGTGCTGCGCTTTCCCGAGGGTGGCGTGATCGATGAGGCCAGGCTCCGTGGGTTTAATCCGCTCTTCCAGAAGGCCTACCCTCGGGTCAAGCTCGACATGCCTCGATACGAGCGGCCGATGGGACCGCTCGTCCGCAGTGCTGATGACGACTGGTAGACTCTAGAAGCCGAACACGGTGGTGATGCCGGCGTCGTCGCCGTCCTGCAGGCACTGGCCGTTGGTGTTTTCGCCGAACTGGAACAGGCCGCAGCTGTTGTTGTTGCCGTTCTGCTCGATGGTGCCGTTGTGGCCGTCGCCGTCCTGGAAGATGACGCCGTGGTTGCCGGAGCCGTTCTGGGCGATGCCGGCCGAGTTGCCGTTGCCGTTCTGGTAGGCGTTGGCGCCGGTGGCGGACATGCCCTGGACCAGCGAGAACATCTTCAGCCCGAGCCCGAGCGCCTGCTTCTGGTCCGGATCGGTGGGGCTGAAGCCGATCGATATCTGTCCGCCAGCCATGGCGGGAGCGGCGAAGCTGGTGATGCCGATCAGCGTGGCGGCGGCAAGGGCGGCGATGGTCTTGGTGAAGCGGGTGGTCATTTCTGGTCTCCTCGATCTTTGGCGCCGGACCATTCCGGCTGGTGATGGAGAGACCCTAGCGCCGGTCGGCTGAACTGCTCCGGAGCGGAGCATTCAGATTTCGTTCACTCCCGTTCATCTTCCTGAACAAGCGAAGGCCCCGGCACGGATGCCGGGGCTCTGATGGATGTTTTTGGGGGTGCCTCAGAGCTGGCGGACCAGCTCCTGGCTGCAGTCGAAGGTCTTGCCGGCCGCCGAGACGCTGAACTCCACCTGGTAGGCGGCGTTGGCGTTGAGGGTCACCCGGCCAAGCGTCGTCTGCTGTCCCGCAGCGGCAGCGAAGGGGCCGCCCTGGCTGACGTTGGTCGAACCGCCACTACCGCTGGAGCGGAGGCTGAAGCGATATTCGCCGTTGATGGCGATGGGGCTGACCAGCGCTCCCTCGACCTGCAGCATGCCGCCGTCGCGGTCGGCGGCGATGCCGCAGGCGAAGCCTTCCGGCGACGGGGTGGCGCTGGCGCCCGCGAGACCGAGGGCGCCGAGGCCGAGCAGGGTGGCGAGCCTCAGAACGGGATGGATCATGGTTTCCTCCTTGGGGAAGGGGATGCAGGGGGCGGAGCGTTCAGGACGCTCCGCCGCTTGCGATCCGGTCACGGGCAGGCCTGGACGAAGGCGCTGACATTGCCCGAGCCATGCTGGGTGACATTGGCGTTGCAGCCATCGCCCACCTGCACGCCGGCGGCGATGTTGCCGTTGCCGTCCTGGGTCAGCACGGCGTTGTGGTTGTCGCCGAACTGGCCGACGCCACCCTGGTTGTTCCAGCCGTTCTGCCAGACGTCGCCGGTGTTGTTGTTGCCTTGCTGGCCGATGGCGGAGGTGTTGTTGCCGCCGAACTGCTGGCTGATGGCCTTGTTCCACCAGCCGGTCTGCTTGGTGCCGAACTTGTTGTTCCAGCCGGCCTGGCTGCCGCCGACCTCGTTGCCGAAGCCGGTCTGGTCGATGAAGATGTCGTTGGCGCTGGCCGGAACGGCAGCCGAGGCGATGGCGATGGCGGTGATGGCGGTTGCGATGACGGTGCGGATCATTTCAGGCGTCTCCTTGTGCTGGCGGCCCCTCCGGCCGCTGTTGATGCACAAGGGTTAGCGCTGTGATCCGGAACCGGCGCTGAAGCGGCGCTTCAGCTTCGGTTCATCAGCCGAGGTAGCGCCGCTTGAGGTGCGCCTTGAAGTAATCGGCATTGAGCGGCTCGCCGGTAGCGCGGGTGATCAGCTCCGGCGTCGACCAGCGCGAGCCCTGCGCCCAGATGCGGTCCGAGCGCCAGCCGTTGATGGCGCCGAAGTTGCCCTGCCGCATCTGCTCGCGGGCATCCGGCAGGTCCTTCTCCAGCGCCGCCCATTGCTGAGCCGCGATCATCGCCCCGAGGGTGTAGCTCGGGAAATAGCCGAAGGACCCGGCCGGCCAGTGCACGTCCTGCATCGGGCCGTCCTTCATGTTGTCCATGGTCGAGATGCCCAGGTACTCGGTCATCTTGGCGTCCCAGGCCTCGGGGATCTGGCTTGCCTCGAGCTTGCCGGCGACGAGATCCTGCTCGAGTTCATAGCGCAGGATCACGTGCAGCGGGTAGGTGACCTCGTCGGCATCGACGCGGATATAGCCCCGCTCGACATGGTTCACCTCGTTGAGGATGTCTGGAATGTCCCATCCCGGGATGGCGTCGTCCCCCAGGTGCAGGTGGACCAGCGGCAGCATGAACTCCCAGAATTCGGGGCTGCGGGCGAGCTGCATCTCCACGAACAGCGACTGCGACTCGTGGATGCCCATACCCCGCGCCTTGCCGATCGGCCAGTGCGACCACTCCTTCTGCAGCCCCTGCTCATAGAGCGCGTGCCCCGTCTCATGCAGCACGCCCATGAGCGAGCTCAGGAACTCGTCGGTGCGGTAGCGGGTGGTCATGCGCACATCGCTGGGCACGCCGCCGCAGAATGGGTGGTGCGAGACGGCGAGGGAGCCGTGGGTGAAGTCGAAGCCGACAGCGCGCATGGCGGCGAGGCCGAGTTCGCGCTGCTTTTCTATCGGGTAGGGTGGGTTGAGAGACTTGCGGGGGCGGGCCGACAGCCGGCGTTCCTGCGCCGCCAGCGCCTCGGGCACGAAGTTCTTGAGGAAGCTCTTGAGATCGCCGAACGTCTCGTCGAGCTCGGCCGTACGGTTGCCGGGATCGTACTGGTCCATCAGCGCGTCATAGGGCGCGAGGCCGGAGGCGTCGGCGCGCAACTGGGCTTCCTCCCGCACCAGCGCCACAACGCCTTCCATTGCCGGCAGGAAGGTGTCCCAGTCGCCGCTCGGCCGCAGCTCGCGCCAGAGCTGTTCGCTGCGCATGGTTGCAGCCGTGCGGCGCTCGATGAACTCGGTGGGGAGGCAGGTGAGATTGCGGTAGTTCCGCTCGAATTCTCCGAGCGCTAGCAGCTGATCCTCGGAAAGAGATTCCGCCCTCGCGGCCTCGATCCAGTCGGCGACCGCCGGAGCCGACGCTTCGGCGTGGTACATGCCGGCCAATGTCGCCATGGCTTCAGCGCGCTTGCCGCCGCCACCGACGGCCATGTGCGTGGCCTCGTCGGCACCGAGAATGGAAAGGGCGTGTTCCAGCGCCTCGAGGCGGTGGCCGAGCGCGTCGAGCTTTGTAAAGGACATGGCGGAAGACTCCTCGTTGGCGACGTTCCTTCCACAGAAGGTCCGTCGCTGCCAAGCCCTCGCCTTCGCCCCAGCGGGACTACTTGTCGGGCTTGTCGCTCTTCCAGGCCGTCCAGGCGCCAGCCAGCGCAATGCCGATGGCAACTCCGATGGCGATGCCCATCCCGATGTTGTCCATGAAGGCGCCAACCGCGACGCCGATGGCGACTCCGATGGCTATGCCTGTGCCCATGTTCATGACTGCTCCTCCGCTTGCGGCTGCAACATTGCGGTGCGGGGCGGGGTTCCCGAATGGGGAAGAGGCGCAGCCGGGGAGCTGCGCCTCTGGGGGAAACCGGTCTCGGTTCTGGAGCCGGTTGGCGGCGGCCGTTCTGGCCTGCCGCGGGGGAAGCCTGCTGCGCCCCGGGGAAGGGCGCAGCGGGGAAGGGGATCAGAAGGGCAGGATGGCGTCGGCGATCTGCTGGCCGTAGCGCGGCTGCTGCACATTGGTGATCTGGCCGCGGCCACCATAGGAGATGCGAGCTTCGGCGATCTTGTGCGAGGGAATGGTGTTGTTGGCCTGGATGTCGGACGGGCGCACGATGCCGGCAAGGATCAGGTCGCGGACCTCGAAGTTCACCCGCACCTCCTGCCGGCCCTCGATCACCAGATTGCCATTGGGCAGCACCTGGGTCACCACGGCGGCGACCGAGGTCTCGAGGCTTTCCTTGCGGTTCACCGAGCCGTTGCCGGTGTGCTGCATGCCCGAGGTGAAGTCCACCGCGGCGGACGGGTCGATGGCGCCCCCGCTGACATTATCGACCACGGTGCCGAGGATGCCGCCCATGCCCGCAGTGTTGTTGGAGGTGCGGCCCGACTGGGTCGAGTTGTTCATCTGGGCACTGTCGTCGATGGTGACGATCACCGTCAGGATGTCGCCGACCTTGTGCGCCCGCTCGTCCTTGAAGAAGCCCTTGGCCGAGGTGCGATAGAGCGAGTTCGGCGCATAGGTGTCGGCAATCGGCTCCGGCATCGGCATGTGCACGGGCTGGTAGCCAGCGGTGGTGGTGGGATCCTGGATCGCGGTGAGCGGCGGCGCCTGGCCCACTTCGGCGAGGCGGTCCATGGTGCTGCAGGCGGCAAGGCTGGCGCTGAGGGCGAAAAGGGCAAGGAGCTTGTGGAAGGTCATCGGTTTCTCCTAGAGGCCGGCCAGGGTGAGCGGCTCGGCGCTCACTTCCACGGCTCCGGCAGCAATGGCAGTTGCGGTGATCACCCGCTTGGACATGAGATTGAGCACCTGCAGCGCACCGCCTTCGGTGGCGCCGGTGACCGCCTGGCCCTTGACGCTCAGCGTCATCGGTCCCTTGCGGAAGTAGATGGTGACGAGGTCGTTCTTGCCGATCAGCTGCGGCACGGTGACGTCGGAGGCCTTGAGCAGCATGCCTTCGCGGCTCTGGCGGGTCAGCGCCTTGCCGACCAGGTCCTCGAGGTCGGCAACCCCGACGCTTTCGGCGTAGCGCAGCGGCACCGCGCGCATTTCGACGTCGCTGGGGCCGAGCACGGCGCCGGCGGGCAGTGTGGTCCTGAGGTGCGGCACCTCAACCATCAGCTCGATGGTGCCGGAAAGGTCGAGCGGCTGCTCCACTCCGGCGATGGCGACGCGAGCGGTGAAGACGCCGCTGCCCGGCATGTAGCGCATGCTGGTGACGCTGGCGGGCTGCTCCACCGCGTCGGCATTGATCGGGCCGACCGGGCGGTCGAAGCGGGTATTGGCGCTCATGCCGTCGGCGAGGATGCCGCGCGCCTTGAGGTCGGCGGCGACAACATCGGCAAGCACGGTCTCGTCGACCACCGCCGCAGCGCGCGACACGTTCACGGCCAGAAGGCCATTGCTGTCGAAGCTGGAGATGCCCAGGCGGCTGGCGGCAGCGCGAATGTCGGCGAGCGGAACGTTGCCCGTGGTGCCGGGGCGCGGCGCCCGGAACAGCGGCTGCTCCGCCAGCAGATCGGCATCGCCGAACATGTCGCCCACGGTGACGATCGGGCCAGTGACGACCACATTGCCCTTCAGCACCGGGTCGGCGGCGGCGGTGCCGCAGAGCAGGCCGGACATCAGCAGGGCGAAGGTGAAACGCTTCATGGTCCGCCTCCTCAGCGCAGCTGGCTCGTCGCCTGCATCATCTGGTCGGCGCCGGAGATGACGCGGGCGTTCATCTCGTAGGCGCGCTGGGCCGCGATCAGGTCGGCGATCTCGGTGACCGAGTTGACGTTGGCCATTTCCAGGTAGTTCTGCAGCAGATTGCCGGTGCCCTCGGCATTGGGCACGCCGACCTGGGCCGGGCCGCTCGCCGCCGTCTCGAGGAACAGGTTGTCACCCATCGACTCGAGGCCGGACTTGTTGACGAAGCGGGCGAGCTGGAGCTGGCCGATCTGGGTCGGCATGGTGTCGGCGTCGATATAGGCCGAGACCACGCCGTCGGGTGAAATCGCGATCGAGGTGGCGTTGCCCGGGATGTTGATGCCGGGGTCGACCGGGTAGCCGGCAGAGGTCACCAGCATGCCTTCTGGATCGCGCTCCAGCGAGCCGTCGCGGGTATAGGCGGTGCGGCCGTCGGGCAGTTGCACCATGAAGAAGCCTTCGCCGCGAATGGCGACGTCGAGTTCGCGCTCGGTGACGTTGACATTGCCCTGGCTCATCACCCGGGGGGTGGAGACGGTGCGCACGCCGGAGCCGATCTCGAGGCCGGCGGGAACCATGGTGCCGGTGGAGGAGGTGGCCGATCCGGCGCGGGTGATCTGCTGGTAGAGCAGGTCCTCGAACTCTGCGCGGGCCCGCTTGTAGCCGGTGGTGCGCATGTTCGCGATGTTGTTGGAGATGACTTCGACGTTGCGTTCCTGGGCGGCCATGCCGGTGGAAGCGATATAAAGGGCTTTCATCCTGGTCTCTCCGTCAGGCGTTGGCGTCGCCGAGGCGCTGGATCGCAGAGCGGCGGAGCTCGTCCTGCTTCTGGCCCAGCGAGGCGATGGATTCGTAGGCGCGGGTGACGCGGATCATCTCGGTCATCTCGGCCATGCCGGAGACGTTGGAGCCTTCCACATAGCCCTGCATGGCGCGGGTATTCACCGCCGCCTGGGGCGTGCCGCCGGCGAACAGGTTGCTGCCCTGGCGGGTCAGTTCCTGCGGATTGGCGAACTCGACCATGCGCAGGCGCCCCTTGGCACCGGCGCTGGAGCTGACCGACCCGTCGGCGGCGATCAGGATGCCGGTTTCCTCGGGCCCGAACACGATCGGGCCGGCCTCGCCGAGAACCGGGTTGCCGTTGCTGTCGACGAGGGTGCCGTTGGCGGAAAGCTGGAAGTTGCCGGCGCGGGTCCAGCGCTCGCCGGCCGGGGTCTCGACGGCAAAGAAGCCTTCGCCGCTCAGCGCCACGTCGAGGTCGCTGCCGGTCTGCTCGAAGCCGCCGGCGGAAAGATCGTGGACCGTTGCCCAGTCCTGCACGAAGGACAGCGGCTGGTCGAGCGTCGGGAAATCGCGGTCCCGGGCCACCGGCATCACGTATTCCTCGAACAGGATCTGTTCAGCCTTGAAGCCAGTGGTGTTCATGTTGGCCATGTTGTTGGCCACCACGTCCATCTGGCGCTGCAGCGCGATCTGCCGTGACAGGCTGATCAGTTGCGCGTTCTCGATCATTGCTGATCCCCGGTTCTGGTCCCCGAGACCGCCTTCTTCCCCAAGCCGGTGGCCTCGCCGGTAACCTTGCAGAAACCATGCCAGAGCGGTGTGACGTGTGGAATCAACGGCTTACCCGCGATGCATCACCAGCTGAATCCGGCAACGATGTGCCTGCCGGGAAAATCCTGCCCGGCAAAATCTGCCGCCCTGACCCCAAAAGTAACCAGTCGTTAACCATCGGCCGCTTAGCTGGACCGGAGCCGGAATTTCTCCGGAATCGCGGGGGTTTCAGGGTTTAATGGCAGCGGAAGCGGAAGGCGGCGAGGTCGCGACCGGCAAGAAGGGTCTGCCGAAGCTCTTCATCATCATCGGCGCGGCTGCCATCGTGGTGCTGCTGGCGGGGGCAGGGCTGTTCGTCTTCCTGTCCTCGCAAGGAGCGCCGAGCGAGGAGCACGCGGCAGCGACCGACGGCCATGCCGGCCCGGCAGCAGCGGGCGCCGCGCACACCTTCATCTTCAACCTCCCCACCATGATGGTGAACCTCAACAGCGAGGGCGGTGGCGAGAAGGCCTTCATGAAGCTCACGGTGGCGCTCGAAGTCGCCGACGAGGCGATGATGATCGAGATCCAGCCGCGGCTGGCCAAGGTCATCGACGCCTTCCAGGTCTATCTGCGCGAGCTTCGCAAGTCCGACCTCGAAGGGTCGGCCGGCATCTACCGCCTCAAGGAAGAGCTGCTGCGGCGCGTCAACGTCGCCATCTACCCCTCGCGCGTCGAGTCGGTGCTGTTCAAGGAAATCCTGGTGCAGTGATGGCTGGCCCTTCGGATCAGGACAAGCTCAGCGACGATTGGGGTCTTGATGACATCGAGACCGCGCCCGATCTTGCCAACATGGCGGAAGACCTGAGCGAGGAGGAGCGGGCTGCCGCCGCCGCGGCCGAATGGGCCGCCATGCTCGAAGGCGACACCGGCGACGGCGACGGTGGCGGCGACCGTGTCCTCAACCAGGACGAGATCGACAGCCTGCTCGGCTTCGACGCCAGCGTCGGCAGCAATGTCGAACTCACCGGCGTGCAGGCGCTGATCAACTCCGCGCTGGTCAGCTACGAGCGTCTGCCGATGCTCGAGATCGTCTTCGACCGGCTGGTGCGGCTGGCGACGACCTCGCTGCGCAATTTCACCTCCGACAATGTCGAAGTCACCATGGACTCGATCTCGTCGGTGCGCTTCGGCGACTACCTCAACTCCATCCCGTTGCCGGCCATCCTGTCGGTGATCCGGGCCGAGGAGTGGGAGAACTACGGCCTGCTCACCGTCGATTCCAACCTCATCTATTCGATGATCGACGTGCTGCTGGGCGGGCGCCGCATCGGCGGCAACATCCGCGTCGAGGGCCGGCCCTACACCACCATCGAGATGGCGCTGGCGCGCAAGATGATCGAACTCATCCTCGATGACACGCACCGCGCCTTCGAGCCGGTCACCAACGTCAATTTCAAGCTCGAGCGCATGGAGACCAATCCACGCTTTGCCGCCATCTCGCGGCCGGGCAATGCCGCCATCCTGATTGAACTGCGCATCGAGATGGATGATCGCGGCGGCAAGGTCGAAATCCTGCTGCCCTACGCCACCATCGAGCCCATCCGCGAACAGCTGCTGCAGATGTTCATGGGCGAGAAATTCGGGCGCGATCCGATCTGGGAAGGCCACCTCGCCACCGAAATCTACGCCGCCGGTGTCGAGATCGAGGCTGTTCTGCATGAGCAGGATCTACCGCTTGCGCGGCTCCTCACGCTGAAGCCGGGCGACCTCGTGGTCTTTGACCGCGAGCCCCACGATCCGGTGCGCCTGCGCTGCGGCGACGTCGAACTCACCGAAGCCGTGATGGGCCATATCGGCAAGCAGGTATCGGTGCGGGTCAGCCGCCCCCTCAACCCGCCCAAGGTCACCATGGCGGACTTCGAGGCCATAGAAACCACAATGGAAAAACGATGATGTCTGGTCTGCCTTTTGGGGTCCTTGTCGAGGCTGCTGTCGCCGTTTTGCTGCTGGTGACTATCGGCTACTGCACCATTCTCAACCAGCGCCTGAAGCGCCTGCATGCCGATAAGGACCAGATGCGCCAGATGGTGGCCGACCTGCTGGGGGCCACCAATCTCGCCAATCAGGCGATCAAGGAGCTCAAGCAGAGCGCCGTGGAGGCCGACCTGACGCTCAATGCCCGCCTGGAAGAGGCCGAGCGCTTCGGCATCGAACTCGCCAACCACGTCAATGCCGGCACAGTCCTGATGGAGCGGATCGCCAAGATCACCAGCGTTGCCCGTCACTCGCAGGCGATCGAGCCTGTCGAGCAGCCCAACAAGGTGCAGTCTGCCCTGGAGCAGTTGAGCGCCCGCGTCCGCACCCGCGGAGCCGCCGCGTGAACCGCATCCGCCTGCTTCCCGTCGTCGTTCTCGCCATTTCGGCGCTGCTGGTGCTGAAGACCCTCGGTCTCGTCACCAATGGCGGCTACGTGCTGGTCGGGGCCACGCCGGTGCAGGCGGCTGGCGGCGGGGGCGGAGGCACCGCCGGGGCAGTCGTGACCGAATCCGATGCAACACTGACCTTCCCGGCCGAGCCGGTGATGGAAGACACCGCACCGACCGTTGCCGATACGACCCCCACTCTTGGTGCGCCGAGCGCAGCAGTGGCGGGTGGTCCCGGCGACAGCACGGCCGAAAGCCACACAGCCGATGGCGAAGCGGCTCCGGCAGTCGAGACCGCCGCTCCGGTGCCTGATGCAGATATCCAGGCCGACCTCGCACTCGGGGTCAGCGAAACCTATTGCCGCGATGTGGATGTCAGCCTGACGGAGTCCGGTCTGCCGATGGAAACCGCGGGCGCAGAGCATGGCGCGGAAGCCGAGAGCGGGGAAAACGGCGAGGGCGAGGGGGCAGTAGCGGCCTTGCTGACCACCGATTGCCTGCCAACGGGCGATGCCGTGCCGCTCCAGGTCAAGAGCAACGGCACCGTCGAACCGCTCATGGCCGGCGAGGGCACCAGCCTCACCGAACAGCAGATCCTGCAGCGACTGGCGGCGCGTCGGGCCGAGCTCGAAAAGTTCGAGCAGGATCTCACCCTGCGCTCGTCCTTGGTCGATGCTGCCGAAAAGCGCATCCAGGACCGTGCCACCACGCTCGAGGCGCTCGAAGCGCAGATCGCCAGCCTCGTCGACCAGCGCGAGCAGATGGAAACCGGACAGTTCGCCGCCATCGTCGCCATGTACGAGGTGATGAAGCCCAAGGACGCGGCCAAGATCTTCAACAATCTCGACATGGAAGTGCTGGTGCGGGTGTCCAAGGCCATGCAGCCACGGAAGATGGCGCCGATCCTGGCCGAGATGGATCCTGCCAGGGCGCAGGAACTGACGGTCCGTATGGCGGCCCTGGCTGACCAGCCCGTCACCCAGATGACGCCCGAGGACCTGGCGGCGCTGCCACAGATCGTGGGGCAGTAGCGCCGAGGCGCCTCCTTACTCTGCCTTTGCCGTTGCGGCGTAATCCTGCGTTAAGTCCGCCGGCCTAGATTGCCCGTGAGTATCAGTAGCACGCGCGTTCCTGCCGGCATGGAAAGTGGCCGGGTTCGACGTGCGCCAGCGTCGGGCGGGCAGAAAGCCGGTGGAGAGCGCGTTCAGCAGAGGATGGCTGCAGGCCTTGCGGGCCCTCGCGTTGCTGTGCGCCCTGCTGGCCGCTACCGGGCCGGCGCTGGCCCAGGCACAGGGTCAGCTTTTCGCCACAGAGGAAGACGGCTACGGCCGCCTGATCCTGAGCTTCCCCGGCCGGGACAACCTGCCCGAATACACCATGCGCATCGAGAACGGCGTCCTCTCGCTCGAGTTCGGCGAAGCGGTGTCGGTGATCCTGCCCGATGTCGGGCTGACCATGCCGGACTACCTGTCCATTGCTCGCGTGGACCCGGACGGCATGGGGCTGCGCCTCGGGCTCAAGCGCGCCTACAACTTCAATCGCATCGAAGCTGGAGAGAAGCTGTTCATCGACCTGCTTCCGCAGAGCTGGCAGGGCATGCCCCCGCCGCTGCCGCAGGACATCATCGATGATCTCGCCCGCCGCGCCAAGGAGGCTGCCATCCGCGCCGAGCGCGAGCGCAAGGCAGCGGCCGTGGAGGAACTTGATCCTCGGGCCGACATCCGCATCGGTCGCAACCCGACGTTCCTGCGCGTGCAGTTCGACTGGAGCGTGCCCACCACTGCCGAGTTCCGGCAGGACCAGAACCTTGCGGTTATCGGCTTCGAATGGCCGGTCGACCTCGATCTGCGCGACCTCGCGCTGAACCTGCCGCCGGAAGTGACGGCCATATCCAGCAGCTCAAGTCCCGACGGGTCGGCGGTCACCCTGGAGCTGGCCGAGGGGGTGACCCCCCGCTTCTACGAACTCGCTCCGGGTCGCTACGTGCTCGATGTGGACATTGCGGGGGCGGCGCCCCCGGCATTCGAGGTGGCGGACGTCGTCGAGACCGCGGAGGCTAGTGCCGCAGGCCAGCCGCGCGCTCTCGAAAACCCTGTTCCGGTGGATGCACTCTATCCTGCGACCCACCAGCAAACGGTTCAGCCCTTCGTCAGCGTTCTCGGCTCTACCGTCCGGGTGGTCTTCCCCTTCGAGCAGGATACCCCGGCTGCCGTGTTCCGCCGTGGCGACGTCGTGTGGATGTTGTTCGACACTACGGCCGGCATCGTGCCGCCAGCACAGGCGACGGATTTCGAGGCAATCGCCAGCGATTTCTCCATCATCCCCGCCGGCGATACGCAGGTGGTCAGGATCGATCTGGCGCAGGACCGCCTGGCCACGCTCGGGTCCGAAGGCATGGCCTGGGTCCTGTCGCTGGGCGACATCCTGCTCACCCCGACGCAACCCGTCGAGCTTGGCCGCCGGCGCGACATCGAGGGCAATTTCGAGGTCACCGCCGATCTGTCCCGTCCGGCCCGCGTGCATGATTTCCGCGACCCAGTCGTGGGCGACGTTCTGAAGGTGGTCACCACCTTCCCGCCGGCACGGGGCGTCACCCGTGCTTTCGACTTCGTCGAGTTCTCTGCTCTCCGCAGCGTGCATGGCCTGGTGCTGAAGCCGGAGACGCCGGATGTGTCGGTCGCTGTCGAGAGCTCCCTGGCGGTGGTCAGCACACCCGGCGGCCTCACCGTTTCGGCGAGCGAGGGGCCGCGCCTCAGCGCAGCCGTTACGGGAGAAGTCCCGAGGTCAGGTTTCGTTGATCTCACGCGGCTCGCCACGGCGACTCCTGCCGAGTTCAACGCAAGGCTTGAAGAGCTTCAGGCCGCGGCAGCTGCAGCCGAGGGCCGGCAACGCGACGCGGCCCGGCTCGACCTCGCCCAGCTCTATCTGGCCCATGAGTTGAGCTATGAGGCCATTGGCGTGTTGAACGCCATGGAGAACAGCCTCGATTCCGACGCCTTGACCCGCAAGCTGCGCATAAGCCGGGCCATTGCCACCACCATGGCCGGCCGTCCGCGAGATGCGCTGGCCATTCTCAACACCCCCAGCATGGGCCAGGACATCGACGCGCTGGTCTGGCGCACCATCGCCCGGGTGGAAACCTTCGACTACAAGGGCGCCAGGCTGGACGCCATCGAAGCGCAGGATGTGCTGTCCTACTATCCCGAATGGGCGCGAAACGACTTCTATTTCGCGGCCATTCGGGCCGGCATCGAGACCAATGATCCGGCCATGGCCGAACGGTTCCTCGACCGCATCGAAATCGCCGATCTCGGCAAGGAAGACCTGACGCAGTATCAACTGCTCTCGGGGCGCGTGGATGAGCTGCGCGGTCGCGACCAGGAGGCCCTCGACACCTATGGGCAGGTGATCGCGGCCGATGTGCGCCCCACGCGCGCCGAGGCGGTGTACCGAACGCTGCGGCTGCTCGATCAGGCCGGCAAGCTCGACCTCGCCAAGGCCACGCAGACTCTGGCCGCCGAAGCCATGCTGTGGCGCGGCAATACGCTCGAGGCCGACATGCAGAAGCTGCTGGCCGAATTCTACTTCCGCAACGGCCAGTACCGCTCCGGCTTCGAGACCGTGCAGCAGGCGGTCGCCAACTATCCGGAAAGCCCGCCCATCACCGCATTGCGTGATCAGGCCCAGCAGGTGTTCGGCCAGCTGTTCCTTGATGGCCTCGCCGACTCCATTGGCCCGGTGGAAGCGCTGGCGCTGTTCTACGATTTCAGCCCGCTGACACCTCCAGGCCTTCGCGGCGACGAGATGATCCGCAACCTCGCGCGCCGGCTGGTCCGCATGGACCTGCTGCAGCAGGCCAGCGAACTGCTGCAGTACCAGCTCGACAACCGCCTGCGCGGCATTGCGCGGGCCCAGGTGGCAGCCGATCTCGCCGTGATCTATCTCGCCAACCGGCGCCCGCAGGACGCGCTGCGCGTGCTTACGGATACCCGTCTTGCCAGCATGCCCGACACGCTTGTTCGCCAGCGCCGGGTGCTCGAGGCTCGAGCGCTGATCGATGCCGGCCGTGACGAACTCGCGCTCGACATGCTGCGCGACCTCGAAGGGCCGGACGTGGTGCAACTCCGGATCGACGCCAACTGGCGGGCCCGGCGCTACGATGTCGCTGGCGGCATGATCGAAGCGCTCTATGCCGGCGAGCTTGGCCGCGGCCCACTCACCCCGACGGCGCGGCTGGGCATCGTCAAGGCGGCGGTCGGCTATTCGCTGGCCGGCGATGGCCTCAGCCTGTCGCGCCTGCGGAGCAAGTTCGGCGACGCCATGGTGACGACGCCCGAGTGGCCCATGTTTGACCTCGTCAGCGCCAATCCGCAGATCACCAGCCTCGAGTTCAAGCAGGTCGCCAGCCAGGTTGCCGGCGTCGAGGGGATCGATGCGTTCCTGGCGGCTTACCGCGCCACCTATGGTGCAGACGGGGCGCTGGCGCCGCTAACGGCTGCCGAGACCACCGAGAAGGTGGCAAGCGCCAACGTCTCGAGCGCGAGCTGAGACTACCCGCCGCTGACGAAGCTGCGCACCAGCGAGCCGGCGACCAGGTACCAGCCGTCCACCAGCACGAAGAAGATCAGCTTGAACGGCAGCGAGATCACCACCGGCGGCAGCATCATCATGCCCATGCTCATCAGCACCGAGGCGACCACCATGTCGATGATGACGAAGGGCAGGAACAGCAAAAAGCCGATCTCGAACGCCCGCCTCAGTTCGGAGATGATGAAGGCCGGGATCAGCAGTTGCAGCGGAATGGCCTCCGGCTCGTCCGGAACCTCGGCTTCGGTGAGGTCGTAGAACAGCGCAAGGTCCTGCTGGCGGACATTGGCGCGCATGAATTCATGGATCGGCGCGGCGCTGGCCTCAAAGGCCTCGGTGAACTCGATCTCGCCCGCCATCAGCGGCGCAATGCCGGCGTCATAGCTCTGCTGCAGCGTCGGCTGCATGATGAACAGGGTCAGGAACAGCGCCAGCGACACCATCACGGTGTTTGGCGGCGCTGTCTGCAAGCCGATCGCGGTGCGCAGCAGCGACAGCACCACCACGATACGGGTGAAGCTGGTGACCATCACCAGGATGGATGGCGCCAGCGACAGCACCGTGGTTAGCCCGATGAGCTGGATCGCCCGCTCGGTCAGAGTGGTGTCGTCGCCGAAATCGATGGCGATTTCCTGCGCGCTCGCAATGCCCGAGGTCAGCAGCAGCAGGGCGAAGCCCGCCACCGCCCCCCAGGGCAGCAGCTTTCGCAGGCGGCGGGAGGCGCGCTCAGTTCTGCCGGGCTTCGCCGCCGTTCTGCTCAAGATTGCCGCCTTCTACCTGCCGCTGGGCTTCGTCCTCTTTAGCTGAGTCGGAGCCGGGGCGACCGGCAGGGCCGCCGTTTTCAGGGGAAACCGGGCGGTTCTCCCCTATGGGCCGCAACAGGCCGGTGTGGCGCAGCGACAGGTGCTGCTTGCGATCGGTGGGCTGGCCGCTCTGGCGCAACTGCTCGATGGCCGTGGCAGGCGCTGCCGGCGAGGCTGCCGGGGCATTCTGGGCCGGGGCAGGGCGGCGCCCGCCGACAGCCGGGATCGGGCGCCGGCTCTGCTGTGGCGCGGCCGGAGCCTCCTCAACCGCGATGCCGCCCTCGACCACGATGTCCTGCGGCCCGCCCACCAGCAGCAGGTGCTCGACATTGTCGCGCCGCACGATCACCAACTGCCGCTTCGGATCGAGCGCCAGTGTGTCCACCACCGACAGGCGCCGGTTGCGGCCGCGGCCGATATTGGAGGAGGCGGAGAACACCAGCTTCAAGAGCCACACCCCGAGCACAATGAGCACGAGGACGATGCCGAGCGCCAGCAGCGCGGTGATCAGAGTATTCTCGGCGCCGAAAAGGCTGGTGAGGAACTGCATGTGTACTCCCGTCCTGCCGAATCCGTGCGGCAGATAGTGCCTACTTAGCGGCTGCCACTTGCAATATGCGAGGGCTAAACCGCAACACCGCAGCCGGGTTAACGCGCTGTTAACCATGGGCCCGGCAAGAATTGCCCATCGGGGTTACCCCACGCGACTCGATGGAGCAATGGCCGATGGGCCTTCTCGACATGCCGGTGTTTTCGGCACTCACCGACAAGATGCGCTGGCATCAGGCACGACAGGGCCTGCTGGCCGAAAACGTCGCCAACGCCGAGACGCCCGGCTACACCGGCCGGGATCTCGCCCAGTACGACTTTGCCGGCCGGCACGGGGCTTTCTCCACCGCTTCGGTTACCACCAGCGTGACGCAGCCGCTGCATTTTTCTGCCGGTGGTGCACCGGGCGGCTTCGATGCGCAGCGCATGGCCAGTTTCGAGATCACGCCAGAAGGCAATGGCGTGACCCTCGAGGACGAGATGATGAAAGTCACCACCAACCTGATGGACTACCAGGCCGCCACCACGCTCTACCAGAAGTCGATCAAGATCATCCGCACCGCGCTTGGTCGGCAGGCCTGAGGAACGCTGGCATGGATTTCAACTCCTCGCTCAAGATCGCCGCCACCGGCATGCATGCACAGACCGCCCGCATGCGGGTGATCGCCGAGAACATCGCCAATGCCGATTCCGCCGCCACCGAGCCCGGCGCCGAACCATACCGCCGCCGCGTGCCGACCTTTTCCGCTGTGCTCGACACCGACATCGGCGGCCGCATCGTCGAGGTGGGGCGGCTGGCCTACGACATGAGCGACTTCACCTCGCGCTACGAGCCGGGACACCCCGCCGCCGACGAGACGGGGTACGTCCAGTACCCCAACGTCAACACGCTGATCGAGACCATGGACATGCGCGAGGCCCAGCGCACCTACGAGGCCAACCTCAACGTCGTCACCGTGACCCGGCAGATGCTGGGCCGCACCCTCGATATCCTGCGCGGCTGATCCGGAGGCTGAGCCATGGCCATCAACACCCCCTTCAACGCTGCGGCCGCCGCCTATGGCAACGCCCAGCGCCTGATCCAGCAGGCGGCCAAGCCGCAGACGGACATGACCGCGCTCGCAGCGCCCGGCGCCGGTGGCAATTTCGCCGACATCCTCGCCCAGCAGGTGCAGGGCGTCGTCGAGGCGGGCCGCGCCAGCGACGCCATGGCCATCGACATGGTCAACGGCAAGGCCAATGTGGTCGACATGGTCACCGCTCTCAGCCAGACCGAGATCGCCATCGAGTCCATGGTCACCGTCCGCGACCGCGTCATCTCGGCCTATGAAGAGATCATGCGGATGCCGATCTGACGTCACCGCGCCATTCCCGTGCAGGCGGGCTCCATTCTCCCCAGGAGCCAACCCGCGTGAATGGATTCCCGCCTTCGCGGGAATGGCGCGGTGCTACGATAAGCCGGTAACGATTCGTGAAAGCCCGCCATGACCGGCGCCGAAGTGCTCGACATCGCCAGCGACGGCATCTGGACGCTGATCATCGTTTCGGCGCCGATGATGGTCGTCGGGCTGGTGGTGGGCGTGATCATTGCTCTCTTCCAGGCGCTCACCCAGATCCAGGAACAGACCCTGGTGTTCGTGCCCAAGATCATCGCCATCTTCGTCACCCTGCTGGTGGCCCTGCCGTTCCTTGGCGCCACCATGGGCGGATACATGACGCGCGTGGTCGACCTGATCATCGTCGGAGGCTAGGCGGTGACCATCGCGCTCGATTGGCTGCCGGGCGTCGCCTTCGCTTACCTGCTGCTGTTCACCCGGATCGGCGCTATCCTGATGCTGATGCCGGCTTTGGGCGAAGACCTGATCCCGGCCCGTATGCGGCTCGGCTTTGCGCTGGCCTTCACCCTGGTCGTCTACCCTTTGCTGTCGCCCGTGCTGCCGCCGATGCCGCAGTCCCAGATCGGCGTCATCGGTCTGCTCTTCCACGAACTCGCTGTCGGCCTCATTCTCGGCGCCATCGTGCGGATCACGGTAATGGCGACGCAGGTAGCCGGTTCGATCATCGCCTTCCAGACCGGCCTCTCTGTCGCCATGACTGCAGACCCAACCCAGGCTGGCATTCAGGGCGCGGTATTCGGCAGCTTTCTCAGCTTTCTTGGCATGACGCTGATCTTTGCCACCGACCTGCACCACATGGCCCTGGCGGCGACCTATGACAGCTACATGGCGTTTCCGCTCGATATCGAGCTGATGTTCGACGATGCGGCGCAACTCGCAATCCGCACCGTCGCCAGCGCCTTCTCGATCGGAGTGCAGATGTCTGCGCCGTTCATCGTCTTCGGCTTGGTGTTCAATCTTGGAGCCGGCATCCTGGCCCGGCTCATGCCGGCTTTGCAGGTGTTCTTCGTGCTGATGCCCGCCAATATCGGCATCGGCCTCATCCTGTTCGCCATGCTGCTGACGATGATGATGGGGCTCTACCTCACCGGCTTCGAGAATCATCTGGCGATGTGGCGAGGTTAGCCGTTGTCCAGCGAAGCCCCCGAACAGGACTCCAAAACAGAAGACCCTTCCCAAAAAAAGCTGGAGGAGGCGCACAAGAAGGGCGACGTCGCCAAGAGCCAGGAAGTGGTCACCTGGTTCATGCTGATGGGCTCGGCGGCGATTTTCGCCATGATGGCACCGGCGACGGGCGCTACCTTGGCGGACTCGCTCAAGGTCCTGATCATGGAGGCCGACCGGTTCGAACTGGGCGGCAACGGCTTTCGGAGCTTCTTCAACAATCTTGCCCTGACCATGGTCGGCATCGTGCTGATCCCGCTGGTGGTGCTGTCCGCCTGCGCCATCCTCGCCAACCTGCTCCAGCACAAGCCGCTGCTGTCGGTCGAGCCGATCACCCCCAAGCTCAGCAAGATTTCTCCGCTCGCCGGCTTCAAGCGCCTGTTTTCAACCGATTCGCTGGTGAACTTCCTCAAGGGGCTGTTGAAGATCAGCATCGTCGGTACCGTGGTGGTGGTGGTGGTCTGGCCCGAACGCGATCGCCTCGACACCCTGATGACTGCCGATCCGGTGCTGATCCTGACCGAGTTCCAGGAGATCGGGATCAAGATCCTGCTGGCCGTGCTTGTCATCGTCACCGCCATTGCCGGCGCCGACTACTTCTATGTCCGCCACAAATGGTGGAAGCGACAGATGATGACGCTGCAGGAGACGCGTGACGAGTACAAGCAGATGGAAGGCGACCCGCATGTGAAGGGCCGCATCCGCCAGTTGCGACAGGAGCGTGCCCGCAAGCGCATGATGGCCGCCGTTCCCGACGCCACCGTGGTCATCACCAACCCGACCCACTTCGCCGTGGCGCTGAAATACGATCGCTCGATGAAAGCGCCGCAATGCGTCGCCAAGGGCGCCGATGCCGTCGCCCTGCGAATCCGCGAGGTCGCCAAGGAACACGACGTCCCGATCGTCGAGAACCCGCCCTTGGCCCGCGCGCTGTTCGCGAGCGTGGAGGTCGACGAGAGCATCCCGGGCGAACACTTCCAGGCGGTCGCCGAAGTCATCGGCTTCGTCATGCGCCTCAAGCACGGGGCAGGGTGGAAGGCGCGCTAATTCCCGGGGGTGCCGAACCCTCGGCTCCTTCACCACCCCCACCACACCCCCGGTGTCACCCTCGCGAAAGCGGCGGCCCATCCCGAGATGCCGCTCCAGCCGCGACCTCGTCCTTCGACGAGCTCAGGATGAGGTCTATGAGAGCGGTCCCACCGAAGCTCCCTAGACCTCATGGAGAGCCTGTCGAACCACGAGGTCGGTAACACTGCACGTGCGGTCCCTCGGCTCCCTCATCACACCCCCGGTGTCACCCCCGCGAAAGCGGGGGTCCATCCTGAGATGCCGCCACAGCCGCAAGGTGGCCGTTCAAGCACCTCAG
>JAEYXQ010000070.1 GCA_023431205.1 Pseudomonadota bacterium | reverse complement strand
GCCCGCAAGAACATCGTTCCTTCGTCACCACCCGGCTTGATCGGATGATCCATGCGTCCTCGGAGATGGATTGCCCGGTCAAGCCGGGCAATGACGATGGAACGGAGAGAGTGGAATGGCCCTCAGGCCACGCCCAGCTTCTTCTGCAGCTTGGTGGAGCTGGTGGTGTACTGGAACACCACGCGCTCGCCGGGCGAGACGATGGCCTTGGCAGCCTGCGCCATCAGCGCGGCCTCGTGGAAGCCTGAGAGGATGAGCTTGAGCTTGCCCGGGTACCAGTTGATGTCGCCGATGGCGAAGATGCCGGGGACGGAGGTCTCGAACTTCTCGGTATCGACGACGATGGTGTTGTCGTTGAGCTCCAGCCCCCAGTCGGCAACCGGACCGAGCTTCATGGGGAGGCCGAAGAACGGCAAGAGGCGCGTGGCCGGGATGGACAGGTCACCCGCTTCGGTGGTCAGGTGGACGTGGTTGATCTGGCCGTTCTCGCCATCGAGCTTGGCGATCTGGCCGAGCTGGAAGTTGATCTTCCCCTCCGCGACCATGTCCTTCATCTTGTTGACCGAGGCCGGGGCGGCCTTGAAGGCGTCACGGCGGTGCACCAGCGTCAGCGTCCGCACGATCGGCTGCAGGCTCAGCGTCCAGTCCAGCGCCGAGTCACCGCCACCGACGATCACCACGTCCTGGTCGCGGAAGTCGTCCATCTTGCGCACGGCATAGAAGACCGACTTATTCTCGTACTGCTCGATGCCTTGCACCGGCGGCCGCTTGGGCTGGAACGAACCGCCACCGGCGGCGATCACCACCACCTTGCAGTGGAAGGTCTCGTCGGCGTCGGTGGTCAGCTTTAAGCTGCCGTCCGGCTGCTTTTCGAGCGTGTTGACCATGCGCGAGAAGTGGAACTCGGGCGCGAACGGCGCGATCTGCGCCATGAGGTTGTCGGTGAGCTGCTGGCCGGTCACCACCGGAAAGCCGGGAATGTCATAGATCGGTTTTTCCGGGTAGAGTTCGGCACACTGCCCGCCCGGGCGATCGAGAATGTCGATGAAATGGCATTTGACGTCGAGCAGCCCGAGTTCGAAGGCGGCGAACAGGCCGCACGGCCCCGCGCCAATGACGACGACATCGGTGGTGATCTCAGTGCTCATGTATCAACGTCCATTCTGGCCGGGTGTCGCCCGGCTGGTCCCATCAGGGCAGAAGCCCCGTGCTCGTGGATGGGAACCGCCGCTGTCACCAGCGGCCCCGTGTTAAGGTGAGTGGTCGGCTCCGCTTACCTCAATGGGCGCGGCGAAGGAAGGGGCGGGTCCCCGCGGGCACTTCGGTCAGTCCCACCGGCTGGTAGAACAGCGCCACCTCGGGCAGCCGGTTCTCGATCAGGGCCTGGCGGGTGGGCTCGTGCTCGACAACGAAGGCGGTGATGCCGCAGCGGCGCATCAACGGCACCTGGTCCTGCAGAACGTCCCCGATTGCCCGCACTTCCCCGCTGTAGCGGTAACGTTCGGCAAGCAATCTGGCAGTGGAATACCCCCGACCATCGGTGAAAGCTGGGAAGCGGATGGCGATCGAGGCGAACCGGCCGAGGTCGGTTTCGACGTCCTCGACCTTCTCGCCCGGCGAGACCAGCAGCCCCAGCGGGTGCGGATTGGCAAGGAAGGCGTCACGGTTCGCCAGAAAAACCGCAAGCGGCACATGCACATAGCCGGCCGCTGCCGGGTCCACGCCCTCTTCCCAAGGCTTGAACGGATCGGCAATGAAGGCCCCGTCCTTCCACAGGGTATGGCGGGTCGCGGTCATCGGCTTGGCGATGGCTCCATTGAAATCGTAATGGATGCCGCATTCCTTCTTGTTGAGGCCGCGCCACCGTCCGGCGCGCGGATCCTCACCCTCGGCAACGACCGAGGTGCAGAGCGCGCAGCCAATGGACTTGTAGCCCCTAGCGTAGAGCGGATGCTCGGGCAAGTTGTGCTGCTGGCGGTACTCGACCACGTCCGCGTCGGAGAAATAGGCCAGCGGATTGACCTTGATGCGGTCGTCAGTGGTGAGTTCGAAGTGCGGCAGCACGCCGCGCTCCCTGGTCTGGTAGCGCTTGCGGCCGGTAACCCAGCCGCCGAACATTTCGGTTACCGGCTCCAGCGGCTCGGTCTTGCGGATAAAGCAGCAGGAGTCCGGATCGGTCTCCCACAGGTCGCCGCGGGGATCGAAGCGGGCGATGTCGGAGCTCGCCGGATGAATGGCGATGACGTTGCTCAGCCCCAGGTGCAGCTTCAGCGTTTCGACATAAGCCAGGGTTTCGGCAAAGTGCTTGCCGGTCTCGAGGAAGTAGACCGGCAGGGACGGATCGACCTGCGACACCATGTGGAGCAGCACGGCGGAGTCGGCGCCGAAGGAGGACACGATGGCAAGGTCCCCCGGCAGAACCTCGGTCGCCGCATAGCGGAGCACGCCGACGGCGTCCATTTCATCAAACATGCCATTGAGGGCAAGGATGCCGAGGGCACGAAGCTTGTCCTGCGCGGCGGGTGCTGGTGCGAGCTTAGGCAGCGCCATAGAGGGCCTCCTTGAACGGAGCGTCGCCGAGACGGCGATAGGCATCGATGAAGCTCTCGCCTTCGGTCCGGCGGGCGATGTAGGTGTCGACCAGCTTTTCGATGGCCGAGGGGACGGCCTCGGCTTCAAAGCCCGGGCCAATGATCTTGCCGACCGCTGCCTGCTCGGTAGCGTCGCCGCCAAGGGTGATCTGGTAGAGCTCGCCGCCCTTCTTCTCGACGCCAAGGATGCCGATATGGCCCACATGATGGTGGCCGCAGGCATTGATGCAGCCGGAGATCTTGATCTTGAGTTCGCCGATATCCTTCTGCCGCTCGGGGGCGGAGAAGGTCCTGGAGATCTCCTGCGCCAGCGGAATGGAACGGGCATTGGCCAGCGCGCAGTAGTCGAGACCGGGGCAGCAGATCATGTCGGCGATGGTGTTGGCATTGCCCTCGGCGAGCCCCGCCGCCACCAGCGCGTCATAGACGCTGCGCAGCTCCGCCAGCGCCACATGCGGCAGCACCAGGTTCTGCTCGTGGGTAACGCGCAGTTCGTCATAGGAGTACCGCTCGGCCAGGTCAGCAACGACCTCCATCTGCTCGGCAGTGGCATCGCCGGGGGCGCCGCCCACCGGCTTCAGCGAAATGGTGACTGAGGCGTAGCCCGGCTGCTTGTGGGCGTTGACGTTGTTGTCGAGCCAGCGGCCATAGGCGGGGTCCACGATCCAGGCGTAGGCCACGTCGAGTGTGGTAACCGACTGGCTACGGAAATCGGGGGGTGCAAAGTAGGCGGTGATGCGGTCCACCTCCTCCTGCGGCAGCGTCAGCACGCCGCCGCGGATTTGGGCGAACTCGGCCTCTACCTGGCCCTTGATGCTCTCGAGGCCCTGTTCGTGGACGAGGATCTTGATGCGCGCCTTGAACTTGTTGTCGCGCCGGCCATAGCGGTTGTAGACGCGAAGAATGCTCTCGAGATAGGCGAGCAGGTGCTCGTTGGGCACGAAGCTGTTGATCAGCTTGGCGACCATCGGCGTGCGGCCGAGCCCACCGCCGACCCAGACTTCCCAGCCGATGTCGCCGGCACCATTGGTCGCCGCCTGCAGGCCGATATCGTGCAGGCGAATGGCGGCGCGATCATGGGTGGCGCCGGTGATGGCAATCTTGAACTTGCGCGGCAGGTACGAGAATTCTGGGTGCAGGCTCGACCACTGGCGGATGATCTCGGCGACGGGTCGCGGATCGATGATCTCGTCGCTGGCCGCACCGGCGAACTGGTCGGTGGTGACGTTGCGGATGCAGTTGCCCGAGGTCTGGATCGAGTGCATCTCGACGCTTGCCAGTTCGTTGAGAATGGCGGGCACGTCGCTGAGGCGCGGCCAGTTGAACTGGATGTTCTGCCGCGTGGTGAAGTGGCCGTAGCCGCGGTCATAGGCGCGGGCGATATGGGCGAGCTTGCGCAACTGGCGCGACGACAGCGTGCCGTAGGGCACGGCGATGCGCAGCATGTAGGCGTGCAGTTGCAGATAGAGCCCGTTCATCAGCCGGAGAGGCCGGAACTGCTCTTCCGTCATTTCGCCGGAGAGACGCCGCTTCACCTGGTCGGCGAACTGCTCGGTGCGGCCGGCAACGAAGGCCGCGTCGAATTCGTCATATCGATACATGGTCGTCCTTACCCAGACGCTGGCGGTCGAAGGGCACGCCGTTCAGGTTGAGGGGCGCGGTGGGACCTGCCGCCCGGATACGTTCGCGCAGGCGTCTCGGCACGATGGCGCCGTTCACCTGCTCCACTTCCTCGATCTCGAGGCTGTTGATGCGTGCCGTTGCCTTGGTGGCAGCGATCGCGGCGTCGCGCGCTTCGGCATCGTCCTTGCCGAAGAGGCGGGCGGCCTGGAGGTCTTCGACCCAGCGCCCCGAGGCATCGAGATAGACCGTGGCGCCGCTGATCAGCTCGTTGCCGGTGAGGATTTCCATATCAGGCTACCTTATAGTTCTGCGCGGCGAAGCTTCCCGCTTCCGCCCAGTCGCCGGCGGCAACAGCCCGGCCGACCAGAATGACGGCGGGGCCATCGGCGAAGTCGATGTGGTTGGCGGCGAGCCCGGCAAGCGAGCCGGAATAGGTGGTGCGGTCTGGCCGGCCGGCATTGACGACGATGCCAACAGGCAGGTCGGCGGGGGCGCCGTGCTGGATCAGGCGGGCGGCGACCTCATCGGCGATGGATTTGCCCATATAGAGCGCCAGAGTCAGGCCGGACTGTGCCAAGGCCGCCCAGTGAGTGAGCTCGCCGTCGTCGGCGCCATGGGCGGTTGCCACCACGAAACCGCTCGACACTTGGCGCAAGGTCACCGGAGTGGCGGTGTCGGCAGCGGCGGCAAGGGCAGCGCTGACGCCGGGCACGATGGAATAGCTGATGCCGGCCTTGCGCAGCGCTGCGATCTCCTCGCCTGCGCGGCCGAAGACCATGGGATCACCGGACTTGAGGCGGGCAACGCGCTTGCCCTCGCCCGCCAGGCGCACGATCAGGGTGTTGATCTGCGCCTGCGAGAAGCTGTGGTGCCCCTTGGCCTTGCCGACGCTGATGCGTTCGGCATCGCGGCGACCCATGTCGACGACGATTTGCGGCACCAGCTGGTCATGGACGATGACATCGGCTTCCTGCAGCAGGCGCTGGGCGCGCAGCGTCAGGAGATCTTCGGAGCCAGGGCCGGCACCGATCAGCCAGACCACGCCCTGCCCTTCCCCACCGGCATGGCTGGCGAGCAGCTTTTGCGCAGCGGCCTCTCCGGCGCCACGCTGCACGGCGGCTTCGACTTCCGGTGAGGTGACCAGCGCCTCGTAGAAGCGGCGGCGGGCAGCATTGTCGTGAATCAGCGTCTCAGCGTGGTGGCGTAACCGTCCGGCAAGACTCGCAATTTTGCCAACCGAGGGGGACAGCATGGCCTCGATGCGGGCACGGACAAGCCGCGCCAGAACCGGAGCATCGCCCTCGGTGGAGATCGCGATGGTCAGCGGCGCGCGATCGACGACGGACGGCGTGTAGAAGTCGCATTCGGCCGGCACGTCCACGACGTTGAGCGGAATGCCGCGCCGGCGCGCCTCGGTCTTGGCGAGCTCGGCGTCCTGGCCTTCCTCAGCAACGAAGATCAGGGCGGCGTTGTCGAGGTCTGCCAGAGACAGCGGGCGCTCGTGGACGGCATCGGCGTGGGCGGAGAAGTCGGCCTCGATGCGCCGCGAGATAATCACGACCTGTGAAGTAGTCTTACTTGCCAACCGGGCCTTGTTCAGGGCTTCGTCGGTGCCGCCGACGATGATGATCTTCTTGCCCTTGACGATATAGCTCAACGGAAAGGTGTTGAGAGTGCCCATCGGTGTCCCAGTTTCACTGAAGCCGGAAGATACCGAGGTCCGATGCACCTCACAAGGCGTTGAAAAACAATCGCTTTTATATTCCCTTCGCGGCGCTGCGCGTGGAAAGCAGGAAGGTCTCGGCAGTCGAAAGCCGCCAAATGAATCTTGGCGGACGGCAGCGGGCGAAAATTATGCTCGGCGGCCGCAGCCTGGAGACGACGATCGCCGGTGATCAGCCCTGACGGGTGGGTACGTGGACGACCAGCCCGTCAAGCTTGTCGCTGACCTTGATCTGGCAGGACAGGCGGCTCTGGGGACGGACGTCGAAGGCAAAGTCGAGCATGTCCTCTTCCATCATCGACGGGCCGCCCACCGTCTCGGTCCAGGCATCATCGACATAGACGTGGCAGGTGGCGCAGGTGCAGGCGCCGCCACACTCGGCGACAATGCCGGGGATGCCGTTCATGATCGCCGTTTCCATCACGGTGGAACCAGCCTGGGCTTCCGTCTCGATACGCTCGCCATCGGGAGCGACGTAGGTGATCTTGGTCATGGTGCTCTTTGCCTTGTTCAGGGCGGATATAGGCGGTGGAGCAGCGATTGAAAACCAGCTCTCGCTAGACCTCATCCTGAGCTTGTCGAAGGACGAGGTCGCGGCCACGGTGTTGCCGACCTCGTGGTTCGACAGGCTCACCATGAGGTCTACGAGAGTGCGGTGTTCGCTTCAGTGCCCACCAGCAGCCGCTCCAGGTAGTGCTCGCCGATGCCGAACATGGCCTTGAGGTCGGCGATCTGCGCGTCGGCTTCCTTGCCCACCCGCGAGTCTTTCTCGGCGACGATGAGGTTGTTCTTGGGGGTGTGAGCGTCCGAGACGAATTCGAACACGCGGGTCTTGTAGCCGTGCCGCTCCAGCAGCAGGGCGCGCAGCGTATCGGTCAGCATCTCGGCCTGGCGTTCGCGGAAGACGCCGTGGCGGAGCAGCGGCGACAGGGTGCCGGCAGCCGTGCCTCGCTCCATCTCGCGCCGCACCTGCTTGTGGCAGCACGGCGCCACGGCGATCAGCCGGGCACCGGCGGCAATGCCCTTGTAGATGGCGTCGTCCGTCGCCGTGTCGCAGGCATGGAGGGCGATCACCGCATCGGCGCCGCTGGCGTCGTAGTCGAGGATGCTGCCGGGTGCGAAGCTGAGGGAGGTGAGGCCAGAACCCTGCGCCAGGCGGTTGCCGTCGGAGACCAGTTGCGGGCGCAGTTCGACGCCGACGATCTCGGCCGAGCGGCCCTGCGCCTGAAGCCAGTCGGCCAGGGCGAAATCGAGATAGCCCTTGCCTGCGCCCATATCGATGATGCGCGGGTTGTCGGGCAGCGCCTGAATCAAGGGCGCAAAGATTTCCACCATCCTGTTGATCTGGCGGAACTTGTCCTGGGCGACCTTGCGGACATTGCCCTGCGCATCGGTGAGGCCGAGCCCGACCTGCCAGGCCTTCGCACCGGCTGCAACCGGCCGGTTCTTGGTCCGGTCGTGGCTTGCCTCCACCGCCTCGCGCTGAGTGTCGAGGCGCTTGAGGCGGATCTTGTCGCCATTGCGCTCCAGTGTGAGGTCGTAGGTGGTGGTGGCTAGCACGGCGCTGCGGAATGCGTCGCCGAGCCACGCGCGCAACTGGGCGTCGGCTTCGGCGAGAGGCAGGTTCTTGATGATGTCGCGGGTCTTGTAGTGGAAGGTGAAGGACAGCCTGTCCTCTCCCTTGACCACGATCCTGCGGGCTTCAACCGACTTCAGGTCAGGCTCCGGGCCGTGATAGCCGCCGAGCTTGAGCCGGACGAGCGAACCATCGGCGAAGGCGGACGACACCGCCTCCACGAACTCGTCTATGCGCGCGGCGGTCAATGCCGTTCCTTGGTGGTGAGGAAGCGCAGCTTCGGCCAGTCCTGCTTGGCCCGATCGGCCCACCACTGGTTCTGCGCCAGGTACACCGGCGAACCGGTACGATCCTCGACCATGTTCATCTTCTGGGCAGTGATGAAGCGCTTGAGCTCTTCGGGGTCGTCGCTCTCGGCCCAGCGCGCCACCTCGAAGCCGATACTCTCGAAATCAATCGGCACGTTGTATTCCTTGGCAACACGGGAGCTCAGCACTTCGAGCTGCAGCTGACCGACCACGCCGACGATCCAGTCGGCGCCGACCATGCGGCGGAACACCTGGGTGACGCCCTCCTCCGACAGGTCGGTGAGGGCCTTGGCCATCTGCTTGCTCTTCATGTGGTCGGTGAGACGCACGCGGCGGATGATCTCGGGCGCGAAGTTCGGAATGCCGGTGACGTTGACGGCAGCGCCCTCCGTCAGTGTGTCGCCCACCGACAATGTGCCATGGTTCGGGATGCCGACGATGTCGCCGGCCACAGCTTCTTCGGCCAGTTCGCGATTGTTGCCGAAGAAGAACATGGGGTTGGACACCGCCATATCCTTGCCGGAACGGACGTTCTTGAGGCGCATGCCGCGCTCGAACTTGCCAGAGCAGAGGCGCACGAAGGCAATGCGGTCGCGGTGGTTGGCATCCATGTTCGCCTGCACCTTGAACACGAAGCCGGTGACCTTGCGGTCGGAGGGATCGATTGGCGAGGGCAGCGCCGGCTGCGGCCGTGGCTCGGGGCCCCAGTCACCAAGGGTGCGGAGCAGTTCGGCCACTGACACGCCCTTGAGCGCCGAGCCGAACAGCACCGGGCTGAGATGCCCCTTGTGAAAGGTGTCGAGATCAAAGTCCGGCAGCATGGCCTGCGCCATCTCCAGGGTTTCGAGCGCCGTCATGAACACCGGGTTCTCGACGAGATCGTCGATCTCGAGCAGGTCCTCGAGCTGGTCGTACTCGGCCATGGTCTTGCCCTGCGGAGTGACGACACGCTTTTCGAGCAGGTCGATATAGCCCCCGAAATCAACACCCTGCCCGATCGGCCACAGCACCGGGGTGAGGTCGAGCGCGAGCTTGTCCTGGATTTCGTCGATCAGTTCGAGCGGCGCCAGACCCTCCCGGTCCACCTTGTTGATGAAGGTGATGATCGGAATGTCGCGCAAGCGGCAGACTTCGAACAGCTTCAGGGTCTGGGACTCGATGCCCTTGGCCGCGTCGATCACCATGATGGCAGCGTCGACCGCCGTCAGGGTGCGGTATGTGTCTTCCGAGAAATCGGAGTGGCCGGGAGTATCGAGCAGATTGAGGGTCAGCCCGTCATACTCAAAGGTCATCACCGAGGAGGTGATGGAGATGCCGCGCTGCTGCTCCATTTCCATCCAGTCCGACCGGGTGGACCGCTGGCCGGCCTTGCCGCGAACGGCACCGGCCGACTGGATCGCGCCGGCAGCCGCCAGCAGTCGTTCGGTCAGCGTGGTCTTGCCGGCGTCCGGGTGCGAGATGATCGCAAACGTCCGTCGGGTTCGGAATGGTTCAAGGGCGGTGGGCCGAGGCGACACCGGTGCTGCGGACGAAAGGGTCATCTGGACTGCTGGACTGTTAGTGGCCGCTGGCGAAAAGAGGCGGCGCCAAAGCGCGCCCGTGTATATGCTGCGCCATAGATGGGGTCAATTTCCACAGGTTGAAGCTTGAGTGAACCACACCGCGTCGTAGCAATCGTGCCGACGGGCGACATCGACGGCACCCAGGCCTTTTACGAGCTGCTGGGCTTTGCACCTGTCGGCATCCACCCGGGCTATCGCATCCTGTCGGACGGGATGGGTGCGCAACTGCATCTGCGCGAGGAACCGGGATGGCCACCGGGTGCCGGGGTCAACCCCTTCGGCCTCTACTTCTATGTTGCAGACGTCGATGCCGTCGCCGCACGGGTGAAGGGCCACATCATTCCGGGCTCGGGACCACGGGAGACCGCGTGGGGAACCTACGAGTTCGCCGTCAGTGACCCGACCGGGACACTGGTGCGGATCGGCAGGGCGACACGTCGCTAGGCCGGCTCGTTGCTGAGCATCTCGGCGATGAAGGCGCGCACCTCTTCGACGGCCATGGCGATGTCGGCGAGCTGCTCGGGCTGCATGGCGCGGCCGTCGCGCATGTCGGCTTCGGCGGCTGTGACGTGCTCGACGATGGTCCACGCACCGACACCGGTGGCGGCGCTGCGCATGGAATGGAGCGCCAGCGTCAGGTCATAGAGGCTGGCCGCCTGCCCTACCCGCTGATGGTAGGCGGCGATCGTGGTGTCGAATAGCCGCAGGATTTCGTATTCGAGGTGCTCGTCTCCCAGGCACTGCCTGGCCAGGTGCACAAGGTCCACCGGCCGCGCATCGCGGCGGAGTTGAACCGGATCCAGTTTCTCGGCGGCGGAGGAGGTGGAACGCATGAACAGGGCCTCGAGCTGGCGACTACGCACACCGATGGGCATGCCGCACGGCTCACGCTAGCGGGCAGCCGTGAACAGCATGTTAAGCCACATCTTTGCCTTGGTTTGCCGTTCGTGATGCGCCCGCGACATCCCCAGGGAAAATTAACCCTTGGGTAAGAAACCGTTCGGTTTGCATAAAATTGAATGTAAGGATGCGATCTGAGCCAGCGCGCGGCGGCGAGGGTTGCAGGACGATGCGGGGCATTTGCATCGAATTGCCTATTGTTGATGGGGCTCCCTGCAAAGGGTGCTGTGTCACACCAACGCCTCAAGTCCGCCCAGCACAAGAGCCGACGCGAGAGTTGTAAAGAGTATGGCGAAGAACCCGACCCCCACGAACGATCCCGCCGCGCTGGCATTCTCCGCCGTCGAGGACGCACTCAAGGAATCGGTGTTCAGCATCGAACCCTCCCCCGCCCAGGCGGAGAAGCGACCGACCGAGCCGACCCGCTCGGAGCGCCTGCGTGCCGCAGACAAGATCGCCCAGCAGGCGAGTGCCGTGGCCAATGACGACCGCTTCCCGGCCTCGCGCATTCTCTACAATCTGCAGAGCCGGTCGTCGTCCGCGCCGACCTGGATCGCGTTCGGCCTTTCGGCCCTGTGGCTGCTGGTCTCGGGCGCCGGCGCCTACATGCGCTATGGCAGCGAACTGGGCAATCTCGGCCGGTTCATGGGCACGATCGACTTCATTGCGCTCGTCGCCATCATGTTCCTGCCGGTGGCAGCGTTCTTCGCCGTGGCAACGCTCTTCCGCCGCGCCCAGGACCTGCGCAACGCCGCGTCCTCCATCACCCAGGCCGCCATTCGCCTTGCCGAGCCGGAAGTCACTGCTGCCGACAAGGTGGCCTCGGTCGGCCAGGCCGTGCGCCGCGAGGTCAACGCGCTGGGCGACGGGCTGGAACGCGCCCTCTCCCGCGCTGGCGAACTCGAGGTGATGATCCACAACGAGGTCACCGCGCTCGAGCGCACCTATTCGGACAACGAGTCGCGCATGCGCGCGCTGATCGCCGAACTCGCCAACCAGCGCGAGAGCGTGCTCACCAACACCGAACGCGTCCGTGAGGCCATCACGGAGAGCCACACCGGCCTAGTTTTCGACCTCGACATGATCAGCCAGCGCATCGCCGGCACCATCGTCGAGAGCGGCGGCAACCTGACCCGGGCACTCGAAACCGCCGGCAACACGCTGACCGGTGCCTTCTCCGAACGCACCGACGCCTTCGTGCAGCTGGTGGACAACCGCACCAGCGATGTCGTTTCCGCGCTCGACGAGAGCACTACCCGACTGGCCCTAACCTTCGGCGACCACACTGCGGTGCTGTCGCAGACGCTGGATGAGAGCGCCGGCCGGGTCACCAGCGACGTCGAAGCGCGCATGCGCGCCCTGACCGACGCGCTGGACGCGCAGGCCGGCACCATCACCGGGGCCATCGACGATCGCGCTCGCCGCATCGAAGAGCAGACGCTGGCGATGTCGGGCACCTTCGAACAGCGCACTGCTGCCTTCGCCGGACTGCTCGACAGCACCACCGGGCAATTGACCCATGCGCTCGACGAGCGCACCACCACCATTGCCAGCCTGCTCACCGAAGGTGGCGGCTCGCTGCTGGAGCAGTTGCGCCAGCGTGGCGAGGAAGTCACCGGCGGGCTCGACCGCATCGGCCAGCGGCTCGTGGACGATATTTCGACCCGATCCCGCGATGCCGAAATGCTGCTGGGCACCTTCAGCCGCCAGCTCGACGAGTCCGTTTCGATCCAGCTCAACGCGCTCGACAGCCGACTTCAGTCGGCGGTGATCGAGATCAATGGGGCGCTGGACGATACGTCGGAACGCGCCCGCATTACTTTGTCCTCAGCCGGGCAGGATGCGCTGTCGCAGTTCGATGCACGCCTCAACGAGATCGCCAGCATCCTCGACACTCGCCTTCACACGCTGGACGGCGTCATCGGCGACAAGGGCGACCAGCTGGTGCAGCGCCTCGAGGAGCAGGGCACGACCTTTGCCGCGCGCGCCAATGTGCTGGAAATGGCCCTGAACCAGGAGTCGGGCCGCTTCGACGACATCCTGAGCCAGCGCACCCGCGAGATGAGCGATGTCCTCGCCTCTCGCACCCAGAGCGTCAGCGACAACCTTGCCAACCGCTCGCGTGACCTTGCCGCCTCGCTCGAGAGCCACACCAGCCTGATCGACGAGACACTCGACAACCGCACTCGCGCGCTCGACGAACTGCTGACCGGCCGCGCCGGCTCGCTAGCCGACACCCTCTCGCTACGCACCGGTGAATTGGCCGAGACACTCGGCGCCCGCACCGGCGAACTGGCAGAAACACTCGCTGCCCGCACCGGCGAGATGGCGGAGACACTCGCCGCGCGTACCGGCGAAATGGCGGAGACACTCGCCGCTCGCACCGGGGAGATCACGCAGGCGATCGCCACCACGACGGTTGAGCTCGACCAGACCCTGCAGACGCGCAGCCGCGACATGAACGAGGCGATCCGTGTCCGCAGCCAGGAGCTTGGCGAAGCGCTGGCAACCGGCACCGAAGCCTTCGACCAGGCTCTTGCCGGCCGTACGCAGCGCCTGTCCGAGACGCTTGCCGAGCGCACCACTGCGATGTCGCTGGAGATCGAAACCCGCACCGGGGACCTTGCAAGCCAGATCGACGAGCGCACCGGCCGCCTGAGCCAGGAACTCGGCGCCCGCGCCGGCGAACTGCGCGAGACCTTGGACGGCGGCACCCAGCAGCTGGCGCAGGCCGTGGGGACCCGCACCCAGCAGCTGTCGGAAGCGCTCAATGTCCGGACGCAGGCGCTCAGCGATACCCTCGCCAACCACACCGCGTCGCTGGGCGAGACGCTGGGCCTGCGGACGGCCGAACTGGCGGACACCATCGTCCAGCAGGGCGACGAAGCGCGCAACCGCATCGAGACTTCGCTGCGTGGCGTGACCGACACCATGAACGAGCGTGTCGACGCCATGTCGTCGCTGATCACCGACAAGATGTCCGAGGTGAACAGCAATTTCGGCACCAATGTCGACACTGCCCTGGTGCGCATTTCCGATGCCGAGCAGGGCATCACGGCCCGCATTGAATCGGCCAGCAACACCGTGGGCGAAAGCGCGCGGCGGGCAGCCGACCTCATCGAGGCCGGGGTCAACTCGGCTCGCAAGGCCATCACCGACATGGTCGACCAGCGCCTGGGCACCCTGCCCGAGGCCATCACCGCCCGCGCCGACATCACCGCCGAGCGCCTGGCGGCGCTCAACGCGTCGATCAACACCTCGATCACCCAGTCCATGGCGGACCTTGAAGCCGGCGCGGACCGGATCGAGGAAACGATCGCCACCCGCATCACCGCCGCCACCCAGAACATCTCGACCGATATCGTCGAGACCGCCAACCGCATGGACGGGGCCGTGCGGACCGCCCTCGAGCAGATCCGGGTTGCTGCAAGCGGCATCGACGAGCTGCTGTCGGTGAAGGCAGTTACGGCCGTCGACACCATCGAGACACGCCTGACCGACATCAACCGCTCGGTCGAACAGCAGACCAACGCCTTTGCGGCACTTGTCAGCGAGAAGTCGGATCAGTTGCAGGGCGCCCTCGGCACCCATGGCAACCTGCTGCGCGAGGCCCTTACCGAGAATGCCCGCGAGGCCGAGGCCATCATGGCCGTCTCTACCTCGCGCATCCTCAGTGACGTTACCGCTGCCCTCGGCAAGCTCAACGACTCCAACCTGCTGCTGCAGCGGGTTCTGGATGCCTCTACGTCCAACCTCGCCAATCTCGAGACCAGCGTGGCCCAGCAGACGGCGAGCTACTCCAATACCGTGCGCGACGCGATCGGCCAGACCGAGCAGGCCGGCGTGCTGGTCAGCCAGCACGTGGGGGCGCTGCAGTCGACGATCCGCTCCATGGTGGACGAGTTCGCCGGCATTCTCGGCAAGCTCGATGTCGAGGCGCAGAGCATGAGGCAGGCCTCGGACACGCTGTCCCAGACCAGCGGCCAGGCCCTCGAGACGCTGGAAGACCGTCGCGGCGCCATGGATGCGCTGGCGCAGAGCTTCGCCGCCCGGGCCGACGACATCGACAGCCGCATGCGCATGTTCGCCCAGTCGATTGCCGACACGGTGAACGACACCGAGCGCCGCCTGATCAACGCCCGGCGGTCCATGGATGAAGCCCTGCAGGCCACCACGGGGACCGTGGTCGAAACCCTCGACCGCACCACCGGCACGATCACCGAGGCCATCCAGTCATCGACGCAGAACGTCAACGACGCGCTCTATGCTACCAATGAGCGCTTCACCCAGACGCTCAGCACCAACGCTGCCCAGGTCGACAGCGCGGTGCAGCGCGCCGCAGAGGCCGCGGCCGCTTCGCTCAACCAGACCGCTTCCACCGTCCGGCTGGCGCTCAGCGACCAGGCCCGCGAGGTGAGTGCGGCACTCGAGCAGAACGCCGAGAAGGTCAGCGACGTTCTGGCATCCACGGCCGGGAACGTCACCGACGTGCTGACCTCGACCACCAGCACGCTGGCCGACACGATCAGCGACAGCACCGTCAGCGTTCGGAATACCATCGTTTCGAACACCGGACAGCTTCGGCAGGCCATCGACCAGTCGACGGGCACCTTCCGCCAGGCGCTGGACGAAACCGCCGTCGAGGTGGGCGACCGCCTGGGCGACTTCCGCACCACCGCCGACGCAGAGGGCCGCCGCGCCAATGCCGCCCTGCAGCAGGCGCAGCAGCAGATGGTGACCGAGATGCAGCGGGCAATGGAGGAAGCCACCCAGCGCTTCGCCGACACTGCCCGCGCCATGCGCGAGACCGCCCGCGAGGTCGGCCACGAACTCGAGGCCACACGCGCCGAACTCACCCGCGGCATCAACGAACTGCCGGAAGAAACCCGTGCCAGCGCCGCCGCGATGCGTCGGGTTGTGGCCGAGCAGATCGAGGCGCTCAGCGAGCTCAACGCCATCGTGCGCAGCCAGCCGACCACGCACGACGTCAACGACCGTCGCCCGCCGCAGCGCCCTGCCCTGCGCAGCGAGCCGCGGCAGCCGGAGCCCGTTCGTGAAACCTATCGCCCCGAGCCGGCCCGCCAGACACTGGTCGACCCCATCCGCCCGGTGGAGCGCCCGGCCGAGCCGGAGCCCGTGATCGAGCCAACACCGGCGCCCGAGCCTGTGCGCCGGTCCGAGCCAGTTCGTCAGGCAGAAGCGGCTCGTCAGCCAGAACCGGTCCGCCAGCCCGAGCCTGCCCGCCAGGCTGAACCGCGCCCGGCACCGACCGCCGAAGCCGCCCCGACCGCGGCCGAAGGCACGGGCGGGTGGCTGCGTGACGTGTTGCGCAACGCCACTGCCAAGCAGCAGGGCACCCAGCCGGCTCAGCAGCAGCCGCAGGGCCTGTCGGGGCTGACGGAAGAGATCGCCCGCTCCATCGACAATGCCGCGCTGGCCGAGGCCTGGACCCGTTACCAGGCCGGCGAGTCCAACGTGTTCTCCCGCCGGATCTACACGCTGTCAGGCCAGGGCACCTACGACGATGTCCGCCGCCGCATGCAGCGGGAGCCGGAGTTCACGCGCACGGCCCAGGCCTATATGGGCGAGTTCGAGCAGTTGCTGAAGCGCGCTGCCGCCGGTCCACGTCCCGCCGCCGAGACGCGCGAGTATCTGCTGTCGGATCGGGGCAAGGTCTACACCATGCTGGCTCACGCCAGCGGCCGCCTGACCTGAGCGGATACCGCATGAAGCGCAGCGGCCCCGGAGCAATCCGGGGCCGTTTTTTATCCAGTCTCCGTTGGGGCTTCTACCCTTCCAGGATGGATTTCAGCGTCTGCAGATCCTTCATCACCGCGGCAGCGTCGCGCTGGTAGTCCGCATTGCTCATGCCTGGTGCCTCGATCAGCAGGAAGGTGACCTCGGCTCCATCGCCGTTGGGCATGACACGCATGGCGACATGGACCGGATCCTGGCCGGCAGGCAAAACGTCGTGGTCGAGCACACCGAACGGGTTCGGTGGCGTAAACCACAGCCGCGCGAGGTTGCCGCCGGGTTCGCGGAACACCCAATCGTCGCCGTCGCGCTCAAATCCTTGCCCCAGCCCGGCAGCCCACCGCGGCATGTTCGTGGGGTCCGCGGCATAGGCGTAGACCTCCTGCCATGGGCGTTCGATGCTGACGCTGAGGGTGGAACTGCGCAGGGTCGGCATGCTGTCTCCGCTAACGTGGCAGGTCTTCCTTCGGCGGCTTCATCCGGATAGATAACCAGACGAAGGCGCCACCAACAACCGCCAGCCCGGCGGAGGCAAAGAACGACTGCGTTCCCAGGATGGGGATCAGGGCGCCGAAGCCGACCACGGTGATCACCGACATCAGTTGCTGACCGACCGTGAACAGGCTCTGGGTTTCGGCGGCGATGTCCTCGCTCGTCCAGTTGGCGATGAAGTGCACACAGCCGAGGTAGCCGAGGGCGAAGGTGACCCCGTGACTCAGCTGCAAGGCAAACAGCACCGGCACCGAAGGCTCGAGCGCCATGGCCGACCAACGGAGCATGCCGGCCAGAGCTGCCAGCAACATCAGTTGCCGCGCCGAAATCCGGCCGCCGAACCGCTGCCAGGCAAACATCATCAGCGCCTCGGACGCAGAACCCAATGCGATCAGGGGGCCGATGATCTCCTCGCCGATCCCCTGCCCTTTCCACACCAGCGCTGCGAAGGCGTTGAAGATGTAGTGGGCTGCATAGATGAAGCAGAACCCGATCAGCGGCAGCAGGAACCAGGCCTGCAGGATGGGCCGAAGGCGGTGGATGCCGCCGGAGTTGGGTGGCGGCACCACCGCTGCCAGCGTCGGCTGCTCTGCGGGGGCGCGGAACGGGGGCAGTTGCAGCGCCGCCAGCGCCCGCAGCAGGGTGAGCGCGACGAACAGCGGCACGAATATCGCCGAGCCGTACCAGGCGACGAGGTACCCCGTAAGGCCGTTGAAGAGCATGTAGCCGACCGTGCCCCAGGCGCGAATGGCCCCGAAGTCGGAACCATTGCGGCGCGTGAGGCGCATGGTGGCGGCGTCGAGCACCGGACCGGTCACCCCGGTAGGGACGCTGGCCAGGGTCCAGAACAGCAGGATACCCCAGAATTCGTTGACCCAGAACAAGCCGATCGGAACGATGCCGCCGATCAGGGCACCGATGACGATGGCCTGCCGCCAATCCTTGGCCCGGTCGGCGACGCGCCCCACGATGAGGTTGAGTGCCAGGATCGCGAAGACCGGCAGCGCATTGATGAGGCCGATCTGCTCGGGGCTGATCCCCTTTTCGCTCAGCCAGATCGGCAGGAACATCACGGCGGCGCCGGGTCCCATGAAGTAGGTGAAGTAGAACGCCGTGGTGCGGCGTTCAGCGGTCAGCAGTGCGGCCAATTACTGCGCTTCCTTTGGCGGACGCAGCCGCAGCGACACCAGCACACAGCCGACGGCGAGCAGCGCTGTGACGGTGGAATAGAAGAACGCGGCGGTGCCGAAGAACTCGACCAGCACACCGAACACGATCAATGCCAGCATCGAGGCGCCCATGCTGAGCATGTTGGCAAAGCCCTGCGCCTCTGCAGCATTGGCCTCGTTGGTCCAGTTGGCGATGAAGTGGACGATGCCGAAATAGCCCATGCCGAAGCCGAAGGCGTGCAGCAGCTGGGTGAGAAACAGGACGGCCACCGGCGGGTTGAACGCCATCACGGTGAAGCGCACCAGTCCGGCAAGAGCCGCTACCAGGATCATGTTTCGCGCCGTCACCCGTCCGCCGAAACGTCGCCAGGCGAACATCAGCACCGCTTCACCCACCGCAGCAATGCCGAGAAGCGGGCCGATATAGTAGTTCGGCACCCCGTTCTCGTGCCACAACAGTGCCCCGAAGCCGCCGATGAGGGCATTGCTGGAGTTGACCAGTGCGAAGGCCAGCAGGGGCAGCACGAACCACAGCTTGAGCGAATCCTTGAGCCGGCTCGGCTGCGGCGCGCTTTCGGGTGCGACGGAGGATAGCGTCGGCTGCGTCGCAGGCGCTCGGAAGCGCGGCAACAGGAAGGCCAGCGCAGCGCGGACGACCACCATCGCAACGTAGAGCGACACAAAGGCGGAGGACCCGAGTTCGTTCAGCAGCAGACCGAGCCCGCCCGCCGCGAACACGTAGCCCACTGTCGCCCAGGCACGCACGACACCGAAATCGGTGCCGTTGCGGCGGGTCATGCGCACGCATGCGGCATCGATCACAGGCGCAACCAGGCCGTTGGTGGCGCCGCACAGGGCCCAGATCAGCAGGATGCCCCAGAACTCAGAGACGAAGTAGAGCGGCAGGGGAGCAAGGGCGGACAGCGCGGAAATGACGATCAGCGCAGAGCGCCAGTCATCGGCCTTGTCGGCGACGCGGCCCACCACGATGTTGAGCAGCAACAGACAGAAGGTCGGCAGCGCGTTGATGATACCGATCTGGTCGGCTGGAATGCCGTGTTCGCTCAGCCAGATGCCGAGAAACACCGAGGCCACGCCGCCCGGGACATAGACCATGAATTGGAAGATAGAGGCGCGCGCTTCGGGCGTGGCCCAGCGCGATCGTGCCGACGACATCGGGAAAGGACTCCGGGCAAATCAGTGCCCGGAACCCTTGGTGGCGCGCACCGGCAGGCAAAGCAAGCCCCCAGATGAGCAGATCGACTAGAACGTTGCAGAAGCGTTGCCGGTGTGGCGCAAAGTCAACCGCAGGTCAGCCGGCGGCGCGACGGATACGGAAACGGCGCGGCTGGCCGGCGACCATTTCGGTCCACTTGATCAACTCGAAATCGCCGTCCGCATTCTCGACAATGGCAGTACAGCTCTCCACCCAGTCGCCGGTGTTGAGGTACTGGATACCGAGCCGGTCGTGGATGTCGGCAAAGTGGATGTGGCCGCAGATCACTCCGTCCACGCCCGACACCTTGGCCTCATGCACCAGCGCTTCCTCGAAGCGACCGATAACCGAGACGGCGTTCTTGACCTTCTGCTTGGCCCAGGCGCTGAGTGACCAATACTGCAGGCCCAGGCGTCGGCGCACCCAGTTGATGACGATGTTTATGCGCAGGGCGAGGTTGTAGGCCCAGTCGCCGACATGGGCGAGCCACTTGGCGTTCATCACCACCACGTCGAACTGGTCGCCGTGGATCACCAGGTAGGTGCGGCCGCTGGCGGAGGTGTGGATGGTGCGGTCGACGAACTCGATCTCGCCGAAATAGGTGCCGAGATACTCACGGAGGAACTCGTCGTGATTGCCCGGCAGATAGACGATGCGCGTACCCGCGCCGGCCTTTTCGAGCAGCAGCTGGGCAAGGACGTTGTACTCCGCCGGCCAGTGCCAGGCCTTGGCGAGCCGCCACCCGTCGACGATGTCGCCCACCAGGTAGATCGTCTCGGCATCATGGGCGCGCAGGAACTCGATGAGTTGCTTGACGCGCACCGGCTTCATGCCGAGGTGCACATCGGAAAGAAACAGAGCCCGAACCTGCCGAACCTCACGGGTTTCCGCCATCAGTGTGGTGGTCTCCTAGTCGTTGGGCGCGCACAATAGCGGCGCCGCGGCGCGGAGGGAACCGCCGGGTTGAGAAAGCGGGGGATTGTCAGTCGATCCGCTGCTTGAGCTTCACGATCCGTTCGTAGCTCTGCTCAATGCGCTGGGCGAACTCGGGATCGGTCTCGGCTTCGGCGAGCAGGATGTCGAGCACCTCCGCGCCCAGGCTCTGGCGATAGTCGGCCGTGTTGGAGAACAGCAGGATGTCCATGCCCGCTTTCACGGCCCCGACCACCGTTTCTTCCAGAGTGAAGTGATCGCGGATCGCACCCATCTCGAGGTCATCGCTGATGACGACGCCATCGAAGTCGAGTTCGCCCCGCAGCACCTCTTCGATCCAGCGGTGGGAGAAGGAAGAGGGTTCGCCCGGGCTGGCGGCGTAGTCGGCGTGGAACAGGTGACCGATCATCACCATGTCGGCGTCGCCGGCGGCGATCAGCGCGCGGTAGGGTTCGAGTTCGACCGGGTCCCAGGTGTCGGTGATATCGACGAAGCCCTGGTGACTGTCCGCGGTGGAGGAGCCGTGTCCGGGGAAATGCTTGAGCGCGGTGACCAGGCCCGCCTGATGATGCGCCCGGATGAAGGCGGCGGCGTAGGCGGTAACGGTCTCCGCATCGGTGCCAAAGGCGCGGCCATACTTGGCGATCACCTGATTGTCCGGGTTGCGGTCGATATCGACCACCGGCCCGAAATTGATGGTGAAGCCGAGATCGGCCACCGCAGCCGCCATGTGGGCGTAGAGCGCCTCGGCCTCCTCCGGCGTGTTCTCGGCTGCGACCACGACGGCACTCGGGATTTCGGTGAAGCCCACATCTTCGGTCAGCCGCTCGACCGCCCCGCCCTCCTGGTCCAGGGTAATCAGCGGCGGCAGGTCCGGGCTAGCTGCTAGGAAGGCCTCGTTCATGGCAGCGACATTGTCGAGGCTGGTGACGTTCACCTTCAGGAACATCACTCCCCCTAGCCGTCCGGCGGCGATGTCGTCCCGCAGCGCCACCACGGACGGATCGGCAGCGGTCTTGCCCTGGAAGCCGACCACGATCATCTGCCCCGCCATCTGCTCCAGCGTCGCAGCGGAAGGGGTAGTGGGGGCAAGCATTGTGAGGCCCATGAGCAGGCAGACAGACGAAATGCGCACGACGATTCTCCACGGGGCCTTGCGGACATTGAGCACGAATCAAGGGCCATACAATGGCGGTCTTGCGTCTCGGAAAGCCCGGAGACTACGCAAATACCAGCAAAAAGTGGCGAGGGAGGTACTCACCCACCCATTCGGGGGGTGCACCGGCATCAAGAACCTGACAATATCCTGACGGGCGTCTTGGAGCGCGGACCGTTCTCAACCTTCGGTTCGTCGGCTAGCGCCAGATTGGCGGGCGGAGGTTAAGGGCCCTCCGCCCGTTTTTTTTCGTCAGCGGTTCTGGCGATTCTCGATGAGATCGTCGACCACGGCCGGGTCGGCCAGCGTCGAGGTATCGCCAAGCGCGCCGAAGTCATTCTCGGCCACCTTGCGCAGGATGCGGCGCATGATCTTGCCGGAGCGGGTCTTTGGCAGGCCGGGTGCCCATTGGATCAGATCCGGCGTGGCGATCGGCCCGATTTCCTTGCGGACCCATGCCTTGAGTTCGCTGACCAGTTCGTCGGAACTCTGCTCACCCGCCATCAGAGTGACATAGCAGTAGATGCCCTGACCCTTGACGGCATGGGGATAGCCGACCACCGCCGCTTCCGAGACCTTCGGATGGGCAACGAGCGCGCTTTCCACCTCGGCGGTACCGAGCCGGTGTCCCGAGACGTTGAGGACATCGTCAACGCGACCGGTGATCCAGTAGTAGCCGTCTTCATCGCGACGGCAGCCGTCGCCGGTGAAGTAGTAGCCCTTGTACTGGCTGAAATAGGTGTCGACGAAGCGCTGGTGGTCGCCATACACGGTCCGCATCTGGCCCGGCCAGCTGTCCTTGATGGCAAGGACGCCTTCGGCCTTGGTCTGCTCCTGCAACTGGCCTTCCGGCGACAGCACCACCGGCTGCACGCCGTAGAACGGCATGGTGGCCGAGCCGGGCTTTGTCGGGATGGCCCCTGGGAACGGCGCGATCATGTGGCCGCCGGTCTCGGTCTGCCACCAGGCGTCCACGATCTCGCAGCGGCCCTTGCCGACATGCTCGTGGTACCACAGCCAGGCTTCGGGGTTGATCGGCTCGCCGACGGTGCCGAGCAGGCGCAGCGACGACATCTCGTACTTGTCCGCCCATTCAGAGCCAGCGCCCATCAGGGCACGAATGGCGGTGGGGGCGGTGTGGAAGATGTTGACCTTGTGCCGCTCGACCACCTGCCAGAAGCGACCGCAATCGGGCCACGAGGGAATACCCTCGAACATGACGGTGGTGGCGCCGTTGGCGAGCGGCCCGTAGATGATGTAGCTGTGGCCGGTGACCCAGCCCACGTCGGCCGTGCACCAGAAGATCTCGCCGCGCTTGTAGTCGAAGCTCAGTTCCTGGGTGAGCGAGGCATAGGTGAGATAGCCGCCCTGGGTGTGCAGCACGCCCTTGGGCTTGCCGGTGGAACCGGAGGTATAGAGGATGAACAGCGGATCTTCCGCATTCATCGGCTCGGGGTCGTTGAACGGTTCAACGCCGGCAGCCGCCTCGTGCCACCAGATGTCGCGCGACCCCTTCATGGCCACATCGGCACCGGTGTTGTGGACAACCAGCACCTTCTGGACGCCGGGGCAGTCCTGCAGCGCCTTATCGACATTGGCCTTGAGCGGCACCGCCTTGCCACCACGGCGGCCCTCGTCGGCGGTGATCACCACGGCCGAATCGCAGTCGTTGATGCGGCCCGCCAGGGCATCCGGCGAGAACCCGCCGAAAACCACCGAGTGCACTGCACCGATCCGGGCGCAGGCCAGCATGGCGTAGGCGGCCTGCGGGATCATCGGGAGGTAGATGGTGACGCGGTCGCCCTTCTTGACGCCGAGCGACTTCAGCACGTTGGCGCAGCGGCACACTTTCTCGTGCAGGGTGCGGTAGGTGATGTACTCCGCCTCATCTTCCGGATTGTCCGGCTCCCAGATGATGGCGACGTCGTCCCCGCGCTCGGCCAGATGCCGGTCGATGCAGTTGTAGGCGACGTTCAGCACCCCGTCCTCGAACCATTTGATCGAGACGTCGGGGTAGTTGAAGCTGGTGTTCTTGATCACCGTGGGGAACTTGACCCAGTCAAGGCGCTGGGCCTGCTCGGCCCAGAACCCGTTCGGATCGGTTACGGAGCGCTGATACTGCTCTTCGTAACGCTCCTTCGTGGTGTGGGTGCGCGCGATGGCAGCCGCGCCCGGCTGGAATATGAGCTGGTCGCTCATGTCGTCCTCCCTACCTCTCCCGATCCTGTTCTACTGACCGACCCTCTCCGGAGCAAGGGCTGCTGCTGTCACATCGGGACGCACCCCCTGAGCAGGCTGTTAACCGCGGGGACAGCCTGTCCTTTGGGCAGAATCGCAGCGTGGTATGGTGTAGCCATGGAGGAGCCGGCGATGAGCGAGCTAGCCGTGGCAGTAGCCGAGACCAAGACAGCTTCGGCCCCTGCATACGACTTCCGGCCCGCAAGGTTGGGCGAACTCAAGCTGGTCCACAGCCGGCTGACCGAGGCGATCGACACCTCCCCCTTCTACTCGGAAGAGTTCAAGTCCTATGAGAGAGCTCGCCTCACGCCCGAATTGCTGGCGGCCCTGCACGACGCAGACCCACACCACGTGCTGCTGTTCATTCGCGAGGGCAAGCCGGCCGGGTTCATGATCTCGGGTCCTGAACTCGGCACGCTCTGGCTCTACTGGTCCTATGTGTTCCCGGAGTTCCGCCGCTCGGCGCTCGCGCTCTACGGCATGCGCAACTTCATCAGTCACTGGGACAACGGGCGCTTCCACAAGATCGCGACCTACACCAAGACCGGAAACGATCCGGCCGCCGCGGTCATGAACCGACTCGGCTTCCGCCACATCGCCACCCTTGAAAAGCATATCTTCGGGGAAGACTACCTGCTGTTCGAGCGGGCGCTCACCAAGACCGAGCCGGGATACGACCGTGGCATCAGGACCGGATTGAAGCACCGGCTGGTGCGGAACCTCCGGCTCGCCCTGTTCGGCTGATCTATTCGGCCGGCACGGCTGCCCGCCGATTGCGGAACCACTGGACGAGCGAGACGTCGAGATGCGCGGTCCGCAACGCCACCCACCATTGCGCCAGTGACCAGACCGCAATTGCGGTGACCGCTGCCAAGGCGGCGCCCGTCAGGCCGAAGAGCGGCACCAGCAGGAAGTTGCAGGCGACCAGCGTCAGCAAGCCCAAGCCAACCGAGGGCAGGCTGGCATACGGCCGATCGTGGATGGAGAGCACCATAGAGGCAGGCCCAAGCACTGACCGAATGACAAGGGCCAGGCACAGCAAGGCCAGCGGCACTGCACCCTCCGAGAAGCCGGGGCCGAACAGCATCAGCACGAAGGGCGCTGCGAACAGCATGACGCCGAACAGCACCAGCGATGTCAGGCTGGCGACGAAGTTGGCATCCCCCACCTTGCGGTTGAAGCCATCGCGATCAGAATTCGCCTCGCTCTCGAACATGTCGGGCAGCGTGACGGCGTAGACCGCCGCAACACCGAACGAGGCGAGCCCGAAGAGCCGCGTGCACACCCCGAACACTGCCAGTTCCTCGCGCGACAGGCTTTGGCTGAGCAGCAGCAGGTCGATGTCGAAGAAGAAATCGGTGGCGAGTGAAATCAGCACCCATGGCAAGGCGAACCGCCACCACCGGCGCGGCTCGTCCCGCCGGGGCGGCGCCTTGTCAGCGACCTGCGGCAGCGTGAACAGCACGAAGGCGAAATGAATGAGGCCGGTGGCCACCGAGCCAAGGGCCATCCACCACAGCATGGCGGTGAAGGCGTCGGTGTGAATCGCGATACTGGTGGCGGCCAGAAATGCAGCCAGGACGATCAGCGGACGAAAGAGCGAGTCGGCGAGAAAGCCGGCGACCGGCCGCTTCAATCCGACGAGGATTGCGCCGTTCACGTAGACAAGCGCCGCACCGAACGCGAGCATCGCCACCGGCACGAAATGGGCGGCAACCGTCCCCTCCCCCTGCCCTATTGCGCGGAGGACCAACGGCCCGCACAGAAGCACCAGAGCAAGCGCAGCCACCACATGGCCGTAGCTGCGCACCAGGAAGACACCGAGTTGCCGGCGTGCACCATGCGCCCGGTACTCGGCGGCGAAATAGGTGCCGACTGTGTGGAATCCCAGGGGCATCACCACGGCGATCAGGTTCACCGTGGCGACGATGACCATGTACTCGCCCAGCAACTGCGCGCCCCAGAGGCGGGCAATCAGCGCCTGGGCGAGGAACACCAATCCAGCGCCTGCAAGCCTGGCACCGAAGATCACGGTAGATTGGGAGGCCAGGCGCTGGAGGAGGCTCACCGATCGTCCTCCTCGCCGCGGCGCTTCTGATCGGTGCGAGCCTTCGGGTTGCGCCAGCCTTCGATGAGGCGCCGCACATGATAGTAGCCATCGCGAGCCGCGAAAGCACCGGCGCCGGCAAGGTATGCAAGAGGGTGGCTGGCGTAGTTGGCGACGGGCGGCACCGGTCGCATCACCCCGGCATCGCCCACCATGCCCTTCTTGAACTGGTGGAGGCCCTGGAAGCCGTCGGTTCCGCCAAGGTCGTACCAGTCGGCCCGGGTGTTGTCGCGAAGCCAGCGGATGATGTGCCAATGCAGGAAGTATCCGGCCCGCAGCGGCAGGGCCTGGTCATTGGTCGCGCCATAGAGATAGACGGCGCGCTCGCCGGCCTTGAAGATCACAGCTCCCGCCACGACCTCGCCGGCGTGCCGCACAAAGAACAGCTCGGGCCGCAGCGCTTCGGCCGAGGTCTCGAACAAGGCTCCGAGGGTGTCGAAGGCGGAGTGATCCGGAAACTGCTTGCGGTCCGTCATGGCCACATAGAGCGCCTCGAACTCGGCAAACCGCTGCGCCGGGCCGTGTTCGAAAGTCAGGCCGGATTTTTCCGCCTTGTTGAGCTGGCGGCGCCAGGTCTGTGAGAAACTCTTGCGCTGTTGCTCGTCGGTGAGGCGCAGGTTGACGATGTAGCGGCTGGGAAACATCAGTTCCGAGCCGCGGCGGAAACCACGGGTGATCAGCCATTCGTAGGCGGCATTCCGCTCGTCGAGCGCCGCTCGCGGCAGGATCGACAGCATCTGTCGACGGGTGTCGGCATAGTCGGCGATCAGCAGTTCGACCATGGCAGCGCGGACGGATTCGGCGTCGGGGCGGTGCACATCGCGAAGCATCGGCCCCCACTTGGAGACCGCGATCCGCCCGATGCCGAGCGGCAGTCTCTGCACCATCATCAGGGTGCCACCGATAACCTCGCCATCGAGGCGGAAGGCGACCGGTTCCTGCTCGACGCCGGGCCACCGCGTTGTGGCGAAGGCGTGCATCTGCTCCTGGCAGACTTCGTCGAAATCAGCGATCAGCCCATCCCACTCCGCGCCGGAAAGGCGTTCGGCCACCAGGCGCGGCAGGGCGGCCGAGCGGCGCGCCGCCGCCGCAGGCAAGCCACTGTGTATCGGTCGGTCGGCGACGACGGCCATCAAAAGCAAATCCCGCACCTTTGCAGATGCGGGACACGCTAGCGGCTCAAGGTGTGCAAATCCCTAGTAGCACAGGGATAATGCCGCCAACCTCAGCCCTTGGTTAGCAAAGCCTAATGTGCCGCGGCCGCGGCTCCAACCTCATGTGGGGTGTAGAGCAAGGGGATGGCCGGGATGTCGACGAATGCCCCGGCGCCCTCCAGGACCATGCGGAGCGCCACGAACAGGATGATCAGCAGGCCAATCCAGGCGATCCAGCGGAAGCGATGCAGCAGTCGGGCAATGAACGTCGCCGCCACGCCCATCAGCACCACCGACAGGGCCAGACCAAAGACCAACGCTTCGAAGTGATGCTGGGCCGCGCCCGCAACGGCCAGCACGTTGTCGAGCGACATCGACACGTCGGCGATGATGATCTGCGTGACGGCCTGGCGCAGCGTCTTGCGCGGGGCCTTGCCCGCCACGGTGCCGTCGGCATTGAGGTCGGCATTTGCCAGCGCTTCGGTCGCCTCGTGCTCTTCCTCTTGGGGCACCGAAAGTTCGCGGTACATCTTCCAGCAGACCCACAGCAGCAGTACGCCGCCCGCGATCAGCAGCCCACCGCCGAGCGACAGCAACTGTGTGGTGATCAGCGCGAAGCAGATGCGCAGGACTGTTGCGGCGATGATACCGATCAGAATGGCCCGCCGCCGCAGATCGCCAGGCAATCCGGCTGCAGCAAGGCCGATCACCACTGCGTTGTCGCCCGCAAGAACCAGATCGATCAGGATAACCTGGAGCAGCGAACTGAGGAAACTCGGATCTAAGCCGAACATGCTGGTACCTTATGGAAGAATGACGCGACAGCCCTACAGCTTCGAAACTGCGGGTCGCAAGGCCGGGATCCGGTAAATCGACGAAAGTCGCACGAATCTACCGGTTCAACGGCGCTCGGCCACCCTAGACCACCAGGAGCGGCGAGCCGCTGACCACGTTGTTGTAAAGGTGGATGATGTCCTGCGGCAGCAAGCGCACGCAGCCGCTCGAGACCGCCTTGCCGATGGTGGTCTCGTCCGGATTGCCGTGGATGCGGTAGAGCGTGTCCACATTGCCCTGGTGGATATAGAGCGCTCGTGGCCCCATGGGGTTGTCCTCGCTCGGCTCCATGCCGTGCCGGTAGCGCTCGAGCTCGGGATGCCGCTTGATCATGTCGGATGGCGGCGTCCAGGTCGGCCATTTGCGCTTGTACGCGATGTGGGCCCGGCCGGACCATTCGAAGCCCGAGGCGCCAATGCCGACGCCGTAGCGCATGGCCGTGCCGTCGTCGCGGACGTGGTAGAGGAAGCGATCGGTGGTATCCACCACGACCGAGCCGGGCTTCTCGCCCGTGGGGTCGGCCACTTCCTGGCGCCAGTAGCGCTCCGGCACCAGGTGCATCCGGGAAGCGCGGATCGGATAAGGCTCATCTGTGACCGCGGCATACATGGCCTGTACGTGCGGCGGCACGCTGGCTGGCGTCGTTGGCACCTCCGGCGTCCCGGCAAGCGCCACCCGTCCAGGGGCACTGGTGCTGGTGCACCCCGCCAGCAACAGGCTGGCACCACCCGCCAACAGAACCGCTCTCCTGTTCATCGTCCGCACAGACACTCGCTGCTCCTGATCCAAGTTCACAAAAGACATGTCAATATTGCTGTCCTTTTATGAAGGGAACCCACCTCACCGCTTCGTGCGGCGCGATACCGGAAACACAGCGTTCGTTGAACGGAACGCTGCGGCTACGATCATCGGCGTCAGGGGTGGGACCCATCAGCGCCGAGAAAGAAGGGTAACAAAAAGCGATCCTTCTCGCAGCTACCAGCCGCTAAAAGGATAGTACCCTGGTCGATATGGGGGAGGATACTTTGGTGGGTGCACAAGGACTCGAACCTTGGACCCGCTGATTAAGAGTCAGCTGCTCTACCATCTGAGCTATGCACCCGCTGCGATGAAGCGCGCCGGCACCAAAGTGGCGCCTCTCTAGCAAAGCGGGTGGGGCCTGTCCAGACGCCTGCCGCACTTTCCTGACACAGAAATGAAATGCCGCACCCTGGAGGCCGACGCGGCCTGTGCAACCAACCGACGGGCCGCACTCTTTCAGGCAGAACAACAACTTGGCGGAGTCGTTCATGACCAACACGGCGATCCTGGGTGTTTCCACAGCATGGCTGCTATCCAGCGCCTGGTCGGCGCTGATCGCTCTTGTCGTGCTGATTGCCGGCTGGATCCTGGCGAAGTTCATCTCCCGCAACGTCTTGCGCCTGCTGCCGGAGCGATTGAACCGCGACCACACCATCGTTCCGCTGCTGTCGCAGGTGGTGCGATACGGGATTCTCGTGGTCACCATCATCGTGGTGCTGGGCCAGTTCGGGGTGGAGACCGCTTCGATCCTTGCCGTGCTCGGTGCTGCGGGCCTGGCGATTGCCCTGGCACTGCAGGGGACACTGTCCAACATCGCCGCCGGCATTCTGCTGGTGCTGTTGCGTCCGTTCAATGTGGGCGACCAGATCGATGCCGATGGTATCGCGGGGACCGTGGTCGAGATCGGCCTGTTCGGCACGCAGATGCGCAATGCCGAGAACGTCTTCATGTTCGTGCCGAACTCGAAACTGTCCAACGCCCGCATCACCAACTTCACCCGTGAACCGGGACGGATCGTCGAACTCAAGTTCACGGTGCCGCGCAGTGCTGATCTCGGGCTGGTGCGCCAACGGATCATTGACGGACTACGGAGCGACTACGCCGTGCGTGAGTCTCAGGCGGAAGTGGTAGTGGATGGCCTGACGGACACCGCAGTGTCGCTTGCCGCGCGGATACCGGTCCGGAGCAGCGACTGGGCGGCCGCCCGCAGCGAACTGCAGGAGCGGCTGAAGCTGACGCTGGATCGAGAAGGCGGCTTTGCTGCGGCAACTGCATAGGCCTGGCCGGCACTCACGCGCCGGACCAGATTGTCAGGCCTGCTCGTTCCGTTCGCGGAAGGCGGCGAAATCCAGCACATTGCTGGCCGGGCGGGCCGGTTCGGGGCGGATGTCTTCGAGCAGAGAGATAGTGCGTTCGATGATGTAGCGGATCTGCCGGGACTGGTGATCTGAGCCGGCCAGGATGGTGGCGGCACGCTGCAGGTGATCGCGCGCGAGAACATAGGTAGGCAGCATTCACACGCTCCATTGCAAGAGGGAATAGGCACGAATCGTCGGAGGACGCGAACGCAAAGGTGCGCCGCCATGCTTGTCGGCTTCTCACCAGAGTACGGCGGATTTGATGAAAATCCCGCCCGTTGAACAAGTGGTTGAAGGCGCCCAAAATCCGGGTGGTGCGGACGCGGACACACGCCCCGGACTTGTGCAAAATCGCCACCGGCGCTTAGCTCCTCCCTCAACCTTGACCGGACCAGACCGTGCCCCCTCGCCTGACACCCATCGTCGCTCGGCTCCCCGAGACCGTGCCCTTCGTCGGGCCGGAGAGCATTGCCCGCAACAGCGGCGTGCCGCTTCGGGCACGCATCGGCGCCAACGAGAACCCTTTCGGCCCTTCACCGGCGACGTTGGCGGCGATGCGCGCTGCCGCTGCGGACAGCTGGCACTATGGCGACCCGGAAAACCACGACCTACGCGCGGCGATCGCGGCACACCACCACATCCCGCCCGCCGCGGTGATGCCGGGCGAAGGCGTGGACGCGATCCTGGGAATGGCCGTGCGCCTCTACGCGGCACCCGGGAACACGGTGCTGTCTTCGCTGGGCGGCTACCCCACCTTCCACTACCACGTGGCCGGCTATGGGGCGTTGCTGCACACCGTGCCGTTTCGTGGCGTTCATGAGGATCTGGACGCGCTGGCCGCCGCGGCCCACGCAACCGCAGCCGCAATGGTCTACCTCGCCAACCCCGACAACCCGATGGGCAGTTGGTGGGACGCAGAGGCGGTGGAGCGGTTCATCGGCGATGTGCCAGAATCCACGATGATCGTGCTCGATGAGGCCTATGGCGAGTTCGCGCCGGAGGGCACCCTGCCCCCGTTCGACCTTGAACGGCGCAATCTGCTGCGCATGCGGACCTTCTCCAAGGCCTATGGCATGGCCGGCGCCCGGGTGGGCTATGTCATCGGGCACCCCGATGCGGTGGGACCATTCGACCGGATCCGCAACCACTTCGGCATCAGCAACATGGCGCAGGCGGGCGCCATCGCGGCACTGGCCGACCAGACGCACCTGCGTGGGGCGGTGGCGGCGGTGCAGGATGCTCTTGAGGACACAGCGGCAATAGTCCTTCGACATGGCCTTGCGCCGCTGCCGACGGCGACCAACTTCCTTGCGGTGAACTGCGGTCGTGACGCAGCCTATGCCGTTGCCATTCTGGAGGGCCTTGCCCGCCGGGGCGTCTTCATCCGCAAGCCCGCAGCGCCAGGGCTGGATCACCACATACGGATCAGTGCCGGCACACAAGCGGACCGGCAGTTGCTGGATCAGACGCTCGGTGAAGTGCTGGCGGAACTCGGCTAGCAGCGCACTGGTCGGCGCCGGTCACCCGGCGCCGTATCGCATCAGCTGGCGGCGAGTGCGCCTTGGGCGGAGGCGCCGCGCTCGATCATCACGCGGTTGAGCGCATTGAGGTAGGCTCGGGCGGAGGCCACCAGCGTATCGGGCTCGGCGGCATTGCCGGAGGCGATACGGCCATTCATCTCGAGACGGACATGGGCAGAGGCCTGCGCATCGGTACCGCCGGTCACGCCGTCGACGGCATAGAGCACCAGGTGAGGCTCCTGGCCGGTGCCCTGCTTGATGGCGTTGAAGATGGCGTCCACCGAGCCGGTGCCTTCCACCGTCACCGCACTCTCCTCCCCGTCAATGGACAGGACGAGATTGCACCGGTGGGTACCCCCGGTCTTCGACACCACTTCCATGTCGACGAGCCGGATGCGGTCGCCGACGGAACCGACCTCGTCATCGACCAGCGCGATGATGTCGGCGTCGTAGACGTGCTTCTTGCGGTCAGCGAGGTCCTTGAAGCGCTGGAAGGCTTCCTGGAACGCGTTGTCGCCGAGTTCGTAGCCCAGCTCGCGCAGCTTGTCCTTGAAGGCGGCGCGGCCGGAATGCTTGCCCATCACCAGCGTGGTTTCCTTGATGCCGACGCTGGCGGGGGTCATGATCTCGTAGGTCTCGGCATTCTTCAGCATGCCGTCCTGGTGGATACCGCTCTCGTGGGCGAAGGCGTTCTTGCCCACGATGGCCTTGTTGTACTGAACCGGGAAGTTGGAAGCGGCCGACACCACCTTGCTGGCGCGCGCCAGGTGCGTCGATTCCACTTCGGTGAAGAAGGGCATGGCGTCGCCGCGGGTGCGCAGCGCCATCACCACTTCCTCGAGCGCGGCGTTGCCGGCCCGCTCGCCGAGCCCGTTGATGGTACATTCTATCTGGCGGGCGCCGCCGGCGACGCCGGCCAGAGAGTTGGCCACAGCCATGCCGAGATCGTCATGGCAGTGGACCGAGAAGATCGCCTTGTCGGCGCCAGGCACGCTTTCGATGATGGTCCTGAACATGCGGAAGTGCTCGTCGGGCACTGCATAGCCAACCGTATCTGGCAGGTTGATGGTGGTGGCGCCCGCCTTGATCGCGGTCTCGACACACCGCTTCAGGAACTCGATGGGGGTGCGGGTAGCATCCATGGCCGACCACTCGACATCGTCGATCAGGTTGCGAGCCTGCGCCACCGTGCGAGCGATGATCTCGATGACCTCGTCCTCGGTCTTCTTCATCTGGTGCGCGAGATGGATCGGCGAGGTCGACACAAAAGTGTGGATGCGACCGCGCTGAGCATGCCGCACCGCCTCCCCTGCCCGGTCGATGTCGGCCGGGATGGCGCGGGCGAGGCCGGCGACGGTTGCGCGCTTGACCTGCCTGGCGACAGCGACGACCGCTTCGAAATCGCCGTTTGAGGCGATCGGGAAGCCGGCCTCGATGATGTCGACGCCCATTTCGTCGAGCGTCTCGGCAACCTGCAGCTTCTCCTCGAGGGTCATCGTTGCGCCGGGCGATTGCTCGCCGTCGCGCAGCGTGGTGTCGAAGATGAAGACGCGCTCTTTGTTGCTGTTGCTGGTGGTGGCGGACATATCAGCTCTTTCCTATCGGCCCCGAGGCAATGGCTCGCTGGACCGGACACGTTTCGATGTTCGGTTGATGGCACACTCCCCTGACGACCCGCTCGGTGTTCGAGCTGCCGGTGATCAGGGGCTGATAAGAAGGAGAAGAAGCGCGGGGAGCAGCAGCAGGCCGGCGGCAATCGCCAGCCGGGTCCGAAGAACCTGCTGTTGTGCGATGGCAATGGCTTTGGCGCGGGGGCGCTGCATCAAGTACGCTCTGGTACACTTGTCCTGCGGAAACAATGCGCCAATCGGCAGGCCGTTGCAAGACCGTCGGGGGCAAATCCGTTCGGATTTGAGCGCTAGGCCGTGGCCAGCTTGGCTGGTCGGCCACCCAGCAGCTGTCGCCCCAGTGCCATGCCGGGGCGCTCGACATAGGCGTGGACCAGTTGGGCGGCGGCCAGCGTCAGCGCGAGGCTGAGACCGACACCGACCAGGTCGAGCCAGCCCCCCGTGGGCGGCAGCACCAGCCCAAGCGCGGCGTTCACCACCTCGTGCAGCAGATAGACCGAGTAGCTGATCGCAGCGAGATGGGCGAGGCTTCGCGTACTCGGCGGCACCAGCACGGCGACGGCGACAAACGCGGCGAAGCCAAGACCATAGGCCAGCAGGGTCCCGCTGACGCTGTAGGCGGCAAAGCCGTGTTCGGTCTCAAGCGCATAGCCGGCAGCAACAAACGCCGCCACCAACTGCAAGGCTACGACGATGCCGGCTAGCACGAGTGCGGATCGTTGTCCCTCGATCAGACCGAGGCGCAAGAGCAACCCGCAGAACAGTACGGAGAGGTGCAGCCCGATATACTGTACCGGCAGCGGCCCCTCCGGCATCGCAATTGGTATCAGCGTGGTGAGCGCCAGCACCACGGCGCACCCCGCGATCACCAGCGGCCGGTACAGCATGACGGTGACAAACAGGGTGGCAACGAGACCGTAGAACAGCATCTCTATGAACAGCGTCCAGTAGACACCCACCATCCAGTCTTCGCCCAGTATCGTGGCGGCCATGCTGGCATTGGCAAGCGCCTGCATCAGCCCTGGTGGCTTGCCGGCTGCTGCCATCACCAATGCCGCCATAAGCAGCGAGACCCAGAAGGCCGGGTAGAGCCGGAACACGCGCGACACCGCAAAGCGGAGGACTGGCCGGTCCGGCTTGATGCTGAACGGCACGACAAAGCCGCTGATCAGAAAGAACACGACCACGCCCAGCCGGCCGAGGTCGATGGTGTTGAGCGTCCAGTGTGCCAGCGCCCAGATCGGGCCCGAACTGCTGCCATGCTCGATGTTCATCAGGGCGTGCTGGACGAACACTGCCAAAGCAGCGGCCCCGCGCAGCGCATCGATGTTCCCAAGACGGCTCTGTGGCATGAGGCCCTCAACGACCCCTGAGCAATGCGCCCTCGGCTGACCGTTCACAACTGAATGGTAACCCGAAGGTTAATGCTGCTTTAGTTGCCGAGGTCGAGCGTGCCCTCGCCGACGATCACCGCCTGCCCTCCGATGGCGCCATGCGTCAGCACGTCATTTTCCTTGCGCAACTGGATGGTGATGCGACAGGGGCGGCCCATCTCCTGGCCCTGCCGGAGCACCATGTCGGACTGGCTATTGGCCAGCGGATCGTGCTCGGCCAGGAGGCCGATCAGCGCCGCCGCGGCCGCTCCTGTTCCCGGATCCTCCCCGAGGCCCATGCCGAACATCCGCGCGGCGATGTCGTTGCTGGGTTCCTCGGGGGTCATGGTGAAGACATAGGCGGACTGGTGCTCGTACGAGAACACGTCATTCCAGGCGGCCGAGTTCGGCTTCGCCCGGCGCAGAGCTTCGGCATTGCGCACGGGGATGAGGTGGAAGGTCACGCCGGCCGAGAACACGGCAGGCTTGTAGCGGTCGCAGCCAATATCCTCGGGCTCAAGGCCAAGCGCCTGAGCGATCGACAGGTGGTCGGGCAGATCGGCAATGCGTGCAGGCAGCTTCGGCAGCGCGAAGCGCGCCATTCCGCTGCGCTTGTCGGCCTTCTCGAACAAGGCGGTGACTAGCCCGACCTTCTCTTCGATCCGCACGGCCGTCACCTTGTTCTGCAGACCCAGGACGACAGCCGCACCGACTGTGGGGTGCCCCGCAAACGGCAGTTCCTCATGCGGGGTGAAGATGCGCACATGTGCCGTGTTGCGCTCCACCTGCGGCTTGCAGATGAACACGGTCTCGCTGAGGTTGAACTCCCGCGCGATCGCCTGCATCTCGTCGTCGAGCAGCCCCTCGGCCTTGCACACCACGGCGAGCGGATTGCCCGCCAGCGGACGTTCGGTGAAGACGTCGAGCAGCAGATAGCTGAGCTTCACGATGCAACCTCCGGCAGGGCATAATCGGCGCGAGAACGGCCGAGATGATCGCAGACGGCATCCACTGCCACGCCATGGTCCCGGCGGCCCGGCAGACCGGAGATGGTCAGGGCTCCCACGATGCCAGCGCCCTTTACCCGGATCGGGAAACCGCCACCGGCAATGACGTAGTCGGCAGGATCAGCACCCGACTGCGGCGAGAACGGCTGCTCGCCGCGCTCGAGCACCAGGCGGTAGCTGGCGCGCTGGAAGCGCCGAACCGTGTTGACCTTGCGGCGCACCCATTCGGCATTGTCGGCAGACGTGCCCGGCGTGGCCGAGAAAAACAGTTGCCGGTCCCAGGTGCGGACATCGACGACCAGCGACAGCCCTTCGGCCAGGGCGCGCTCGCGCACCGAGGTGCCGAGGGCGAAGGCCACCTCCTCGTCGAAGCGGTCCAGGACCAGTTCCTGCTCCTGGCGCTTCACCCGAGCGATATCGTCTTCGTTGCTCATGCCGAGGCCCCGTTCTGCCGCGTCCAGGCCTCGAACAGAGGCGTCCGGTCCACTGCGCCCTTGTCGAAGTTCACCAGCGCCGGGTCGATTTGGGCCCAGGCCGCCTTGCTGCTGGTCCAGATATTGCCCACCGGGCGAGCCCAGTCGATGTCGTCCAACGTGCCGGCCCGCACGACCTTGACGTTGCCATCCGGGGGATCATTCCAGAGCCAGCCATGGCAGTGGGCGCAAAAGTTCATGGAGATCACATTGCCGCTGTCGGCAGTACGCTCGTAGCGCACGGTGGCGCCGGAAACCTCGAAATCGGCGCTCCGCACAATCATCGACATGGACCAGCCGGTGCCGGAGAAGCGCTGGCAGTCCTTGCAATGGCAGTTGTAGACGCTGAGCGGACTGGCGGCGAGGCGGTAGCGGACGGCACCGCAGTGGCAGCCACCTTGCTGGGGGAACTGAGGCAGGGTCAAGCAGATCTCCATCGAGGCAACACCAGCAGTCTAGGCCAGCTTGCGTGGCGACGGAAGTTAGCAGGCTTGCTGCCGATCGATGGGCGCCGTCCTGACCCGGAGCCGCCGCACCGCTAGAGTTGCGCCAGTCCGTGATCGGCCAGGGCGGCTGCATAGGGCACGACATCGCCGGCCGCCGCAGCGTCGGCGGCGGAGCGAACAATGACGACATCGTCGAGCTCGCGGTGCTCCTGTTGTTCGAGATTGGCGCGGATGCGCGCCACCAGCCTGGCGGCCGGCTCGTCGAAGCGGAACACGCGTCCGACGGAGATCCGTGCACCCTCGAAGGTCACCAGCAACGGTCCAAGGTCCGCTTCGCCTGCGGTGAGGCCTGTCTCCTCCTCGAGCTCGCGATCGATGGAGGCCAGTAGCCCCACCCTGCCCTCGGCATCGATGTCGCTCGGCTCGAGTGAGCCTCCGGGCGGATAGACGCGGCCGGCATTGGCGGTGGTCCCGCCCATGACGCCGTAGAGGAAGGCGCCGTCACTGGAGGCGATCAGGGCGGAGCCGAAGACGTTGCGAATGCCGATCTCGGGGAAGCCGCTGTCGCGCCAGTGGAGAAACACCGAATAGGCGTCTTCCCGGGCTTCGGCGCGAAGCACACCGTCGACAATGGCCAGCGGCGGATCACCCGCCTGCGCCGTCACGCCGAGGATGCGCCCGTCCCACAAATGCGGATTGGCGGCACTCAGCCTGGCCCAGTGTGCGGC
>JAEYXQ010000036.1 GCA_023431205.1 Pseudomonadota bacterium | reverse complement strand
CCGCAGATCAGCACCGGCATCCCGGTTCCGGCGGGGACCCCGTCCAGCAATTCCGCCAGCGCACCGGCAAACTCGTGCCGTTCAAGCTTCCCCATGCCCTTGGGAGAGGAGCGTTCGAGGACCGGCTGCCCATCTGCGCCCATGCCCCAGGCCCGGAGGTTGGAGGTGCCCCAATCGACGGCCACCCACTCGACGCCACGTGTCACTCTTTCGCCCTCTTGCACCCGCCCAAGCCACGGGACCCTAGCCGCTGGGCGCCACTTCCACCAGTGGCTGCACGCACTTGGCTCAATTGTATGATTTTTTCAAGAGAGAGCATTCCGTGGGCTGCCGGACATGCTAGAACCAGACCAGACGCCTGCCACGATCCGCGGGCGGAATGTTGAGGACCTAACCATCATGACGGCTGGAAACGGCGGCTCCGCCCCCAAGAAGCTGCGCTCGCGCGCCTGGTTCGACAATCCGGACAATCCGGACATGACGGCGCTTTATCTCGAGCGCTACATGAATTTCGGTGTCTCCCGCGAGGAGCTGCAGTCGGACAAGCCCATCATCGGCATCGCCCAGACCGGCTCCGACCTCAGCCCGTGCAACCGCCATCACATCGTGCTGGCCGAGCGCCTGCGCGAGGGCATCCGTGAAGCCGGTGGCATCGCCATCGAGTTTCCGGTCCACCCGATCCAGGAAACGGGCAAGCGCCCAACGGCCGGCCTCGACCGCAACCTCGCCTATCTGGGACTGGTCGAAGTTCTATACGGCTATCCCCTGGATGGCGTGGTGCTGACCATCGGGTGCGACAAGACCACCCCCGCGATGCTGATGGGCGCGGCGACCGTGAACATCCCGGCGATCGCGCTGTCGGTCGGGCCCATGCTCAATGGCTGGCACAAGGGGGAGCGGACTGGCTCCGGCACCATCGTGTGGAAGGCCCGTCAGATGCTCGCCGCCGGCGAGATAGACTATCCCAAGTTCATCGAGCTGGTGGCGTCTTCGGCACCGTCCACCGGCTACTGCAACACCATGGGTACGGCGACGACCATGAACTCGCTGGCCGAAGCGCTGGGAATGCAGTTGCCTGGGTCGGCAGCCATTCCGGCGCCGTACCGCGACCGCCAGGAAATGGCCTACCGTACCGGCAAGCGCGCCGTCGAGATGGTGCACGAGGACCTCAAGCCCTCGGACATCCTGACCAAGGAAAACTTCCTCAACGCCATCGTGGTGAACTCGGCTATCGGCGGATCGACCAATGCCCCGATCCACATCAATGCCATCGCCCGCCACATCGGTGTCGAGCTCAACATCGACGAGTGGCAGCAGCACGGTCACCACGTGCCGCTTCTGGTGAACCTGCAGCCCGCCGGCGAGTATCTAGGCGAGGACTACTACCATGCCGGTGGCGTTCCGGCGGTGGTCAATGAACTGATGAAGCAGGGGCTGATCCACGAGGACGCGCCCACGGTCAATGGTCGGTCCATCGGCGAAAACTGCCGTGACACGCCGATCGAAGACGAAAAGGTGATCCGGCCGTTCGATCAGCCGCTGAAGGCGGAAGCCGGCTTCATCGTGCTGCGCGGCAACCTGTTCGACAACGCGATCATGAAGACCAGCGTGATATCGCCCGAATTCCGCGAACGCTATCTCAGCGATCCGCAGCACCCGGGCATGTTCGAAGGCAAGGCAGTGGTGTTTGACGGGCCCGAGGACTATCACGCCCGTATCGACGATCCGTCGCTCGAGATCGACGAGTACACCATGCTGTTCATGCGTGGCGCCGGCCCTATCGGGTACCCCGGCGCCGCCGAGGTGGTGAACATGCGGCCGCCCGACTACCTGATCAAGAAGGGCATCCACGCGCTGCCCTGTATCGGCGACGGTCGCCAGTCCGGCACCTCGGGCTCGCCTTCCATCCTCAATGCGTCTCCGGAGGCTGCTGCGGGTGGTAACCTCGCCATCCTCAAGACCGGTGACAGGGTGCGGATCGACCTCAACAAGGGCGAGGCCAACATCCTGATCTCGGACGCCGAGATCCAGCAGCGTCGGGCCAACCTGGAAGCCGAGGGCGGCTACAAGTTCCCGAAGCACCAGACACCCTGGCAGGAAATCCAGCGTGGTCTCGTGGACCAACTCGGCAGCGGCGCGGTTCTCAAGCCGGCGGTGAACTACCAGCGCATCGCCCAGACCAACGGCGTCCCGCGCGACAACCACTAAGGCCGGAAAACAAGAAGCCGGCTCCCGATCTGGGAGCCGGCTTCTGCCCGTTCGGATCTGCGGCGACCCCTTTGCGCACGCGCCTGGGCGCAGCGGGCCGCCGACAGACCTAGTATTTCCGCATGAGGCCCACGAGCCGACCCTGCACCTTCACCCGGTCCGGCGGAAAGATGCGCGTCTCGTAGGCGGGATTTGCCGCCTCGAGCGCGATGGTCTGGCCCTTGCGACGCAGCCGCTTCAGCGTCGCTTCCTCGTCATCGACAAGGGCCACGACGATCTCCCCGGTGGAGGCGCTTTCCTGCTTGCGGATCAGCACCGTGTCGCCGTCGAAGATGCCCGCGTCGATCATAGAGTCACCGCGCACTTCGAGCGCGTAGTGCTCACCAGCGCCCAGCATCTCGGGTGGCACGGCGATCGTATGCGAGTGAGTCTGGATGGCCTCGATCGGCGTACCGGCCGCGATGCGGCCCATCACCGGCACCGACACCGGACGCGCGTAATCCTCTCCACGTTGGGAAGGGCTGGCGACCTTGCCGAGGTTGCCCTCGATCACCGACGGCTCGAAGCGCGCCTTGCGTCCACCCAGCGTGGGGTTCATCGAGTCGGGCAGCTTGATCACTTCCATTGCCCGCGCCCGGTTGGGAAGACGCCGGATGAAGCCGCGCTCCTCCAATGCGGTGATCAGACGGTGAATGCCGGACTTGGAGGCGAGGTCCAGCGCGTCCTTCATCTCGTCGAAGGAGGGCGGAATACCTGTCTCCTTCATCCGCTCATGGATGAACATCAGCAGTTCGTGTTGCTTGCGCGTGAGCATTCTGGCCCTTTCGGCGAGAATCGGAACATAGACGGAACGACTATAAGTGTTCCGCCTATGTTCTGCAATAGATCAGCGCGTGAGGGCTAGAAGCCGAAGATCGGCATGACCTCGACCGCGGCGCCCCGGGGCTGGCCCGGTTCATGTTCCGGCTGGACGATCAGCATGTCGGCGGCCGCCATTGACGACGTGTGGCCGCTGTCGGTCTCAAGGATGGGCAGCACTTGCGGCCCCTCGGCACCGAGGAGTAGCCGGCCGCGCATGAAGTGCCGGCGCGCCGAGTTCGCCGGTGTAGGCGCCGCAAGTGGCAGCCGCCAGTTGGCCGGTTCCACATATCCGGCCCAGCGGCGCAGGGCAGGGCGAATGAACACGAGTGCGGTCACTATAGCCGACACGGGGTTGCCGGGCAGTCCGAACACCAGCGTCTTGCCCCACACGCCGAACATCAGCGGTTTGCCGGGACGCATGTTGATCCGCCAGAAGTCGAGCGTCACGCCCAACTCCTTCAACACGTCCTGCACGAGGTCATGTTCTCCGACGCTGGCGCCGCCGGTGGTGACCAGGACGTCCGGCTTGCTGGCAAAGATGGCGCTGAGCCGGTCGCGCAATTCTGCCCGGACGTCGGGCGCTATGCCATGGTCCGTGACCCGCTCCGCATAGGGGGCAAGCAGGGGCAGCAGGCCGGCCGTGTTGGAGGCAACGATCTGGTCCGGTGCGAGCGGGCTGCCCGGTGGCACCAGTTCGTCCCCGGTTGCGAGCAGCGCAATGGATGGCCGGCGTGCTACCGACACGGTTCCTGCGTTCGCCGCCGCCGCTACCGTCAGCTGGAGTGGGCCGAGCAGGGTGCCGGGTGCGAGCAGTTGGTCGCCTGACGCGAAGTCGTGGCCGCGGAGGCGGACGCTGTGCCCCGGGCGGACGGGCGCGGTGAACCCCACCCGATCGCCCTCGACCACCGCCTGCTCCTGCATGATCACCGTGTCGGCGGCGTGGGGCAGGGGTGCGCCGGTGAAGATGCGGACGGCCTCCCCCGTGCCCAGTTCTCCCTGGAACCTGGCACCTGCCTGCGATACCCCGACGACCCGCAGCGTTGCACCATCGACAGCATCGGCCGCCCGAACAGCGTAGCCATCCATGGCCGAGGCATCGAAGGGCGGCTGGTCGTGTGTGGCAATGACCGGCGCTGCCAGCACTCTCCCGGCAGCCTTGGCCAGTGGCACCGTTTCGGCGGTGACCGGCGGCACCCGAGCTAGAATGGCGACTATGGCGTCCTCAACGGGCTTCAGGCTCATGGTGCCCGCTTGAAATCGCCAGACTTGCCGCCGGATTTCTCCACCAGCCGCAGATCGGTGACGGTCATGGCGCGGTCCATGGCCTTGCCCATGTCATAGAGCGTCAGCGCGGCGACACTTGCCGCGGTCAGTGCCTCCATTTCCACGCCTGTCTGCCCGGTGGTCTCAGCCGCAGCGGTCACATGCAGACCGGTTCCATCCGCGAGGCGCTCGATGTCGATGGTGACCTTGCTCAGCGCCAGCGGATGGCAGAGCGGGATCAACTCTGACGTTTTCTTCGCACCCATGATGCCGGCGATGCGGGCAGTGGCGAGCGCATCGCCCTTCTTGCCGCTGCCTTTGAACAGGGCGGCGACCGTGTCCGGCGAGGCAAGCACTGTGGCTTCTGCGACCGCCCGGCGACGCGTAACTGCCTTGTCACCAATGTCGACCATGTGTGCCCGGCCGCGGGCATCGAGGTGGGTGAGACCGCCCGCCATCAACCAGCCGTGACCGGCACGCCCCTGAGCAGCGCTCGGGTTGCCGCGACCACATCCTGCTGCCGCATCAGGCTCTCGCCGACCAGGAAGGTGCCGATGCCCGCCTCCCGCTCAAGCTTCACCAGGTGCTGGTGGTCGACGATGCCGCTTTCGCTGACCAGTGTGCGGCCTTCCGGCACGCCGACAGCAAGCTTGATCGAGGTTTCGAGGGTCGTCTCGAAGGTCCTGAGGTTGCGGTTGTTGATGCCGATGAACTCGGCATCAAGCGCCAATGCCCGGTCGAGCTCTAGCTGGTCGTGCACTTCCACCAGCGCGTCCATGCCCCACTCCTCGGCTGCATCGAGCAGGTAGCGCGCAGTGTCATCGCCCACCGCCGCCAGGATGATCAGGATGCAATCGGCTCCCCAGGCGCGGGCCTCGGCGACCTGGTAGGTCTCGAACAGGAAGTCCTTGCGCAGCACCGGCAGTTGTGTCGCTGCCCGTGCCTCGATCAGGTAGCTCGGCGACCCCTGGAAACTGGGCCGGTCGGTGAGCACCGAGAGGCAGGCGGCGCCAGCCGCTTCATAGGCGCGCGCGATGTCCGCGGGGTCGAAGTCGGGTCGGATCAGCCCCTTGGAAGGGCTCGCCTTCTTTACTTCGGCAATGAGCGCATAGTCGCCACCAGCGCGTTTGGCCTTCAGTGCGTTCAGGAAGCCGCGCGGCGGCGTCTGGTCATGCGCCTGCGCGACCACTTCGGCCCAGGGCCGCATGGCCTTGGCCGCTGCGATTTCCTCGCGCTTGTACTGTTCGATCTGCCTGAGGATATCGGTCATTCCGCTCGTCCGTTGGATATCGCCACCAGGCGGGCGAGTGTGCTCTTGGCCTTGCCGCTGTCGATGGTTTCACGAGCCAAGGCAATGCCGTCTTCGATGTTCTCGACTTTGTCGGCGACGAGCAGTGCTGCGCCGGCATTGAGCAGCACGGTGTCACGATAGGCCCCGGGGGCGCCGTCGATCAAGGCATGGATTGCCGCAGCATTTTCCGCCGGATCGCCGCCCAGCAGATCCTTTGGATCCGTCAGCTTGAGTCCGACCTCTTCGGGATGCAGTTCGAAGCTGCGCAGGTCGCCGTTGGCGATCTGCGCGACGAAGTTCGGACCCGACGTCGACAACTCGTCCAGACCTTCGCTCGAATGCACCACCCAAGCCTTGATCGCGCGGTTGGCCAAGAGCGCTGCCGCGACCGGCTCCACCCATTGCTGGGAGTAGACACCGAGCAGGTAGCGGCGCACGCCGGCCGGGTTGGCCTGCGGCCCCAGCAGGTTGAAAAGCGTCCTCACGCCCATTTCAGTGCGCGCCGGCCCGACGTGCCGCATGGCAGGGTGGTGATGCGGCGCGAACATGAAGGCGATGCCGGCCTGCGCGATCGTCTCACCGATCTCGGCAGGGGTGAGGTCGAGCTTGACGCCCAATGCCTCAAGCGCCTGCGAGGAGCCTGAGCGGGACGACAACGCCTTGTTGCCGTGCTTGGCCACGGGCACGCCCGCCGCCGCCACCACCAGAGCCGTTGCCGTGGAGATGTTGAGGCTGCCGACGCCGTCACCGCCGGTTCCGACGATGTCGATGGCATCTTCCGGGGCGGTAACCGGCACCATCTGCTCCCGCAGGATCGATACGGCGGCAGCGATCTCGCCCACGGTCTCGCCCTTGATCCGCATGCCCATCAGGAAGGCGCCGATCTGGGCGGCGGTTGCTTCGCCGGCCATGATGCTGCGCATCACGCTGCGCATCTCTTCACCGGTCAGGTCCCGACGGTCGGCGATCTTGTGCAGCGCCTGCTTGATGTCCATCACGCGGCCTCCCGCTTGCCGTTGAACTCCTTGGCGAGGTTCAGGAAGTTCTGCAGCAGGGCGTGCCCGTTCTCACTGGCGATGCTCTCCGGATGGAACTGCACGCCGTGTACCGGCAGCGTCTTGTGCTGCATGCCCAAGATCAGCCCGTCCTCGGTGCGCGCGGTCACTTCCAGCGTATCCGGCAGGCTTTCCGCCCGCACGATCAGCGAGTGGTAGCGGGTGGCCTCGAAGCCGGAATTCAGCCCACGGAAAATGCCCTTGCCAGTGTGCTCGATGCGGCTGGTCTTGCCATGCACCAGATGGGGCGCCCGGATCACCTCGCCGCCGAGGGCCTGGCCCATGGCCTGATGGCCCAGGCATACGCCCAGCATCGGGATCTCGTTCTTGAACCTGTCAATCACGGCGAGGCACACCCCTGCCTCGTTGGGCGTGCACGGCCCGGGAGACAGGACGATGGCCTCGGGCGCCATCTCGGAGATTTCGTTCGTGGTGATCTTGTCATTGCGGCGCACGGTGATGTCGGCGCCGAGTTCGCCCAGGAAGTGGACGAGGTTGTAGGTGAAGCTGTCATAGTTATCGATGACGAGGGTCTTGGTCATTTGGCGCCTGTCTCTAACGGAGTGGTTCTGGCGGACGGTTCAGAACCAGCCCCGCCATCGCCCGACCAACTGAACAGACCTGCGCCTCCCCAATGCTGCAACACCGCTCACTGCCCGATCCTCGCTTCACCGGCATAGCGTAGCGCTTCTTCGGCAGCGGTGAACAGTGCCCTTGCCTTGTTCTCGCATTCCATCTGCTCGAGTTCCGTCTGGCTATCGGCAACAATGCCCGCGCCGGCTTGAACGTAGAGCTTGCCGTCCTTCACGATACCGGTGCGCAGGACGATGCAGGTGTCCATCGTACCGTCGGCCCCGAAATAACCGACGCAGCCGCCATAGATGCCGCGACGGGAGGTCTCGAGTTCATCGATGATCTCCATCGCCCGCACCTTCGGGGCGCCGGATACCGTACCGGCCGGGAAGCCGGCCGCAAGCGCATCGACGAAATCGTACTGGGGAGCGAGTTCGCCCACGACATTGGAGACGATGTGCATCACGTGGGAATAGTATTCGAGGAAGAACTTGTCGGTGACCTTTACCGAACCGATCTTGGCGACCCGGCCGACATCGTTGCGGCCCAGGTCGAGCAGCATCAGGTGCTCCGCCAGTTCCTTCGGATCGCTCAGCAGTTCGGCTGCCAGTTCCTGGTCGCGGGTCGGTGTGGAGCCGCGCTTGCGCGTACCGGCGATCGGCCGGATCGTGACCTGTCCATCCTGCACCCGCACCAGGATTTCCGGGCTCGACCCCGCCACGGCGAAGTCGCCGAAGTCGAGGAAGTACATGTAGGGGCTGGGGTTCGTCCGCCGCAGCGCCCGGTACAACGCAGTCGGCGGCAGGCTGAACTCGGCCTCGAAGCGCTGGCTCAGCACAACCTGGAAAATGTCGCCGGCAGCGATGTATTCCTTGGCCCGGGCGACCATGGCGAAATAGGCGTCGGGGCTCGTGTTGCTGGTGACTTCTAGCGTTTCAAGATCGGGCAAGGCTGGGGCTGCGGGCAGGGACTGATTGAGCCGCGCCACCGCTTCGTCGATCCGCGCCGCGGCGGCTTCATAGGCTTGCCGCGCTGTGACACCGGACCGTACATAGACCGGCGCGGTGATATAGAGTTCATCCTTGACCGTATCGAACACCGCCAGCAGCGACGGCCGTATCAAACTCGCTTCGGGAAGGCCCAACTCGTCGGGATTGCTGTTCGGCAATACCTCCATGTAGCGGACCATTTCGTAGCCGAGAAAACCGTAGACGCCGGCTGACTGCGGCGGCAATCCCGGTGGCATGTCGATTTGGCTCTCGGCCACCAGCAGTCGCAAGGCATCCAGTGGCTTTTCATCCAGACGCTCGAACGAGTTGGCGTCGATCTGCGCCGAACGGTTGATCGAGGCCTCGCCGTTCTCGACTTTCAGGATCACATCCGGCAGGAGGCCGATGATGGAGTAGCGTCCGCGGGTGCTCCCATCCTGGACGGACTCGAGCAGGAATGTGTGGCTCCGCCCGCTGGCGAGCTTGAGATAGGTCCCGACCGGCGTCTCCAGGTCGGCCACCACGCGGCGCCAGACGATCTGCGATTTCCCGGCATTGTATTGCTCGGAAAAGCGCGGAAAGACGTCGTCGGCCATGGTGGCTTCTTTCGAGGTGAGGGCGCTACTGCGTAGCGCCGGTGAGTGCCAGCGCCTCGTTCAGCGCCTGCTGGTTGATGCGGAGGCCGGCATCGTCCCGGACAGCGGCCACGAACTCGCCATAGAGCCCCACCTGAGCCTCCTGGTCCAGGCTGTCAATGACGGCCTGCTCGAGCGTGGCGTCCGACGGGGTCACACCAGTGACCTGGAACACTATCATACTGCCATCTTCGCTGACGGCTGTGTCCACAAGGTCCGGCCCACCGGCAAATGCCGCGGAGGCGATCGTGCCGTCGATGGTACCGTCAGGCGAGCCGAAGCGCGTAAAGGGTGTGCTCAACTGCGGAAAGGTGTTGTAGCCGGCGGCAACGTCACCCAGCGCGGTCCCACCTTGCACCTGGGCCACAGCTTCTGCAGCCGCAGCAAGGAGGGCATCATTGGTCCGTTCGGTTGTGAGGACGGCTGCCACCTCCTCGCGGACCTCATCCAGCGTCTGATCCCGGGCGGGCTCTACCGCTTCGAGTTCGAAATAGACGTTGGTGTTGCCGGTCATCGGCACCGCGGCGGTCAGTTCGCCTTGTTCGGCCGCGAAGATGGCCTGAGCCAGGCGCGAGCGGTCCTCGGGGGCGATGCCGGAGATGATCTCCAGTTCGCTGCCGCCGGCGGTGACGCCAGCTTCGAAGAGGTCGATCCCGAAGCGCCCGGCGATCTCACTCAGCGGCCGGAAAGCGGCGCGCAGTTCCTCGACCTGATCTTGAACGTCAGCGATCTCGTTGCGCGCCTCGGCGAGCGCGAGACGTTCCGCAATCTGGGCTCGCGCTTCCTCGAGCGACGGCGTGCCGCCCGGTTCGATCGCCGAAACACGCACCGCACGGCGGCCGGCGGCACCTTCGATAACGGTGAAGCCACCCTGTTCCAGCGCAAAGGCTGCCGAGGCAAGGGCCGGATCGGTAACCTGGCTCTGGGCCAGCGTGCCGAGAGAGGTCGGGGTTACGCCAGCCTCCGCCACAAGCTGTTCGAATGGGGTACCTGCGGCCTGACCGGCTTCGAAGGCAGCGGCCTGGTCCGCGTTCAGAACCACCTGCTCGATGGTGCGGCGCTCCGGCTGCGCCAGGCTGTCGCGAGTCCGCTCGTATTCAGCGGTGATCGCCTCGTCCGAGATTGTCTTCGTGGCCGCCAACGTGGTCGGGGATAGCACCAGCATCTGCGTCTGGCGGGTCTCCACCGTCCGGAATTCAGCCTGGTGCTCGGCCAGGTAGCTTGCCAGTTCCTCTTCCGTGGGCTCCGGGGGGCTCGGCAGGCTGGTGGCGTTCAGAACGAAATACTCGATGGTGCGCTGGTCGTTCACATAGGCGTTGATCAACTCGGTACCGGCTGCGGGCAGGCCCGCTTCCCCGAACAGGCCCAGCACCAGTTGCTGGCGCCGTGCCGCCGCGGTCTGGTCGGCGAAATATTCCGCCTCGGTGATGCCGCTGGCCCGCAGGACCTGCGCAAAAGAAGCGGGGTCGAAGGTGCCCAGTGTGCCGCGGAAGGAGGGATCCTCGCGCACCATCTCGGCAAGTTTCGCCTCGGAAACACCGAGCCCGAAGCGGGTGGCAAGCTGTTCGAGTGCTGCGTCCTGTGCCAACTGCTGCAGGGTCATCGTTGGAATGCCGAAGTTCACTGCATCCTGAGGCGACGGAACCGAGCCGATCTGCTGCGCCACGCGATTCACCTGGCTCTGGTAGGCGCGCAGGAATTCATTGGCGCTGATGTCCTCGCCGCCGACGCGCGCTACGGTGTTGCTGCCGAAGCCGAGGATGACGTTGTTGATGCCGAAGCCGGCGAGGCCGATCAGCAGCAACGCGCCCATAATCCGGCCGGGCCAGGATTTTGCAAACGCGCGCAAACCATCAAGCATGTGACAACGTTCCAGTTTCGCCAGCCGTCCGTCGCGGACGCTGGCATAGCCAAAGTCGACTTGCGGGGTTATGGCAAAGCCGTTGCCGGTGCAAGAGGTATAGAGGAGCAAACAGTGACCACCACGATTTCACCGCTCATCGCAGGGAACTGGAAGATGAACGGGTTGCGTGCCTCCCTCGAGGAAATCTCCGCCCTGGCGAGCCTGCTGACCACGGGCGAGGCGCCACGTGCCCTGGTGGTTGTTTGCCCTCCAGCAACCATTCTCCACGCCGTGGCATCAAGCGGCGCGACCAGCGGCATCCTCGCCGGTGGCCAGGATTGCCACCCCGCCGCTGCCGGCGCCCACACGGGTGAAATCTCGGCCGGCATGCTCGCCGACGCCGGCGCACAGTTCGTGATCGTCGGCCACTCCGAGCGCCGTACGCAGCACGGTGAAACTGACCAGGTTGTGTGCGCCAAGGCTGAAGCGGCGATGGGGGCCGGGCTGAAGCCGATCATCTGCGTCGGCGAGACGGAGGCGGAGCGCGACAGCGGCGACGCCGAAGCCGTGGTTGAACGGCAGCTTGCCGCCTCGATCCCCGACGCGGCCGGTCAACACGAGATTGTGGTAGCGTATGAACCGGTATGGGCTATCGGCACTGGCCGTACGCCGACCAATGAAGAGATCGCACGCATGCATGCGAGCATCCGCCAGCATCTGGTCCAGCGGTTCGGCGAACGTGGAGAAACGACCCGGATTCTTTATGGCGGGTCGATGAAGCCGATGAATGCCCGCGAGATCCTGTCGCTGGAAAACGTCAATGGTGGCCTTGTCGGCGGCGCCAGCCTCTTGGCAAAAGACTTTTACACCATTATCTCGGCGGTCTGAACGAGCGGGCCGGAGGCTCGGCGGTTTTTCCGCCCTGCCTCTGGCATTCACTGCTTGAGGCGTGTATTACGCCGCATCTCTTGACGACGATACGAAGGACCCGATGGCAAACGTCCTGATTGTGGCCTACCTGCTCATCGTGCTGGCGCTGATCGCAGTGATCCTGCTGCAGCGCTCCGAGGGCGGCGCGCTGGGCATTGGCGGCGGCGGTGGCGGCTTCATGACCGCCCGTGGCTCGGCCAACCTGCTCACCCGCACCACGGCCATCCTGGCGGCCCTGTTCTTTGCCACGGCGATCGGCCTCACCATCATGAGCGAGCTTGATCGCAGCACGTCGACCATTCTGGATCGCGCCGTGCAGACGCAGGACGGCCAGTCGCCCGCCACGGTTCTGGACGCGCTGAATGCCCTGCAGGATGACAGCAGCTCCGACCTGCCGGTTCCGGCACCTGCGGCGCCCACGCCGTCGACCGCTCCGGCCGCGCCCGAAGCCGCCGCTCCGGCCGCGCCGGATGCTGCTGCTCCGGCCGCGGGCAGCGCCAGCGACCTTCCGGTCCCCGAGGCGCCCGCGCCTGCGGAACAACAGCCGGCTACGCCGGCCACGAACTGACCGCCGCTTGTGCGACGGATGGGGGAGGGGATGGCGACATCCCCTTCTTCTTTTGTGTGAGTAGCCGCCCTGCGGCTCTCCGAATCGAAGACGATATGATTAAGGTGAGCGCCCATGGCTCGGTACGTATTCATCACCGGTGGCGTGGTTTCTTCTTTGGGCAAGGGGCTCGCCTCGGCCGCCCTGGGTGCCATGCTGCAGGCCCGCGGCTACAAGGTTCGGCTGCGCAAGCTCGACCCTTATCTCAACGTCGATCCGGGCACGATGTCGCCCACCCAGCACGGTGAGGTCTTCGTCACCGACGATGGCGCCGAGACCGACCTCGACCTCGGTCACTACGAGCGCTTCACCGGCCGAGCGGCCAACAAGAAAGACAACATCACCACCGGCCGGATCTACTCCGACATCCTCGCCCGCGAGCGCAAGGGCGAGTACCTCGGCGCCACGGTGCAGGTGATCCCGCACGTAACGGACGCCATCAAGGACTTCATCCGCGACGGCAACGATGAGTACGACTTCGTGCTGGTGGAAGTCGGCGGCACCGTCGGCGACATCGAAGGCCTGCCGTTCTTCGAGGCCATCCGTCAGTTCGGAAACGACGTGCCGCGCGGCCACGCCGTCTACATGCATCTGACTTTGATGCCATTTATCCCATCTGCCGGCGAACTGAAGACCAAGCCGACGCAGCACTCGGTGGCAACCCTGCGCTCGATCGGCATTTCGCCTGACGTGCTGCTGGTGCGCTGCGACCGTCCGATCCCAGAGTCAGAGCGCAAGAAGCTCGCCCTGTTCTGCAACGTGCGCGAAAGCGCCGTGATCCAGGGTCTGGACGTCGGCTCCATCTATGATGTGCCGGTCGCCTACCACAAGGAAGGGCTCGACCGGGAAATCTTGGCCGCCTTCGGGATTGCCGACGCGCCCACCCCGGATCTGACCGCGTGGGAAGAAGTCTCCCGCCGCCTGCACAACCCCGAGGGCGAGGTAAATATCGCCATCGTCGGCAAGTACACCGGCCTCAAGGACGCCTACAAATCCCTCAGCGAAGCCCTGACCCATGGCGGCATCGCCAACAAGGTGAAGGTGAACCTGCAGTGGATCGACTCCGAGGTGTTCGAGCGCGACGATCCCGCGCCCTACCTCGAGCATGTCCACGGCATCCTGGTGCCCGGCGGCTTTGGTGAACGCGGGGCGCAGGGCAAGATCGAGGCGGCCCGGTTCGCCCGTACGAAGGACGTGCCGTATTTCGGCATCTGCTTCGGCATGCAGATGGCCTGCATCGAAGCCGCCCGCAACACGGCCGGCATCCGCAATGCCTCATCCACCGAGTTCGGACCGACCAAGGAGCCGATCGTCGGGATGATGACCGAGTGGGTGAAGGACAACGAAAAGGAAGTGCGCGGGGCCGAGGGCGACCTTGGTGGGACCATGCGCCTCGGCGCCTACCCGGCGCAGCTGACCCGCGGCTCACGGGTGGCGGATATCTATGGCTCGACCCGCATCTCCGAGCGGCACCGGCACCGTTACGAAGTCAACATGGACTACCGTAAGGTGTTGGAAAAGAACGGCTTGTTGTTCTCTGGCGTGTCGCCCGACGGCAAGTTGCCGGAGATCGTGGAGCGGACCGACCACCCGTGGTTCATCGGCGTGCAGTTCCATCCCGAGCTGAAGTCGAAGCCGTTCGAGCCGCATCCGCTGTTCGCGAGCTTCATCGCCGCCGCCATCGAGCAGAGCCGGCTGGTCTGATTCCGGCTCTGCTTTGCAGTGGTTCTGGTTGGGTTCCGTTACCGGTGAGTGACGGAACCCAGCGTTTGCGTGACTTTTAGCCTTCCAGCCAGGAGACCTGCTCGGGCGTGAGCTTGATGTCGAGCGCCTTGAGGCTGTCGTCGAGCTCTTCGAGGGTGCGTGGACCGATCAGGGGTACGCTGGGGAAGGGCTGCGCCAGCACATAGGCGAGCGCCACATGGATGGGGCTCTTGCCGAGTTGCTGCGCCAGCTCGATGGCGCGGTCGCGACGGCCGAAGTTCTGCTCGTTGTACCAGCAGCGGACCAGTTCCTCGTTGTCCCGCTTGTCGCGGCCGGCACGGTCGGTGAAGAACCCGCGGCCCTGGCTGGACCAGGAGAAGTTGGTCACCTGCCGGTCGATCAGCCATTGCTTGAAGTCGGGCGTTGAGGCGGTGACGCAGCCGGGCCAGATCGGCTCGAGCATCTCGGCCAGGGCGAAGTTGTTGCTCAACGCCATTGGCCTGGTCTTGCCGGTGCGCTCGGCATAGGTAACGGCCTCGTCGAAGCGCTCGCGCGTCCAGTTGCTGCCACCGAACGGACCGCGGATACGGCCGGCCTTCACCTCGGCGTCCATGGCGTCGACGAACTCGCCGACCGGGACGTCAAGGTTGTCGCGGTGCATGAAATAGATGTCGACATAATCCGTCTGCAGGCGCTCAAGCGACTGGGTGAGCTGCTTGCCGATCACGTCCGGATAGCAGAGCGGTGAATGTGCGCCCTTGCCGATCAGGACTGTGCCCTCACGGGTGCCGCGGCTGCGGTGCCACTGGCCGAACAGGGTCTCTGTATAGCCGGCGCCATAGACAAGGGCGGTGTCGAAGAGATTGCCGCCGCGTTCCCAGAACGCGTCCAGCATGATGGCGCCCGAACTGAAGGTGCGGAAATCCTCAAAGCCCAGGGCCACCACGGAGGCAGGCTCGGACAGCCCGGGGATGCTGCGCTTGGCGATCGGTCCGGTGTTCTCGCCCAGCGGACGGTTGTCTATGGTCCGGGTCCGGCGGGCAGGGGTCTCGATGACGAACTCGATGCCCGCGTCCTTGCGCCAGAAGTCCAGAACGCGAGCGTTGCCGAGACTGTCCGCCCAGGTCATGCCAGGCGCGGCGAACTCCTGCCGGCCGGACAGGATCGCCTCGGCTGCTGCGTCGGCCTCGAACGAATAGACGTGGCGCTCTTCGCCCACGCTGATGGTTTCGGTCTTGCCGCCCTTGATGATGTCGATGCGGCCGAGCCCCTTAGTGCGGTCGCCCCCGGCAAACCAGAAGTCCGGCACCTCGATGCGGCCCTCGGAGCCGTGGATGCGCAGGACGTTGTCGAGATTGACGAACACCGCACAGGAGACCTGGGCGACGATGCCGTTCTCGAAGGTCAGCACTGCCGCTGCCCAGTCGTCGGTGCCCTCGGCGTTCAGACTGGCGGTGCCGCGGACCTTCACCGGATCGGCAAACGGCTGACCCGTTGCAGCGCCCGCAACCAGGCGCGCCATGGAGACCGGGTAGCCTCCGACGTCGAGGATGCCGCCGCCAGCGAGTTCGGACGCGAACAGACGGTGCTCCGGCATGAACCGCGGCATCTGGAAACCGAAGCTCGACTGAATCATGCGCACCTCGCCGATGGCGCCGCTGCGGATCAGTTCGAGCAGTTTGGCCGTCTGCGGATGGAGGCGATACATGAAGGCTTCGCCGGCAAAGGTGCCGGCCTGCCGGTGGGCGTGGAAGACGGCACTAATTTCATGGGCCGAGAGCGCGAGCGGCTTTTCCACCAGCACGTGCTTGCCGGCCTGTGCCGCTTTTATCGCCCATTCGGCGTGCCCGGTGTGCGGCACCGCGATGTAGACCGCATCGATCCCCGGGTCATCGAGCAGCGCCTGATAGCCGTGGATCACCCGAACGCCGGGGAAGTCTTCGGCCAGGCTGGCCCGGCCTGGGTCCCGCGTCGCAACAGCGGCGAGTTCACCATGAGTGGAGTCCAGAACCCCGCCACGGAATGCCTTGGCGATACTGCCCGGCCCGATGATTCCCCACCGAATCTTGTTGGTCATGCGCTTCCCCGCAGACGCCAACTGGCGCCTTTTCAATCCTGCTGTGGGTTCCTAAGCTAACCATGGGGCAAGGCAAGCGCTTTTGCGCAACGCTGGGGGTGCGGATGGGGTGGAAAACAGGATCCGGTCGGCCCGCAGCCCGACCAAGGGTCCTCACCTGAATGCGGGGCAGGAGCGTCTCGGCCTTGCTTGTTGGTGCAGGTCTGGTCTGTGCCCTGCTGGTGCTGCGCCTTGCTGACCCCACCCCGGTCCGGGTGATGCGTGAAGCGACTTTCGATTTCTATCAGCAGCTCAAGCCTCGTGCCGCGGTCCCCGGATTGCCGATCCGCGTGGTGGCGATCGACGAACCGTCACTGGCACAACTTGGCCACTGGCCGTGGCGGCGCCAGATGCTCGCTGACCTGACGGACAGGCTCTTCGAACTCGGTGCCGCCGTCGTTGTCTACGACGTGCTGTTTCCTGAGGCTGAGACTTCCGGGAACGGGGACAGCGACTTTGCCCGCGCCCTGGCGAGCCAACCGACCGTTCTGGCGATGGCTCGCACTCCAGGCGGTGATGCAGCGCCGCCTGGGCGTGGCGGGTACGCCGTCGTCGGGGGCGATCCTGCTGACATGCTGCCGCCCCTTGGAGCTGTAGCCGCGCCGTTACCGATGCTCGCCGAGGCAGCGTCCGCCATCGGCGTCGCCAACCTTGATCGCTATGGTGCGGGCACCGCCCGTCGGCTACCGCTGCTTTGGAGCAGTGAGCGCGGACCGGTGGCCGCTTTGATGATCGAGGCCTTGAGGGTCGCCCAGGATGGTCCGTCGCTGGTGTTTCATGCCGATGACGGCGGTCACATGGAAAGCGTGAGGGTTGGAGCGTTCGACATTCCGACCGGCCCCTTCGGGGAACTTTGGCTCTACTACCGCCCGCCTGACGACGGCCTGCTGGTTCCCGCCTTCCAGGTGCTTGGCGATACACCGGACCTGGGAGACCGGATCAACGGCCATATCGTGCTGGTGGGTGCCACCGCGGCAGGTCTCGGCGACCTGCGGGCCGGAGCGCTAGGCGAGGCCGTGCCGGGAGTGCTGATCCATGCGCAGGCGCTGGAGCAGATGCTGAGCGGCACGTTCCTCCACAGGTCCGACTGGGTTGCCGCGATGGAGATCCTGATGGTCGTGGTGGGATGCGGTGCGGTAATCGTGTTGCTGCCTCTGTCAGGGCCACTGGCAGGGGCAGCCGTCGCGGTGACAACAGGGATGGCCATTGTCGCGGGGAGTTGGCTGTCCTTCGCGCAGAACCTGATTCTGCTGGACGCGACCTTTCCCTTGCTCGCGCTGATCATCAGCTTTGCCGCAATAGCACTGTTCCAGTTCGCGGTGGTGAATGCAGATAAGCGCCGGATCCGCGGCGCCTTTGCCCACTACGTGGCGCCTTCCTTGCTGTCCCGGATCGAAGCCGATCAGAGCCTGCTGCAGCTAGGGGGCGAGTTACGGGACATCACCGTGATGTTCTCGGATGTGCGCAATTTCACCGCACTCAGCGAACGCACGGGCGCAGGGGCGCTGGTCGACCTGCTCAACGGGCTCTTTGCCGTTCTCGGATCAGCGATCGTTGCCCGGCAGGGCACGATCGACAAGTTCATGGGTGACGCGGTGATGGCCTTCTGGAATGCGCCCGCCGACGTGCCTCAACATCCGCGGCTCGCCTGCCTTGCTGCGCTCGACATGCGCGCTGCGCTGCGCCGTCACAACCAGAGCCCGGCAGACCAGGTCGCCATGGGGATCGGCATTGCCACCGGACCCGCACTGGTCGGCAATATGGGGTTCGAGCAGCGCTTCAACTACTCCTGCGTGGGTGACACAGTGAACGTCGCCAGCCGGCTGGAGGGCGCCAGCAAGCTCGTCGGCTATGACATCCTGGTCACCGCGGCGGTGGCTGCGGCTGCTTCCGACCTGGCGCTGCTTGCTGCCGGACCGGTGAGCCTTCGGGGCGTCACCGCCAGGCAGGAGACATATCTGCTGGTCGGGAACGCAGAGGTGGCGGCGTCGCCGGCCTTTCAGCGGCTTTCCCGATGTCATCAGCAGCTGATGGAGCGGCTGCGCTCGGGCACGGCCGTGGAAGAAGACGCCGCCCTCGGATGCCGGCAAGCCGCGGAGGTCGTGGACCCCCACCTTGCCGCGTTCTATGCCGCGCTGCCGGGTCGCCTCACAAACGAGGAGCCCGGCAGTCGCTGACTTGTGGGAATTACCCTGGACCTCTCGGTATTGGGGAGAGGGTGAGATCGGCGGAAATGCCTTTTGACCAAGAGGTCCAGGGGTTCAGATGGCCAGGTACTCGTGCCGAAGGTCGGCGTTGTCGAGCACTTCCTTGGCCGAGCCGGTGAAAGCCACTTCGCCCGTATCGAGGATCACCGCGCGGTCGGCGAGCTTAAGCGCCGCAACGGCGTTCTGCTCGACGATGATGGTGGTGATGCCGAGCGGCTTGATCGAGTGCAGGATGCGTTCGATCTCCTGCACGATCACCGGGGCGAGGCCTTCATAAGGCTCATCCAGCAACAGCAGCTTGAGGTCACGGGACAGGGCGCGGGCGATGGCCAGCATCTGCTGCTCGCCGCCCGAGAGGGTTACGCCCTCCTGCTTGCGGCGCTCGGCCAGCCGCGGGAAGCTCTCGTAGATCTGCTCGAGGCTCCACCCGTTGCCGGGCGAAACCTTGGCAAGGGTCAGGTTCTCCTCGACTGTCAGACCCTGGATGATGCGACGGTCCTCCGGGACCAACTGGATGCCTGCCCGCGCCGCCTCGAAGCTTTTCATGCGGTGGATGGCCTGGCCGTCCAGCCAGATCTCACCCTGCCGCATCTGCGGATTGTCCGTGCGCGCTATGGTCCGGAGGGTCGAGGTCTTGCCGGCGCCGTTGCGGCCAAGCAGGGCCAGGATTTCGCCCTTCCGGACGTCCAGCGAAACCCCCTGCACGATGTAGCTTTCGCCGTAATAGGCGTGCAGGTCGCGGACGCTGAAGAAGGGACGCGTGGTCTCGACCTCTGCAGCCTGGCTGCTGCTCACGATGTCATTCTGCATGGCGATTGCACCCATCAGTGGGCCCCTCCGAGATATGCTTCCTGCACCTTGGGATTGCCGCGCACCTGATCGGGCGTACCGTCGGCGATGATGCGGCCCTGGGCCAGGACGGAGATCTTGTCGGCGAGCGAGAACACGACATGCATGTCGTGCTCGATGATGACCTTGGTCATGCCGCGCGCCTTGATCTTCTTGAGCAGTTCGATGGTGGTATTGGTGTCGTGACGGCTCATGCCGGCGGTCGGCTCGTCCAGCAGCAGCAGGCGCGGGTGCTGGATCAGGCACATGGCCAGCTCCATGCGGCGCTTGTCGCCACGGCTGAGGCTGCCGGCATGGCTGCCGACGCGGCCGGTGAGCCCGACATCCTCGAGCATGTCTTCGGCTTCCTGCCGGATGGCCGTCTCGCTTTCGAGCGCCCGCAGCACGTTGAGCTTGAAGGCGCCGTCGCGCTTGGCCAGAGCCGGGATCATCACGTTCTGCAGCACCGTCAGGTCCGAGAAGATCTCGGGCGTCTGGAACACGCGGGCGATGCCGAGCTGGTTGATCTCATGCGGCTTGCGACCGGTGAGCAGCGTTCCATCGAACACCACCTGCCCGCTGGACGGCGCCAGCTTGCCGATGATGACGTTGAGCAGCGTCGACTTGCCGGCTCCGTTCGGGCCGATGATGGCGTGGGTCTTGCCGGCCTCGATCTGCAGGTCGATGTCGGCGAGGGCATGCAGCCCCCCGAACCGCTTGTGAACGTCGGCGACGTGAAGGACGACATTGGGGTGGGTGGTCATGGTCTGCGTCCTCACTCAGCTGGTTGGGTCCGGACGGCGGCGGTGTTCGCCGGTCCGCGAGGGCGGCTGACCCAGTTCCACAGGCGCCGCACCCCTTCCATGATGCCGCCGGGCAGGAAGACCACCACGAGGACGAACACCAGGCCCAGCGTCAGGAACCAGCCCTCTCCGACGAACTTCGAGGTGACGGCGACCATGGTGTCGGCCACGCCATCGGGCAGGAAGCTGTAGAAACGGTGGAGGACCTGGTCATTCAGCGCGGACAGGATGTTCTCGAAGTACTTGATCAGCCAGGCACCGATCACCGGCCCGACAAGGGTGCCGACGCCGCCGAGAATGGTCATCAGCACCACTTCACCCGAAGCAGTCCACTGCATGCGCTCGGCACCGGCCAGCGGGTCGGTGACGGCAAGTAGCGCGCCGGCGAGACCGGCATACATGCCGGAGATCACGAAGGCGGCGAGGGTGTATGGCTTGGTGTTGAAGCCGGTGTAGTTCATGCGCGTCTGGTTGGACTTGATGCCCTTGAGCATCATGCCGAAAGGTGAGCCCGCGATCCGCTGGGCGATGAAGAAGGCCAGGATCAGGAAGCCGGCGCAGAAGTAGAACCCGGCATAGCCGCTAAGCGACTGCCCGAGCAGGGTGGGGACCGGTTGGCCCGGCGCAACGTCCCCGAACATCCGGTCAAGGTGTCGTGGGTCGCTGATGGTGAGCTGCAGCCCGTTGTCGCCATTGGTGATTGGCGTCAGCACCGAATAGGCCAGGTTGTAGCTCATCTGCGCGAAGGCGAGCGTCAGGATCGAGAAGTAGATTCCCGAGCGCCTGAGGCTGAGATAGCCAACGACGAGGGCGAACGCACCCGACAGCAGGATCGCCAGGATCATGGCCGGCAGCGCATCGAGCGTGAACAGCTTGAACGACCACACGGCAGCATAGGAGCCGACGCCGAAGAAGGCAGCATGGCCGAAGCTGAGATAGCCGGTGAGCCCGAAGAGGATATTGAAGCCGACAGCGAAGATCCCGAAGATCATGAACCGCTGCAGCAGGTCGGGATAGGCGGCGCCGAAGGGTGCCAGCCAGATCGGCATCGCCAGCACGACGACGGTGAAGCCGAGGAAGAGAAAGAGGTCGTTGCGGGGCATCATGTGCATTTATCAGGCCTCCATCACACCGCGGCGGCCCAGGAGACCACGCGGGCGGACGAGTAATATGACGACGGCAACCAGGTAGATGATGACCTGGTCGATGCCCGGAAGAACGGCCTTCACCTGGTTCATGGAGGCGAAGGACTGGAGAATTCCGAGCAGGAATCCTGCGGCGACGGCACCTGGCAAGGAACCCATGCCGCCTACCACCACCACCACGAAGCTGAGGACCAGGAAGTCCATGCCGATGTGGTAGTTGGGCGGAAGGATGGGCGTGTACATCACGCCGGCCATGCCGGCGACGACTGCTGCGAGGCCGAAGACGATGGTGAAGCGACGGTCGATGTTGATGCCGAGCAGGCCCACGGTCTCGCGGTCGGCCATGCCGGCGCGGACCACCATGCCGAAGGTGGTGAACTGGAGGAACGCGAACACCCCGCCGATGACCACGGCGGCGAACAGGAAGTAGACCAGGCGCCAGATGGGATAGGTGATAACGTTGGCCTGCATGCCTAGCCAGGCACCGATGTCGGCGGCGCCGCGCAGCTCGGTGGGCATGGGCTGTGGAATGGAGTTGGGGCCGAAGAAGGCCTTGATGATCTCCTGCGCCACGATGGCGAGGCCGAAGGTCACCAGGATCTGTTCGGCATGCGTGCGCTTGTAGAAGTGCTTGATGATGCCGCGCTCGAGCGCGATGCCGAGCACCAGCATCACGGGGATGGTGGCGATGATCGACACCGGCACCGAATAGTTCACCAGCACCGCACCGAAATCGCCGAGCCAGGCTTGCACCAGCGGCTCACGCACCTCGAGCGGCGCGCCCCAGGGCGACAGCTGGGTGGGGTCCACCGTGACCGTTTCCAGAGTGAGAAGCTGGCGCACCAGCACGGCGCAGAACGCGCCGAGCATGAACAGAGCACCATGGGCGAAGTTGACGACGCCGAGGGTGCCGAACACCAGCGTCAGGCCGAGGGCAATGAGCGCGTAGGCGGCACCCTTGTCCAGCCCATTGAGAAATTGCAGGAAGATGACGTCGAACATGGCAAGCTCCGATCACTTGGAGCCGGCGGCGGACCGCCGGCTCCAGCAATGCAGGGTCTGTGGAAGTGGTCGTCTGCGGATCAGGCGCAGAGCGGAGCCGGCTCTGCCGGGCCGAGCTCACCACCGAAGATCGACGGGTCGTAGGTCGTCACGTCACGACTGACTTCCTGAACGACGTTCAGCACGTCGAACTCGCTGGTCGGGCTTTCATTGCCCTGAACCACAAGCACCGGCTTCATGCACTGATGGTCTTCGGCGCGGTACAGCGTGGGACCATTGCCCATGCCGTCGAACTCGTAGCCTTCCAGAGCCTTGATGACCTCGGGCGGGTAGAAGGTGCCGGCGCGTTCCACCGCGTCCGCATAGAGCAGGGCCTGGACATAGGCGGTGTGTGCAGCCTGGGACGGCGGGGAGCCATAAGCGGCGCCGAAGGACTTGGTGAAGGCGATGGAGCCCGCGTCCTGCTGGTTCCAGTGCCAGTTGGAGGTCCCGAATACGCCACGGACGGCCTCGCCGGCGCCCTTGGCCATCAGCTCGGAGATGAGCGGGGTGACGATCTGGAACTGCTGGCCATTGGCTTCACGATCACGGAGGCCGAACTGCACTGCCTGCGGCAGGGAGTTCACCATGTCGAGGCCATAGTGGTTGAGGATCAGCACGTCGGCGCCCGAGTTGAGAACCGGGGTGAGGTACTGCGAGTAGTCGGTGCTGCCCAGAGGCGTACGCACCGCAGCCACGGTTTCCCAGCCGAGCGCTTCGGTCGCCGCGATCATCGATTCTTCCTGGGTCCAGCCCCAGGTGTAGTCGGCAGTCAGGTGATAGGCGCGACGCTGGTTGCCATATTCCTGGCCGAGCACGGGGCCGAGGGCGATGCCGGACTGGTAGGCGTTGAAGAAGTGCCGGAAACCGTAGCGGCGCTTGTCCTTGCCGGTGGTGTCGTTGGAATGGGTGAGGCCGGCCATGAAGATGATGCCCAGCTCCTGGCACAGGCCCTGCACGGCGATGGCTTCGCCGGAGGACGAGCCGCCGGTGATCATGATGGCGCCGTCGCGCTCGATCATGCGGGTCGCGCCGGCACGGGCCACGTCGGCCTTGGTCTGGCTGTCCGAGGACACATAGGCGACCTTCTTGCCCAGGATGCCGTTGCCCTTGAGGGCCGGCAGCATGCCGATCAGGCCGCCGTCGCCTTCACCGTTCAGGTGGGCAAACGCAAGCTCGTAGGCCTTCTGCTCGTCCGCGCCTTCTTCGGCATAAGCGCCGGTCAGGGGCAGGTTCAGGCCGATGGTGACGGTGTCGCCGGTTGGGTTGTTGCAGAAGTCCTGTTCCTGGGCCCAGGCGCCCTTGGTGAAGATCATTGGCGCGACGCCAGTGCTCAGGATGCCGGCCATGCCGGTCTGCAGCACACGGCGGCGGCTAAAGCCACGCTTGAAAGCTGTCATCGATTTCCTCCTTTGGCGCGGGGCAACTGGTACATAGCCAATGGCTCACCGCTCCCTGATTATTGGTGGCGCTAGCAAATGGGCGCAACAGGTCGTTGTATTCCAAGTGGAATTCTGTAAATTGTTGTCCTGGGGCGGCCTTCGAAGTGTCAACTTATTGACACCGGGGCCGGGGGAGGAGGGCCGACGCGTGCGTGCGCCCATAGGATTCCGGATCAGTAACCGGCGGAAATCGCTGCGGATTTCCCAAGCTGCGCTAGCGCGGCTCGTTGGCATTTCCCCGAGCTACCTGAACCTCATCGAGAACAACAAGCGTGACGTCGGCGGTGCGCTGCTGAACCGGATTGCGGCGCAGCTCAGCATCGACATCGACGACCTCGCCGGTCGAGCCGAGCAGAAACTGCTGCAGGACCTCGAAGAGGCCTTCGCCGACCCGATGCTTGAGTCGCTGCCGTTCCAGCCGGACGAGCGGCGCGAACTGGTGGCTCAGTATCCTGCCAGTGCAACGGCGCTTGCGCGCCTGCATCGGGCCTATGCATCAGCACGGGCGAATGCGGACGCGTTCGCCGATCGGCTGCGATCCGATCCACTGCTCAGCCAGTTGCTGCACCAGGTGCTCTCGGGAATCACGGCCATCCGCTCGAGCGCGGAAATCCTGGCCGATGTTCTCGATCTTGACGATGCGGAGCGCGCCCGGTTCGTGGCGGCAATCAGTAGGGAAGCGCTGACACTCACCGATGTGGCGCGCAACCTGATCGGGCAGTTCGATGTCTCCAGCCAGCATCAGCGGGGTGTGTCGGCCGCACGCGAGATCGACGACCTCATCATCGACCGGGAAAACTACTTTCCCACCCTGGAGTCCCTCGCAGAAGATCTTCGTGCTGAGCTGGACCGCTCCGGACCATTCGGCGTTGCGACCCTGGCTGAGCAGTTGGCAAGCCGTTTCGGCGTCAAGATCAGGGTAGGGGGACAGCCGCCGGAGCAGGGGTATCCCGGGCAGTACCACTACCAGCCAGAAGCGCGGTCCATGTGGTTCCATGGGGCGACGACGCTGGCGACGCGGCAGTTTCAACTGGCGCGACTGTTCGGCGAACTTGCCGCGAACGACGCCGTCAACCGTGAACTGGAGGTGTCGCGGCTCCAGGCTCCTACGGCACGCCGGTTGGCAGCCCGGGCGCTCGGCTCCTACCTGGCCGGAGCGATCGTGTTGCCGTATGAGCGTTTCCTGGCGGATGCGGAGGCCTGCCGCTATGACATCGACCATCTCCGCCAAGACTATCATGCCAGTTTCGAGCAGGTCGCCCACCGGCTGGTGACGCTGCGGCGACCGGGGGCCGAAGGCGTGCCGTTCGGGTTCCTCCGTTCCGATCCCGCCGGCAGGCTGACCAAGCACTTTCCGCTGCCAGGCCTGCTGCTGCCGAACAGTGGCCACGCCTGTCCGTTGTGGGCGATCTATGGCGCCTTTCGCCAGCCTGACATGATTGTTCGGCAGGCGGCACGGTTTTCGGATGGCTCCCGGTACCTGTTCATTGCTCGCACAGTGCAGCGACGGCCAGCGGCGTTCAAGGACCCGCTGGTGTGGTCCTCGGTGATGCTCGCATGCGACGTGCTGCATGCCGACCGAACCGTTTATGGGGCCGGACTCGATCTGACCGACCGCGACGCCGACGTGCTCGTCGGGCCGAGCTGCCGGCTCTGTACCCGGCACGATTGTCCGGCGCGGCAGGAGGAGGCCTTGTCTCCGGCGGGCACCGTACCGGGATTGCGTGGCCCGCTGGTGGAGCCGGTGAGGCCACTTGGCGAGCCTGCATGATTGCGATTTACTGAAAATGCCCACGGAAAGGGAGACCGGGGGCGACAAGGGGGGAATTTGGCAATCGACATACTTATTGCCGAGGACGAACCGAGCATTCTTGAATCGCTCGACTTCATCCTGAGGCGTGCCGGCTGGACCATCAGCTGCGTCAGCGATGGAGAGGCCGCGATCGAAGCCGTTCGGCGACTGCAGCCGCGCATGCTTCTGCTGGACGTCATGCTGCCCAGGCGCAGTGGTTTCGATGTGCTGAAGCAACTGCGCAGCGAAGCGGCGACACGGAGGCTGCCGGTGCTCATCCTGACCGCCAAGGGGCAGCAGCAGGACCGGCGCATCGCCGAGGAGCTCGGCGCGGACGGTTTCGTGACGAAGCCCTACGCCAACGCTGACGTGGTGGGTGCGGTCAGGCACCTGTTGGGCAACGATGCCGGCACAGCGTAGGCTGGTTGGCGGCATGTTCCTGCTGGTGGCGTTGGGCGGAGCCCTGATGCTGCCGCCGCTGGTCTACGTATTCAACCAGCCGCTCACCGTTCTCGGCGTGCCGCTTATCGTGTTTTACCTTTTCGGCCTCTGGTTCCTGCTCATCGTGGGGACCGCCGTGATGACGCATGCCATGCCTCCCGACCAGTCGGAGCCCGATGCACCGGAGGCTGATCGCTGATGCTCTCTGCGGACTTCGTCATCGCGACCGCCATCGGTTATGTCGGGCTGCTGTTCGTGCTGGCCTATTTTGGTGACCGCCGCGCCCGGTCGAACCCGAACTCGTTTCTGCACTCGCCCGCAGTCTACACGCTGTCGATCTCGGTCTACTGCACCAGTTGGACCTTCTACGGTGCCGTGGGCAACGCTGCGCGTAGCGGGCTCGAATTCCTGACCATCTATCTCGGGCCGACTCTGGTGTTTGTCGGCTGGTGGTTCCTGCTGCGCCGCCTGGTTCGGATCAGCCACCTGCAGCGCATCACCTCGGTAGCCGACCTGCTGTCGTCACGCTTCGGCAAGTCCAGCCGCCTGGCGGTGCTGGTCACCTGCATCGCCGTGATCGGCATCGCTCCGTACATCGCCCTGCAGCTCAAGGCGGTAACCTCGTCTATTCAGGCGGTCGCCGGCGCCTCCGAGTTCGGACACGGCAGCCTTGCCGGCATCGACGATGGGACACTTGCCTTCGGCGTTGCCGCCGGCATGGCCCTCTTCACCATCCTGTTCGGCACCCGTCATCTCGACGCCAAGGAGCAGCATCATGGCGTCGTTGCCGCCATCGCGTTCGAGGCGGTGGTGAAGCTGGCGGCGCTGGTCGCCGTCGGGGTGTTCGTCGTGTACGTCGGCGGCGGCTTCGAAGCGATCTTCAGCCAGGCCGCTGCTGTTGGCGTGCAGGTAAACTCGGACCAGACTTTCGATGCGCGATGGTTCACGACGCTGCTGCTGTCGATTGCCGCCATTGTCTGCCTTCCGCGGCAGTTTCAGGTGACGGTGGTCGAGAACTCCGATGAAAGCCACCTGCGGGTCGCGAGCTGGGCCTTCCCTGCCTACATGCTGTTGATGAGCATCTTCATCCTGCCGATCGCCGTGATCGGCCTGACGATCATGCCGCCCGGCTCCAATCCGGACATGTTCGCGCTGACGCTGCCCATGGCCTTCAACCAGGATCTCCTCGCGCTGCTCGCCTTCATCGGCGGCTTCTCGTCCGCCACCTCGATGATCATCCTCGAGTCCATCGCCCTGTCGATCATGGTGTCGAACCACATCATCATGCCGTTGATCCTGCGCTTCGGCTCGGGCGAGGGCGGTGAAGGGCAGGGGATGACGCGGGTGCTGCTCACCGCCCGCCGCTTTTCCATCGTGCTGATCCTGTCGCTCGGCCTGTCCTACTTCTTCTTCGCCCGCGACTCCGACGGGCTGGCGCAGATCGGACTGATCTCCTTCACCGCCATCGCACAGTTCTTCCCGGCTGTGATTGCGGCCTTGTTCTGGCGCGAAGCTTCGCTGAAAGCGGCCACCAGCGCCATTGCCCTCGGCTTTGCCTTCTGGGTCTGGTGCAGCTTCCTGCCATCGTTCGAATCCGTGTCCCCGCAGGTGGCGGCCCTGTTGCGCGACGGGCCGTGGGGCATTTCCTGGTTGCGCCCGGAAGCCATGTTCGGCCTTGATGGCCTCGACCCGCTGGCGCACGCTGCCTTCTGGAGTCTCACGGCAAACGTTCTGACGCTGACCATCATGTCGCTGCTGACGAGCCAGTCGGCGCTTGAGCGGGTGCAGGCCAGCATATTCGTCGATGTCTTCCGGCGTGGCGGACCTCGGGGAAGCTTCGTGCGCGGCTCTGCCACGGCCAACGACCTCTACTTCGTGGCCGAACGGGTGCTCGGGGAACGCCGGGCGGCAGCCCTGTTCGAGGCTGAAGCACGGGACCTGGGGGTCGAGCCGGATATGCTCGAACCTTCGCCCGACTTCATCGGACGGCTGGAGCGCGAACTTGCCGGCGCCATTGGCGCGGCATCGGCCCACGTGATGTTGTCCAAGGTGGTTTCCGGCAGCGCCGTCTCGCTTGAAGAGATGATGCAGATGGCGGACGAAACCCAGCAGGTGATCCAGTACTCCCAGCAGCTTGAGAAGACTTCGGCCGAGCTGCGCTCCACAGCGCAGCAACTGGAGGAGGTGAACGCCCAGCTTCGCGAGCTCGACAGCCAGAAGGACGAGTTCCTGAGCCAGGTGAGCCATGAGGTTCGAACTCCCATGACGTCCATTCGCTCGTTCTCCGAGATCCTGCTCGACGGGACCGAAATCGAGGAGAAGCAGCGCACCCACTTCGTCCGCACCATCCATCAGGAGAGCGTGCGGCTGACGCGGCTGCTGGACGAAATTCTTGATCTGTCCGCACTCGAAAGGGGCGAGCGGAGCTGGGAGAATGCGCCCGTTGATGCTGAGGCGGCGCTGGACCGGGCGCTCGCCGTGTGTGAGGCCCTGTTGCGGCAGCGCGGTATGCGCGTCGACTTCGGAGGGCGCGCCGGCACCACCATCATCGAGGGCGATGCGGACCGTCTCTGCCAGGTATTCATCAACGTCATCTCCAACGCCGTGAAATACAACGACGCAGACGAGCCGGTGATGCGCGTCAGCTCGACGCTCAAAGCTGGCAATTACGTGGTGGATATTGCCGACAACGGCCCCGGCATTCCCAAGACCGAACGCAACCTGATCTTCGAAAAATTCGCCCGCGGCGAGCGCGGCATGGTGGAACAGGCCGGCGCGGGGCTGGGCCTTGCGATCTCGCGGCAGATCGTGGCGCGGATGAATGGGTCGCTGGAGCTGGTGTCGAGCCCGCTGTCGGGCGCCTGTTTCCGGGTCAAGCTGGCGGTAGCCAAGTAACCGTCAGTGGTCGCCGGAATCGGGAATGTTCAGCAGGTGCCCGCAGGCCTTGCAGTGAACCGCATCCGGCTCATGTTTCTGCAGGCCGCATTGGGGACACGGGAAATGAACCTTGGCCGGGCGGAAGATCGCCTGCGCCAGGCGTACGAACAGCGAAATCCCGATGATCATGATGACGATGGATGTCAGCTTGCCGAACGTACCCGGCAGGATGATGTCGCCAAAGCCGGTTGTGGTGACGGTGGTCACGGTGAAGTAGAGCGCGTCGACATAGCCGTGGATATCGCCGCGACCGGAGCCGGCGAACGCGGTGTAGACGAAGCCTGTGACAACGAACAGGAACACCAGCAGGTTGATCACGGCCTGGATCGGCTCCCGGTACATCGCGAGGCCGTGCTTGAGGAAGGGGCGCCAGAACACGCTGCTGCGGGTCAGCGTCCACAGCCGCAGGATGCGCAGGAAACCGAGGTTGAAGAACCAGGCCGGGGCGAGCAGCGTCACCAGGATGAAGATGTCCACGATCACCGGAAGCTGGCGCAGCCACCGCAGCATGTGGGTGGTCGCGAGCGCGCGGGCGGTGAGGTCGATGGCCAGGAGCGCCGCGATCGAGAGATCGATCCACAGGAAGGACTTGGCATCCCGGAGCAGGGGCGTGGCGATGAAGAAGCCGATGATGGCCAGATCCACCAGCAGCACGGCGCTCTGGAAGCGCAGGGCCGCCGTGGACTGGCCGTGATAGAGCACGCGAAGCTGGTTCCTCAGGCGAGCGATCCTGCCGGGCTCCGCCTCCTCGGTGCTCGTCCTGGCGTCCAGCTTCAGCCTCCTGTGGTCACTGTCGGCCACGGACCGGTGGCGGCGGTGGGCCGCCGGGAGCCTGAACGGTCACGGCGCCGCCGCCTGTGCCGACGGTTTCCGGAACGCCGGCTTCGGTGACGGGTTCCGTGCACCGCACGGTGCCGCTGACGCGGAAATCGGGCAGCAGTGGCTGCTGAAAGCGGGCATAGCGGAAGCGAAGGCTGATCGGCACGCGCTCGGCATTGCGGGGGCCGAAGCGCACGGCGTTGCCCGACGCGGCGACGCCGATGTCGCAGCGCTCGACGAGGTCCGTGCAAGGGCCGGAGCGCGCGCAGAGCTCTACGGCGCCCTCGTAGAGCATGACGCGCGTCTGGCTGCGGTCGACGTCGAAGTCGAACTTGGTGCCGCGAATGGCGATGGTGGCCGTGGGCGAGTTGATGGAATAGGCCGATTTCTGGCTGTTTCCGCTGAGGAAGCGGAAGGTGCCGCCGAGCGCATTGACCGCGAACCTGCTGGCCGAACCGGGGCCGGCGAGCAGGTAGGATTCGATGGTGAGGGCGCTGCCGGGGCCGACGACGATGCGGGTCTGGTCGTCAAACAGCAGCTGGACCACGCCTTCGGCGCCGGTGATCACCGTCTCGCCGACGCTGATGTCGGCGCCGACGACGAGGGTGCGTTCGCCGCCCGAGCCGCGGGCGTGGGCATCCGGGTCGACGTCGACGGCGGTGCCTTGCGTGGCCCACGCTGCAGCCGAAAAGGCGAGCAGGGGCAACAGGATAGCGCCGAGAACAGGCCAGCGATGTCGCAGCAGGGTGGTCATGACGTGATCCTTGGATGAACGCGGATGAACGACGTCTGAACGGTGCGTGATCGTTGACCTTCCCGAACCTGACGTCAATCTCTGCTCGCATGGCCGCAGTTGCGGGCGATCCCTTCAACGGTTATGTCCGGGGGACCGCGACCGGCGCCAAGAGGCAGCATGAAACTGGCATTCGTCATCCCGGCCTATAACGAGGAGGCCCTTATCGGCAAATGCCTCGAAAGTGTCGTGGCCGAGGTCGCGCGCAGCGGGCGCCCGGCCGGGATCATCGTGGTCAACAATGCTTCCGTGGATCGCACCGGCGAGATCGCGCGGAGCTTCCCCGGTGTCGAGGTGGTGGACGAGCCCAAGAAGGGGCTGGTGAACGCCCGCGACGCCGGCTTTGCCGCCAGCGCCGGATATGACCTGGTGGCCAACATCGATGCCGATACGCTGGTGCCGGAGGGGTGGCTGGACACCGTCTACAAAGAGTTCGGGCGCGATAGCGGCCTCGTCTGCCTGTCGGGTCCCTATGTGTACTACGACCTGAGCGGCTGGAATCGCTTCCTCGTCGAGGCCTTCTATGTCCTCACCAAGCTGATCTACCTGGTGAACCGCTACGTGCTGCGGGTGGGATCGGTGGTGCAGGGCGGCAATTTCGTGTTCAAGCGCCAGGCCTGGGCCGATGTCGGTGGGTATGACCGCTCCATCGAGTTCTTCGGCGAAGACACCGACGTCGCCGTTCGCCTGTCCAAGGTCGGCGGGGTGAAGTGGACTTTCAAGCTGAAGATGAAGACGTCCGGCCGCAGGCTTGAAAAGGAAGGCGTCTTCAAGACCGCGGCGACCTACACGCTGAACTTCTTCTGGGTGACCTTCCGCGGCAAGCCGGCCACCAAGGACTATACCGATATTCGACCGCAGTAGTGGAGCTGTAACGAACAGGCGCTAGTCTGGACACACTGCTGGGGGCACATGGCGCAAAACGATCCTGCAATCGACGTCGACCATGTTCCACCCGATGAAGGCGCCGATCGACTGTCGGCCATTCTGAGGTCGATCGCTCGCGACGGCACCAGGGAGCGGATCTCCATCGGCGACCTGCTCCAGGCGATGGAGCATCGTGCCATCGGCGCGCTGATGTTCATCTTCGCCGTGCCCAATGCCATTCCGGTGCCACCGGGTGTCTCCGCCGTGCTCGGAGCACCGCTCATCTTCCTGTCGTTCCAGCTGATGCTCGGCCAGCGACCCTGGCTGCCCCGGGTCATCACCGACCGGTCGCTGTCGCGCCACGAGTTCGAAAAGGTCGTGGAGCTTGCGGCCCCATGGCTCGCCAGGGCGGAGCGCCTGATGCGCCCGCGGTTGCAACAGCTGGCGCAGCCTCCAGCCAAGTACGTGGTGGGGCTGCTGTGCCTCATCCTGTCGATCATCCTGTTCCTGCCCATTCCACTTGGGAACATGCTGCCGGCATTCACCATCTGCGTCCTGGCACTGGGCGTGCTCGAGCGTGATGGCCTCTGGATCATCATCGGAGCGATCCTGTCCGTGGCGGCCGTGGTGATCGTGTGGGGCGTGGTGCTGGCACTGGCGTGGAGCGCGCTGTTCGTCCTCAGCAATGTGCTCGGATGGCAACTGCCGTTCGTCTCGTGAGGAATCGTTAACGATTCGGCCGCAAGGCTGACCGGGTAAGCCCGGAGCCGATGCGGATGTCGATCTCGATGCAGATGGCGACCATGGCGCAGGTGGCGACGCTGTTGCGAAGCCCGCCCTCCCTCGCCCTCGCACTGCAGGCCGGCCAAGTGCTCGACGCCAAGGTCCTCGGCCCGGGTGCCGGCGGCACCATGCGGGTAGAACTTCAGGGGCAACTGCTCAACCTCCTGCTCGCCGAGCCGGCACAGGCGGGGGCCGTTCTGAAACTGAAGGTGGAAGCGGTGGCCCCGCAGATCCGGCTGTCAGTGCAGCCACCGCCACCCACAGCTGCAGGCACACCCGCACCTGTGGTCGCTGCGCAGCCTTCCTCCACTGCTCCGGTGTCAAGTCCGATGCCGCTGCCCACTTCGCCAGATGTGCCCCGGACGCCTGCGAACCCACCTCCAGCTGCGGCGCCGGCACCGCCGCAAGGGTTTGCCTCGGCAGCAACCCGTGTCGAGGTGACACCCGTGTCTGCCGCTACCGGGCAGGCGCAGACGGCATCGGCACCGCCTGCCTCCGTCGCCACGGGCGGCACAGCTCCGGTCGCTCCCGGGCCGGCCGCCGCAGGTCTTACGGCGGGGCCAGCAACCACGAGCCTGCCCCAGGTGCCTGTGCTTGCAGGCGCGACCGTCGCCAATCCGGTGCCGACCGCTTCGCCGCCGCCATCCCGGCCGAGCGTACCCGCTCAGGGACCGTCGCAGGCCGCCGCCCCAGCAAGCTCCGCCGCTCCAGCACTTTCCGTCACGCCGATGAACGCAAGCCCGGCCAACATCACTGCGCCAGCGACGCCACAACAGGCTCTGGCGCAGATGGTGCAGGCGGCGCTGCCACGGCAAGGCGCGGCAACGGCGCTGACGGCGACCCTTGCGACGCTGGTATCCCGCACCGGTCTGCCGGAGCCGGTGATGAAGGCGGCGCAGAACCTGCTGTCGACCCGCCTGGATCTCGGCGGAAGCACGTTGACCGGAGCAGCTCTCAGACAGGCTGTGGCGAACTCAGGGGTATTTTCGGAAGCGCGGCTGGCCAGCTCGCCCAACATGCCTGCCGCAGATGCCAAGACCGCGCTACTGGACCTGCGCAGCGCCCTCGGCAAATGGCTCGGCACCAGCCAGCAGCCGATTGCAGCTGCCGCCCCCATACCGCCACCGGTGCGCGGCGCGACGCCTCGCGCGCGTATGCCGGACCTGCAGCCCGCCTCCGCCATTGATCCGGCTGCCGCGGTCGAGGAGATCGGCCGGCAGGCGCTGGACCGCAGCGAAGCTGCCCTGGCCCGCACGCGTTTGCATCAGCATGCCGCGCTGCCCGATGCCGACGGGCGGCCAGCACCGGCCCTGACCCTCGACCTGCCGGTGATGGTCGGGACCTACCAGGCACTGTTGCACCTCCAGATCCGGCAGGAGGCAGAAAGCCGGGAGGGTGGGCCTGCTGACCGCAGCTGGCAGATGCGCTTCGCCATCAACCTGCCCGCCATGGGCGAGGTGGGAGCGCAGGTGTCGCTCCGGGCGGGCAATGTCGGAGTGATGTTGTGGGCCACCGAAGAAGCGACAGCCTCGGCCCTACTGTCGGACATCGAGTTGCTTCGCACCGGCCTTGTTGCCGCGGGGTTGCAGCCCGGCTCGCTGCTTGTGCGGCATGGGGAGCCGGCGGCAGCGCCGACGTCGTCTCCGAGCCGGCACCTGCTGGATGAGTTGCGATGAACGACGTTCCGGCTCCACGGGCGCTCGCCGTCGCGCTTCAGTACGAAAAAGGGACCACCGAAGCACCGCGTGTGGTCGCCAAGGGCAGGGGCCTTTTGGCCGAGCGCATCGTCGCGCTTGCCGAAGAACACGGCGTGGTGGTCGAGACCAACCCGGTGCTGGCGGAGGCCCTGAGCGGGATCGAACTGGATGAATCCATCCCAATCGAACTCTATGAGGCCGTCGCGGTGGTGATCGGCTATGTGCTGCGGGTCAATTCCAACCGCTGACGTGTTGCAACGGCCGGCCGACCTCCCCATTTCCCTGCAGTGCAACAAGGGAGGGCGCCATGGCCAGCCAGCAGGATTCCGATGCCATCAACGGTCTGTTCGACCGCATCGAGGATGTCGCCGGGAGCAGCGGTCCGCGCGATCGTGACGCCGAGTCCCTGATCCAGGAACGGCTGCGGCAGTACCCGCCGGCGCCTTACTACATGGCGCAAACCATCCTCGTGCAGGAGGAAGCGCTTCGCCAGGCGCGCCGCCGGATCGAGGAACTCGAGGCTCGCGGTGACCGCGGCGGCGGGTTCCTGGGTAGCCTGTTCGGCGATGGCGAGCCTGAGCGCCGGCCCGCCCGTCGTGGTCCCTGGGATCGCGGTGAAGAGCAACGCCAGCGCTATGGCGCCAGTGGCGGCGGCTTCCTTGCCGGCGCGGCGCAAACGGCGCTCGGTGTCACCGGCGGTGTGCTGCTCGGCAGTGCCATTGCGGGCATGTTCGGTGGTGGCGCCGAAGCCGGCGAACTGCCGCCCGAAGAGCCGGCGGACACCGGCGCCGAGGACCTGGGTGGGGACGACATGGACTTCGGCGGCGGCGACTTCGATATCGGCGGGGACTTCTAGCGTCAGCCGCCAGTGGCGACAGGTGACTCGACGTCAGAACGTGCCAGGGGTTCGCTTCTCGTAGAACTCGTTCCCGCCCGCTTCGAGCACGTAGTACATGTTGTTGTAAGGGAAACGGAGCCCGGCCGTGTGGAAGTGCTGGGCGTTCCGGACACCCGGATGCCGGGCGCCGCGCAAGACCTGATCGGCGACCTGAGCCGCAAGCACCGCGCCACTGTCGGTCATCTTGCGGGTGAGCACGCCCTGCGCGAACTGGTTTTTCTGGCCGACCACGCCGCAGACGCTCTTTGGGTAACGCGGGTCGTTGACCCGGTTCATGACCACCGTTCCCACGGCCAGCATGCCTTCGGCGCTCGAACGATTGGACTCGAAGTACATGGCGCGCATCATGCACTCCTTGTCGGAGAGCTGCGCCATGCCGAAATTGATGCCGAACAGACTGCACCCGCTCAGCGACACTGCCGCGACGGCAACGGCGGCGAAACGGCACAGCGTGCGAGCAAGAGGGCTGGGGTGCATGGGGTGATCCGTTGCAGTGATGCAATACGGATCAATTTTGAACCATCAGCCTTAAGAGCGGCTTGCCACGGACGGTAAACCTGCCGTTAACGCCGGTCGCCCCGCATGAACAATCGCGACAGCAATGCCACTGTTCCCACCGCAACCAGGAAGGGGACAGGATCGCGCTGGACGGCGCGACCGGCCGAGCGAGCGTGGCGCCCCAGCTCTTCGGTCGCCGCGGGAAGGTGCCGGCCGAGGTCACGCACCAGCGCCGAAGCATGATGCTGCAGATCCTCGTACCGGTGGCCGCCATAGTCCTGCAGGCTGTGTGCGAGTTCGCCGATCTCCTCGCGCAGGCGCGCGATCCGTTCACCCATCACGTCGGCGGCGTGTTCGCGTCCGTGCTCGATGACTTTGAGGGCCTTGTGGGTGCGGGCCATGATGACGCTCCTCATGCCGTGTGTGACCGGTCAACTCACCCGCAGCGGCGCAGGTTCCGCCGCAAGAATTGAGCGGGTCGCCCTTGGATTTCGTGCGAGCGTCTCCCATCTGCGTTGTTCATCAGAGGGAGACCGCCGTGGACAAGAGTCGCGCCCGCCTCGACCGCCTGTTCAACCGTCTCGAGCGGCGCGTGCCGATTGCGGCGCGGTGGCTGCAGTATCTCCGCCGGCCGCAGTCGCGCTGGTTCCGCATTCCGCTGGGCATCCTGCTGATCCTGGGCGGGATATTCAGCTTCCTGCCGGTGCTCGGCATCTGGATGCTGCCGCTGGGGCTGCTGCTGCTGGCGCTCGACCTGCCGTTCCTGCAGGGGCCGGTTAACAACTCCGTGCTTCGGGGGTCCCGCAAGTGGAGCACCTGGCGGCGCTCACGCCGCGACGGACGCAACTCGCGCTAGGGCAGGCGGCCCGCCGCAAATTCGGCCTCGATGCTGTCGACCACCGCGGCGAGCCTGGCATCGATCACGTCCAGATATTGCGTCCAGTCCGAGAGTTTCTGCAACTCCTCCGTGCCATCGGAGATGCCGCGCAGCGCGACGAGCGGAACCTCGAACACCTGGCAGGCGCGCAGGATGGCGAACGTCTCCATATCCACCATGTCCGCTTCGATGGCGTCATAGGCAGCGCCCGAGACTACGTTGGCGCCGGTCGACAGCGTCGCCTGCCTGACCCCTGGCAGGTGTGGGGACAGGGGCAGCACGGCCGGCAATCCGGACATCGGCGTCTCTCCCCTGGGAAAGCCCAGGGCGGATGCATCCATGTCGCGGTAGGAGACCGAGGTCGTCTGGTAGACCTCGGCCTGCACCAGCGTTCGCGATCCCGCGGAGCCGAGCGACACGACCAGCGTCGGCAGAACGCCCTTGGCCTGCAAGGCGGCGAGTTCGCGCGTCACCGCGATCGCCGACTCCACCGGGCCGATGCCACAGATCAGCGGGGTGATGCGGGCGCGAAGCTGCGGGCCGTATTCCGGCTCGGCGGCCATGACGTAGAGAATGCTCATTTTTGATGGAATAGCAGCCAGGCGGCGGCTTGCCAAAGCCAGACCTTACCCTTTCGTTAAGTCCTCGGTGACAATCTGAATCACGCGGCACCAGAAGGCGCCGGACCTGTCACCAAGGGGAAAAAAGTGCGTTTCGCCGTGATCGAGGGCAGCAGGGAATGGACCGAGCCGACCAGGCCGGCCCTGCGCCACATGTCCAGGTCGTTGTCGGTCGAGGATGTCGAGGCGGAGGCGCAGCGTCGCCTCAGGGCTGTCAGGCTCGACGAATGGCGCACCCGCGAGTTCATCACCGGGCGGCCGATGCCCGACGATATCCGCCACTATGCCATGCAGGTGGAGTTCGCGGCGCAGGCGATCAGCCGGCTGCTGCCGATCCCGGGCGACTTCAACAGCGACATTTACTGGCCGCGCGCGCTGGGCTAGAGGGGGCACCCTCCGCTGGTACGGAGGGTTGTCTGTTCATGCCGCCTTGCGGATGCGTGCTGGCCGCCTGCGGGCAGGCTTGAGGCTCCTTGCCGTCTCGGCTGCCAGTTCGGCAACAGCCTTGAACCAATAGACCTGGTCGGTGCCTTCGGGGCGGCCATCGGCTTCCCAGAGCTGATAGGCGCGTTCCTTGATCCGATCTTCCATGTCTCACTCTCCGGGCCGCAATTGGCCCGCCCGATGCTGAAGGGGTATGGTTGACGTGGGGTAAACCACGCGGCGATTGCGTGGGCTGCTGGCGCGGCGGCGGGTGGCCGCGCGATCTGCTTCGTCCGAGCACCCGTGACACGGGGTGACCACCCGTGGCAGTTTCGGCGTGAGGAGGATTACCAATGAGCTTTCGCGCACTCGTCACCCAACGGGATGAAGCCGGCACGGTCATATCGGCCGTGCAGCAGGTCGAGGACGGCAGCCTGCCCGAAGGGGAGGTGACCGTCGACGTCGAGTGGGCCGGGCTCAACTACAAGGACGGGCTCTGCCTCACCGGCAAGGGCGGGCTGGTGCGGAGCTACCCGCATGTGGCGGGGATCGACTTCGCCGGGACCGTGCGCGAAAGCTCCGACCCCCGCTATGCCGTCGGGGATCGGGTGGTGCTGACCGGCTGGCGCGTCGGGGAGACGCGCTGGGGCGGCTATGCGGAACGGGCGCGGGTCAAGGCCGACTGGCTGGTGCCGCTGCCGCAGGGGCTCACCACGCGCGACGCCATGATCGCCGGGACCGCCGGGCTGACGGCAATGCTGGCGATCCAGCGGCTGGAGCAGGCCGGGCTGGAGCCGGGCGGGGGTGAGGTTCTGGTTACGGGTGCATCGGGTGGCGTGGGCTCGATCGCGGTCAGCCTGCTGGGGCGGCTGGGCTACCGGGTGGTGGCGCTGTCGGGGCGTCCGGAGCATGGCGCGGCGCTGAGGGAACTCGGGGCCAGCGAGATCCTGCCGCGCGACGCGTTCCTCGGCCAGCCCGACAAGCCGCTCGAATCGGCGCGGTGGGCGGCCGCGATCGACACTGTCGGCGGTGCGGTGCTCGGCAGGCTGCTCAAGCAGATGCAGTATGGCGGCACCGTTGCGGCGATCGGCAATGCCGGGGGCATCGGGCTCGGGACCAACGTGCTGCCGTTCATCCTGCGCGCGGTGACTCTGGTGGGCATCGACAGCGTCATGCAACCCTTTGAGGCGCGGGTGAGCGCGTGGCGGCGGATCGCCGAGACCTTCGATTTCGCGGCCTATGGCGCGCTGGTCGAGGAGGTCGGGCTCGAGGCGCTGCCGGAGGCGGCGGAGCGGATTCTCGCCGGGCAGGTGCGGGGCAGGGTGCTGGTCCGCCCCCGCTGAGTCTCAGGCGGGCGTCGCGGCCGCAGCGGCACCGCCGCCGTCGTCATCATCGTCCGGCGCACCGGCATAGGCGGCCGAGAGCTGGCGGTAGTAGCGCGAGTTGAAGGCGATGATGGTCACCATCAGGCCGAGCACGCCGGCGACGGTGAACACGAGCGCGATGCCGCGGTCGGGGCCGGTGCCGAACCAGTCGCCGATCATGTCGGCTCCCGCCCCGTCGGTCATGAACGGGATCACCACGAACTGCGTCAGCGGCCCGATCAGGAAGGCGGTGAGCGGGGAGGCCGCCTGCTCCACCGACTGGGCGAAGCCGAAGACCCGGCCCTGGCGTTCGAGCGGCACCACCTTCTGCAGCGTCGTGTGCTCGGCCGCTTCGGCGTAGGGGCTGAGCAGCATCCACATGAAACACCCGGCCACCAGCAGCCAGTACGAAGGCTGGATGGTGAAGACGCAGCACACCGACCAGGTGATGACGTTCACCAGCAGCAGCGTGCGCAGTGGGTTTTTGCCCAGCCCGGTCTTGGCGATGATGATGCCGCTGACGATGAAGGCGGTGGAGAGTACGCCGAAGGTCAGGCCCCAGACCTGCACCGAGACCAGCGACAGCCCGTAGGCGTCGAGCAGCGCCATGAACACGCCGCCAAGGAAGTTGTTGAAGGTGGCAAAGAAGATCAGGGCGAAGAGGCCCGGCACGGCGCTGATCACGCGGATCGTGCCGGCAATGTCGACGCGCTTGGGCTCCGGATTCTCGCCCTCTGCGGGCTGCGGCTTGCCCTCGTCGATGCGCACGAAGGCAAGGTGCAGGAACACCAGTGCGGTCGCCGTCAGCGCCAGCAGCAGGGTGGCGTACATGCCGCCCCAGGCGACGAGGAAGCCGCTGATCACCGAGGTGGTGAGAAAGCCGATGCCGCTCACCATGCCGACCAGGCCATTGGCCTTGTCGCGCTTCCCCTCGGGTATCAGGATGGTTACCAGTGTGGGCAGGGCGATGCTGCGGATGTTGCCGGCGATGACGCCGAGCATCACCAGCAGCACGAAGCCCCAGAGATAAAGGCCATAAGGGTCGGTGAAGGCGCCTTCGGGCGCAAACACCAGCATGATCATCGATGCCGCGTAGAGGGCGAAGGAGACCACGCTCGAGCCCATCATGGCCAGGCGCTTGGGATTGTGGTCGACAATGGCGCCCAGCCAGATGCCGAACCCCGCGGTGAACACCAGGTAGATACCGGCCACCATACCGGTCGCGAAGACCGACTGGGTCTCGATGAAGATCCAGAAGGTGATCGCGAACCACACCGTGAAGTTGGTGATGTTGGCGACGAGGTTGTTGGCCAGGATCTGGTGGAACGGGCGCATTGCGGTGCTCCTGCCTCGGCAGAGGTTTACTTGTATCAGGCGGGCTGCAGCCGCGCATCCTCGGGCGGTGCAGCCGGTCTTGGGAAGGCGAGCGCGAGCACCGCCGCACCGAGCCCGATGGCCGCGGAAGCCACATAGAGCCAGTGGTAGTCCCCGAAGGTATCGAACAGCCAGCCGCCGCCGACCGGCCCGAAGGCCATGCCGATGCTGGAGGTCATGGTGATGCCGCCAAGCACGGTGCCCATCACCTGCGGTCCGAAATAGTCGCGTGCGAGCACGGCATAGAGGGGCATGACGCCGCCATAGGCCATGCCCACCACCATGGCCAGCATGTAGAACTGGGTGAGTTCGCTGACATAGATGTAGCTGTAGATGCCGACAGCCTGAAGCACGAGGCCGCCGATGATCACGCGCTTGACCCCGATCCGGTCAGCGAGCACGCCGAAGATCAGGCGACCGAACAGCCCCGCCAGCCCCTCGACGCTGTAGATGCTGGCCGCTGCAAGCGCCGAGGCGCCGCAGAGCATGGCGTAGCTGACGGTGTGGAAAATGGGTCCCGAGTGGGCGCCGCAGCAGAGGAAAAACACGCCGGCGAGAATGAAGAACTGCGGCTTGCGCAGCACCGAGCCTAGACCGGTCGGTGCCGGATCGGCGGGTGCGACGTCGTCCGACTGCGCCGGGGCGTTGGCCAGCGCCGCGGGCGCCCGGCGGATCAACAGGCTCAGCGGCAGGATCAGCGCCGTCGCAACGATGGCCGTCATCATCATGGCGTCACGCCAGCCATAGGTCTGAATCAGGACGGTCGCGAGCGGCGTGATCACCATAGGGGCAACGCCGCCGCCAAGGGACACCAGGGACACGGCCAGGCTGCGGTTCTTGTCGAACCAGGCAATGGTGGTAGCCATCAAGGGCGCGAAGAACGCCCCGCCGGCCGCTCCCACGAGGCCGCCATAGGCGAATTGGAAGACGATCAGGTCGGTGGCGCGGCTGGCGATGAACAGGCCGGTGCCAAGCATCGTTGCTGCAATCAGGATCACGGGTCGCGCGCCGATCCGGTCGGTCAGCGTGCCCCAAAGGAACCCGGCCACGCCCATGACGATAAAGCCGACGGTCATCGCGCCCGAGATGCCGGCGCGGGTCCAGCCGGCCTCGTCGGCGATCGGCTGCAGATAGACGGGGAGGGCGAACATCGCCCCCATTGCCAAGCAGGTGATAACCGCTCCCGCGGCAACGATCACCCAACCATAGTGCCGTTCCATTCCCTCACTCCTCCGGGACAATCTGCCCTCTCGACGGACAGCCTGTGTCAGTATCGACAGGTCGGGCAGAAATTTTCCGCCATCCGCTTGCGTAGTGCAATCGGTTTACCCAGATGCTATCTGCTTGTAAAGTGCAAGCAGCCTGAAAGGAGAGCCGGACACGTGGAGCAAAGATCGGGGTGCCCCATCAACCTGACCGTCGAGGTGCTGGGGGATCGCTGGAGCCTGGTGGTGTTGCGGGACATCACCTTCGGCAACGTCCGTACCTACCGGGAACTGCACGGCAATTCACTGGAGGGCATTGCCACCAACATCCTGGCGGCACGACTCAAGCATCTGGTGGAGACCGGGTTTCTGACCGCTGCGGCTGACCCCAACCACAAGCAGCGCACGATCTACAGCCTGACCGAACAGGCCATCGACCTGGTGCCGATCTTTGCGCATCTCGGCGCCTGGGGGGTAAAATACCGTCCGGTCAGCAAGGAACTCGCCGCCCGCGCCATCGCGCTGGAGGAGGGTGGGCCATCGATGTGGCGAGCATTCATGGATGGGCTGCGGCACCTGCACCTGGGTGCACCGGCGCCAAAGCGCAACGTGCTGGCCGAACTACAGGCCGCCTATGAGCGCGCCATGGCCGATGGCGAGGCCGCCGCTCCGTGAAAGACCGGTGGCGGTCAGCTCGGCTCGGTGCTGGACTGGTTGGCCTGGATGATCTCGCGCAGCTGCTTCATGAGCGTGCGGCCGGTGATCTGGCTGACGGGATATCCCTCGGCGCCAACCGCGGACTTGACCGCATAGGTGGTGCTGAAACGGCCGGACCTGGCCAGTTCGAAGGCGCGTTCGAGCGCAGTCTTGTTCGGTTCCATGCCGCCACCCTAGCAGCCTGAAACAAGAAAGGCCACCGCAGGGCGGTGACCTTTCAAATTGCTCACCTTTTCAGGTGATCAGTCGAGGAGCGAGAGGTTGGTCGCGGAGACCTTGCCGTCGCGGCCGGTCTCGAGGTCGTAGGAGACCTTGTCGTTCTCATAGAGGCCATCGAGGCCCGAACGCTGAACGGCAGAGATGTGGACGAAAGCGTCCTTGCCACCGTCTTCAGGCTGGATGAAGCCGAAGCCCTTGGTGGTGTTGAAGAACTTCACAACGCCTTTGTAGGTCGACATGAGATGTATCCTGGTTGGCTCGATGCAGCAGCGAACGAGCAGTTACCTCAAATGAGGCGGGTCAACGTTCGCATTGAAGCAGGTAGCCAAGGACCGGATCACCCGGCAGCAGCCAGCCGACTTAGGCTGAAACGTATGCCGGAACAATGACATCATACCGTGACAGAAACAAGGCAATTTCAACGGCCGCGTGATCGCAGATTTAACGTGGCGGCTGGATGTGCTTTGCTGGCGACCGATGTGTAACGACTACGAGCAACATGTAAAATACGCCGAGTACCAGCGCGCGCTGGCGGCGCTCGAGCGTGCCGCCTCGGCGGAGGACGAGAGGGCGCTGATAGCGGCCGACGATATCCGGATCGGCGACACCGGCCCGGTGCTGCGCGCGAAGGGCAATGGCGTCGAACTGGTGCCGATGCGCTTCGGCTTCCCCCCGCCACGCACCAAGGCAAGCCCGGTGTTCAACTTCAAGTCCGACGGTCGCAGCTTTGGCGAGTCTCGCCGCTGCGTCGTTGTGCTGTCCGCGTTTTTCGAGTTCACCGGCACCAAATATCCCAAGACGAAGCACCGGTTCGTGCTGGCGGATTCGCCGGTGATGGGGATCGCCGGCCTGTGGAGCGAGGACAAGGATGGGGCGCTCAGCTTCACCATGCTGACCACCGAACCCGGCCCTGACGTGGCGCCGATCCACGACCGGCAGGTGTGCGTCCTGCGGCCCGACGAGTGGGCGGCCTGGCTGTTCCTGACGGGGCAGGAGCAGGAACTGCTCAGGCCGCTACCCGGGGGCAGCCTCATGGTCGAGGTTGTTCGCGGGGGGCGGAAGTAGCGCTAGGCGCCCTCTACCTCGGTTGCGTCGAGGGACATGTCGCGCGAGAGCCGGGCGAGATCGTCCGAGATCGCGGCGGCCGCATCCTTGAGGATCGGTGCGAAGCGGGAGCAGGCCTCCTGCTCGGAACTGAAGGCCGAGGTGAAGTAGGTGAGCCCGAGGCTGGCGAGCACCCGCCCTTCCTGGCTGATGATCGGCACGGCGATGGTGTTGGAGTTTCGCGGCTCGACCATGGACGAACGGGTGGCGTAGCCCGCCTTGCGGATCTGTGCCAGCAGCCGCTTTACCTCGTCGGGATGGTGGCTCAGGCCATCTTCGACGTCGTCCGAACGGCGCAGGACGTCGAGGATCAGGTCCAGTTCCTCGGGCTCGACGAAGGCGATGTAGCCCAGCCCGAGGCCGCGGGTCAAAAGCTTCAGCCGGCGGTTGACGGTGCTGTGGAACGGCGAAATGGGGCTGTCGGGCACGGTGCTGAACCGCACCACCACGCTGTCATAGTCCGGCAGGGCGATGGCGATCGGCCATTTGTGCTTGCGGGTGATCGCCATGGCCCAGGCGCGGCCGGCTTCCACCACCAACGGACCCTTGTGGTAGCCCGAGCTCAGCGAGGTCACCATGGCGCTGACCTGGTAGCCGCCCTGGCGCGCATCGTTCTCGGCGTAGCCGGCTTCCTCGAGCGTCTTGAGGATTCGCACCAGCGTGGGCTTGGGCAGGCCGGTGCGAGCATGGAGCTGGGCGATCGTGTTGATCGGCTGCTGGTTGAGCTCCAGCAACACCTGCAAAGCCCGCTCTACGGATCGAATTCCCACCAAGTCCTCCCTGCGCGCGGCTGGTTCCGTGCTGCGAAACGGGAGGGACTATAGGTTGAGAGACAAGGGCGTCAACCGTACCTCCGACACGGATCAGCAGGAGACGACCATGGGCGAGGCAGAGCAATCACAGCGCAACCGCGAGGAGGTGCGCCGCCTGATGGCCGGGGTGGATGAAGAGCTTGCCGCGAGCCTGCTGCGCGGGGCGCTCGACCTGCATGTGCATTCCGGTCCGTCGACCATGCCGCGGCAGCTGGACCATCTGCAAGCGGCCGAAGAGGCTGCGGCCGCCGGAATGCGGGCCGTGCTGTTCAAGGACCATCACTATTCGGTGGCCCCGTTCATCCCGCTGATGGACCGGGTGCTGCAAAGGCCCGAATTCTCGATGTTCAGCGGCCTCGTCCTCAACAATTCCACCGGCGGCTTCGACCCCTATGTGGTCGATGCGCAGCTGAAAATGGGGGCCAAGCTCATCTGGATGCCGACGGCGCAATCGGCCAACCACATCCGCAGTTCGCACCGCAAGACCCGGCTGGCCTCCAATGTGAAGCTCGCCAGCTCGCCGTTGCTCACGGTTGTCGACGAACTCGGCAACATCATCGATCCGGTGAAGCGCATTCTCGACATGATCGCCGAGTTCGACGTCATCCTGTCTTCCGGCCACCTGCATGTGTGGGAGATCTGGAAGCTGTTCGACGAGGCGCGGGCCCGCGGCGTCAAGCGGCTGCTGATCAACCACCCGATGTACGGGCTGCACTTCACTTATGAGGATATCCGCGACTTCGCCAATCTCGGCGTGATCGTGGAATGCTCGGCGGCCATGTATGTGGACTCCCGGTTCAACGTCTATTCGCCGCAGGAGCTGAAAGAGCATATCGAGGCTGCGGGTGTCGCCGCCTCCTCGATCGGCTCCGATCTCGGCCAGGTGGACAATCCGACCCCGGTGGAGGGCATGCGGCAGGCGATCAAGCTGTGCCTGGCGCTGGGGTTCAGCGAGGACGACGTCCGCACCATGGTGTCGCGCAACCCGGCCAAGCTCGTGGGCCTGGCTGGCTGACATGCGCATCATCACCACGGATGGCTTCGGCGGCCCTGAAGTGCTCAGGGTCGGCGAGGCGGCGCGCCCGGTGCCCGCAGCCGGTGAGGTGCTGGTCCGGGTGGCGGCGGCCGGGGTGAACCGGCCCGACGTGCAGCAGCGCCGCGGGCTCTATCCGCCGCCGCCGGAGGCCTCGCCCATTCTCGGGCTCGATGTTGCCGGGGTGGTCGAGGCTGTCGGAGCGGAGGTGAGCGGGCTGACGGTCGGTGACCCGGTGTGCGCGCTGGTCAATGGCGGCGGCTATGCCGAGTTCGCCCTGGTGCCAGCGGGCCAGTGCATGCCGATCCCCCGTGGCCTGAGCTTCATCGAGGCAGCCTCGCTGCCCGAGGTGTTCTGCACCGCCTGGAGCAACATCGTCTGGCTGGCGCAGATCGAGCAGGGCGAGACGCTGCTGGTGCAGGGCGGATCGAGCGGCGTGGGGCTCGCGGCAATCCAGATCGCCCGTCACCTCCGCAAGGCCGAGGTGTTCGCCACGGCAGGCAGCGACGAGAAGCGGCAGGTGTGTGTCGAGGCCGGCGCGACGGCGCCGCTCGACTATCGGGGTGCATGGGCGGAGGAACTCCGCGGGCTGACGGGCGGTGACGGCGTCGACGTCATCCTCGACGGGCAGGCGGGGCCGAATACGCAGATGCAGCTCGATCTGCTGAAACGCGGCGGCCGGCTGGTGTTCATTGCCAGCCACCAGGGCGAATCGGCCGAGGTGAACATCCGGCAGCTCGTACGCCGGCATCTCGTGGTCGCGGGCTCGACGCTGCGGCCGCGCTCGACCGCCTACAAGAGCCGGCTGGCACGGGAGCTGGTTGAGCAGGTGTGGCCGCTGCTGGAGGATGGTCGCATCAGGACCCGCATCCACGCCGCACTGCCCTTCGAAGAGGTGCGCGAGGCGCACGCGATCCTCGATGCCAACCGGCAGATCGGCAAGGTGGTACTGGTGGTGGACGGGGAACTCGGCGCCAGTGTCCCGGCGCCGAGCCGGCGCGCTCCCGCTTAGCTGTTCGGCATCGGGTAGTCGTCGGCGTTCAGCACCCAGCCCGGTTTCAGCGAGAAATCCATTCTCGGCGGCGAGAACAGGTCGACAAGCTGGTTCACGCCGGCGCCTTCTGCCGTGGTGGTGTGGATCGACGGCGGCGGGATTACGCAGATCGACGGCGACTCGCAATAAAGGTGCTCGTCCTCGCGCCAGACGTTCATGTTGGTGGTCCACGGCCAGCGCAAATGGTGGGTGAAGGCGCCGGTCAGGGCCAGCGACACCTGCTCGAAGTCGTCGTGGTGGTGCGGAGAGACGTTGTCGCGGGCCCGCGGGCCGTTGCGGGGCGTGAGGTAGTTCACCATCATCGTGGTGCAGCGGTAGATGCGGCCGAAGCGCGAGGGATCCTCGGGCACGTCCAACGTGTACCACCTGAGCCGGAGCCCTCCGGCCGGTTCGGGCCAGGATTCGAACGGCGGCACGTTGGGGTGCGCACCGCGGAACGCCTCGGCATTGGAGGCAGCTTCCGCGAGGTCCGTGGATTTGGGGGTGACCAGCCGGATGATGGTGCCCGCCGTAAGCATGCGGATGGCGCTGCGGCCCGGCGGCACGAAGGCGACGCTGTAGCCGGGGACGGTCTCGGTGCCGTGCTCGGTGGTAATCTCGACCTGCGTTTCGCGGTCCGGGATGATCACGGCATATTCGTCGGGCTGAGCGGTCCGTTCGAACACGCCGCCCTCGCGCGCCGTGCTGTAGGCGACGACGAGGTTCTGCGCGCGGGCGATCCAGGTGTCGCCATTGCTGTCCCTCACCTGTGGCGGCGTGCCGTAGAACAGCTCCAGCTGCGAGCCGAAGAAGCTCTCGTGGGTCCGCGCGCTGCTCTTTGGCTGCGGGGCGGCGAGGGTGGAGCGTGGATCGCTCGAATTGTACATGGCGGTCTCCCTTGGATGTGTTGGTCAGGCCGGACGTGGCGCCTGCTTCTTGAGGCCGAGGATTTCGCGGGCTTCGCCGGGGGTGGCGATGCGCCCGCCAAGGTCGCGCACGACGCGGACGGCTTTCTCGACCAGCGGCCGGTTGCCCTGGGCGAGTACGCCCTTTTCGAGGTAGATGTTGTCTTCGAGCCCGACCCGGACATGGCCGCCGAGCAGCCAGCTTTGCGCCAGCATCGGGAACTCCCACCGGCTGACGCCGAAGGCGCTCCAGTGCGTACCGGCCGGAAGCAGGCTCTTGAGATAGGCGAGCGTCTCCGGCGTGGCGATGGCGCCGTAGCGGATGCCGAGCACGATCTGGAAAAAGGCGGGCGCGGCGAGCTTGCCCTGCTGGATCATGTGGTTGGCGAGCTGGATGTCGCCGCTGTCGAACACTTCCAGTTCCGGGCGCACGCCCGCGGCCTGAATGCGCTCAGCCATGATCTCGACATTGGCCGGCGTGTTGATGACCACCGAGTTGCCTGAATACATGGTGTTGAAGTCGAGGCTGCAGAGCTCGGGGCGCAAATGCTCCACATGCGCCACGCGTGGCTCCGGACGGATCAGCGTGGTGCCCGGCGCGGCAACGCTCGGCTCGTGCTCACTGGGGATGAAACGCTGACCGGGCCCGGTGGTGAGGTTGATGACCACGTCCTCCTCGGCTGCGCGCAGGCGCTCCACCACCTCGAGGTAATGCGCCAGCTCCATGCTGGGCCGCCCATCGGGATGGCGGACGTGGATATGGACGATCGATGCACCGGCGCGCACCGCCTCGAGGCACTCGTTGGCGATCTGCTCGGGCGTCACCGGCAGATAGGGCGTCTGGTCGACGGTGGTGATGTTGCCGGTGACGGCGCAGGTCAGAATAGTCGGATCGGCCAAGATGGGCTCCGCAGGCACGGTCGCTGGAAAAGGTGACTGGTAGGTCCCACCCGGCATGGTCGTGGGCAACTCGATTGCAGCACCGTTCCGCGAGGGGGAACGGCAGTTCGCATTTCGTCAGGAGAAACAGAGCCCGTTGCGGGTCGGTGCGATCCGGCGCCCGTTCTAGAAGGGCGCCGAGGGGGAGACACCATGTCCGCAACGCGCCCACACTTTTCCACCTTCCGCGAGCGACTGCTGCGCCGGGAGCGCCTGATCGGCACGTTCGTCAAGCTGCCGACGACCCAGGTCATCGAGATGCTGGGCGAACTCGGCTACGACTTCATCATCATCGACCAGGAGCATGCGGCGCTAGACCGCGGCATCACCGACCTGATGATCCTGGCGGCGCGTGCAGCCAACCTGGCGCCGGTGGTGCGTATCCCCGAGTTCACGCCATCGCACGTTCTTTCGGCGCTCGACTCCGGCGCCCTGGGCATCATGGTGCCTCATGTGACGAGCGTGGCGAAGGCCGAGGCCATTGCCAGCGCCAGCCGCTACCGCGACGGTGAGCGTGGCTTTGTCGGAGTGTCCCGCGCCAGCAGTTGGGGCCGCGTCGGCTCGGTGCAACACATGGAACAGCAGGACAGCCAGGTCGTGGTGTTCGCCATGATCGAGGATCAGCATGCTGTCGACGTTGCGGGCGATATCGGCCGCGTGCCCGGTGTCGACGCGCTGTTCATCGGCCGTGGTGACCTCACCGCCTCGTTCGGCAAGGATCCGGAGGCGTCCGGCAAGGTGGCCGAGATCAGCCGGCGGGTCGCCGCCGCTGCCCAGGAGGCGAACGTGCCCCTGATGATGTTGCCCACCAGCCGCAGCGACTGCGAATTTGCGGTCTCGCTGGGGGCAACTGCGCTGGTATTGTCGAGCGATCACGGCTTCATCCGCACGGCCGCCGCCGCTGCGATCCGTGACATCGTCGCGTAGGGGACAGCGATGCCTGCATCAGAAATTCCGCCACTGGCCGTTCCGCGCACGGTGCTGGTGACCGGCGGCAGCAGCGGCATTGGCCGTGCGTCGGCGACGCGCCTGGCAGCGCTCGGTGCCACGGTCGTGGTGGGCTACAACAGCCGTGCCGAACTGGCCGAGAAGGTTGTCTCCAGCCTCGAAGGGACGGGGCATTTCGCGCTCCGCATCTCGATGGAGCACAGCGACACCATCGAGGCTGCTGCCGCGACGGTGGAGCAGCGCTTCGGCAGCCTCGACGCTCTCGTCAATTCCGGTGGCGCCACGAATCCGGTGCCGGCCGCCGATCTCACGGCCCTTACCGACGAGATTTTCGACCGCACCGTGATGCTGAACCTGCGCGGCCCGTTCGCGACCATCCGCGCTTTCCGGCCGCTGCTGGAGCGCGGGCAGGGCGCAGCGATCGTCAACATCTCCTCGATCGCCGCGCGCACCGGCACCGGCAGCAGTCTTGCCTATGTGGCGGCCAAGGCCGGCGTCGACGCCCTCACCAGTTCGCTGGCCAAGATTCTGGCGCCGAGGGTGCGGGTGTTCTCGGTGTCGCCTGCGGGCGTGGATACGGACTTCGTGCCCGGCCGCAGTCGCGAGCAGCTGCAGCGGACCGCCGAGAAACTGCCGCTCGCTCACGTCACCACGCCCGATGACGTGGCGCGGGCAGTCGTGGCCTGCATCGTCAACCTGACCAGTTCGACGGGAATCGTGGTGCCGGTGGACGAGGGGCGGCACCTCTAGGAGCGAGGTCGATCCGCCTGACGGAACCCTCACGTCCCATGGTTGCGGGCAGGCAGGGCGGAGGCGTCTAGTGATCGCGTGCTGTGGAGAGCACAGGTAGGGGGCAGGGATGGACAGTCTGAAGTTCTATATCGACGGCGCCTGGGTCGATCCGGTCGCCCCCGCCACTCTGGACGTGCAGAATCCCGCCACCGAAGAGATTTTTGCCACGGTCAGCCTGGGCTCGGCAGCGGATGTCGACCGCGCCGCCAGGGCAGCGCGCCGGGCCTTCGCCACTTACGCCGAAACAACGGTAGATCAGCGGCTCGGCTGGCTGGCGAAGATCATCGACGGCTTCCGCGCCCACCTGCCGGAACTAGCGCGGGCGATGACCCTCGAAATGGGCTCGCCGATCACCTTCGCAACGGAACGGCAGGCCACCGTTGCCCTGTTCCACTTCGAGGAGGCCGCCCGGGTTCTCGAGACCTTCGCCTTCGAGGAGCGGACGGGGCCGGGCATCGTCCGGCACGAGCCGATCGGCGTCTGCGGCCTGATCACCCCCTGGAACTGGCCGCTCAACCAGGTGGCGTCCAAGGTCGCCCCGGCTATCGCCACCGGCTGTACCGTGGTGCTGAAGCCGAGCGAGATCGCGCCGCTCAGCGCCATGCTGCTGGCCGAGATCATCCATGACTCCGGACTGCCCGCGGGCGTGTTCAACCTCGTCAATGGCGAGGGGCCATCGGTCGGCGAAGCCATTGCTTCCCATCCCGAGATCGACATGGTTTCCTTCACCGGCTCCACCGGCGCTGGCATCCGTGTGGCAACCCTGGCGGCGCCCACCGTCAAGCGCGTGGCCCAGGAACTCGGCGGCAAGTCGGCCAACATCATCCTGCCCGACGCCGACCTGCGCGCCGCGGTGATCCAGGGCGTCCACGCCTGCTACACCAATGCCGGCCAGAACTGCCAATCCCCTACACGCATGCTGGTGCACCAACCACAGCGGGAGGCGGCGTTCGAGGCGGCCCGCGCAGCTGTAGACAGCATCCGCCTGGGCGATCCGCTGCTGCCGGCGACGACCATGGGTCCGGTGGTCAGCCAGTCGCAGTTCGACAAGGTGCAGAAGCTGATCCAGAGCGGCATCGACGAAGGTGCAACACTGGTCGCGGGAGGTCCTGGTCGCCCGGCCGAGATCAACCGTGGCTACTTCGTCCAGCCCACCGTGTTCGGCGACGTCACCCCGCAGATGACCATCGCGCGCGAAGAAATCTTCGGGCCGGTGCTGTCGATCCTGAACTACGAGACCGAAGACGAGGCGATCGAGATCGCCAATGACACGCCGTTCGGGCTGGCCGGCTTCGTCCAGTCAAGCGACCCGGAGCGCGCCCGCAGGGTCGCCAACCGCATCCGCGCGGGCAGGGTCTACTTCAACGGCGCCCCGTTCGATCGCAGCCTACCCTTCGGTGGCTACAAGCAATCGGGCAACGGACGCGAGTTCGGCCTCTACGGCTTCCGCGAATACCTGGAAGTCAAGGCGCTGCTCGGCTTTCCGGCCTAGCGGCAGACACAACGGGAAGGGAGGAGAGCCCGTGAAAATAACTCAGGATGCCGTCCAGGGCAGTTTGTTCCTGGTGATCGGCGCCACCGCGCTCATCATCGCCCTAGGCTACCCGATTGGCACGCCGAACCGCATGGGGCCGGGGTTCTTCCCGGTGGTCATTTCCGCCCTTCTGACCCTTGTGGGCATCGCCATTCTCGCGCGTGGTGTCATCACCTCATCGGAGGCGATCCGCGTAACCCGGTGGTTACCGCTGGTGATCGTGCCGGGCGCAATTGTCCTGTTCGGCCTGCTGCTCGACGGCCTCGGCCTGCCTCTAGCAGTGCTGGTCCTCTTGCTGGGGGCGGCTACTGCCAGCGTCCGCTTCCGCTTCGACTGGAAAGCGGCCGTCGGTGCCGTGCTCTTCGCCGCGATCTGCGGTGTCCTTTTCGTCAGAATGCTGGGCCTGCCCATCCCGCTGATCGGGATCTGGGTGTCGGGCTTCGGCGCCTAGTCACGCGAGGCCGACATGGACTTCTTCGATGGCATCCTGCTCGGCCTCCAGACCGCGAGCACGATCACCAATTTCGCCTACTGTTTCCTGGGAGTGCTGCTGGGCACCGCTGTCGGGGTTCTGCCCGGACTGGGGCCCATCGCTACCATCTCGATGCTGCTGCCCTTCACCTTCGGGCTGCCGGTCGATACGGCGCTGATCATGCTGGCGGGCATCTTCTACGGCTCCCAATATGGCGGCTCGACCACCGCCATCCTGATGAACCTGCCGGGCGAAGCGTCGTCGGTGGTGACGACGCTCGACGGCCACGAGATGGCCAAGCAGGGCAAGGCGGGCAGGGCGCTCGCGGCTGCCGCCATCGGCAGCTTCTTCGCCGGGACGGTCGGAACGCTGTTCATCGCCATTGCCGGGCCGATCCTTGCCGGCTTCGCCTTGACCTTCGGACCCGCCGAATACTTCTCGCTGATCGTGCTCGGCCTCGTCACCTCAATGGTGCTGACCTCCGGCTCGCTGCTGACCGGCTTCGGCATGGTGTTGCTCGGCATGCTGCTCGGCATGATCGGCACCGACGTGAACTCCGGTGCTGCACGCTACACCTTCGACTCGCCGAACCTGATGGACGGCCTCAATTTCGTGGTCATCGCCACCGGTATCTTCGGCCTCGGTGACGTGCTGGCCAATCTCGAGAACGAACATTCGCGTGGGGCCAGCATCGCCAAGGTCAGTTCCCTGTTCCCAACGCGCGAGGACTGGAAACGCATGTTCGCGCCGATCCTGCGGGGCACCGGCATCGGCGTTCTTCTTGGCGTCCTGCCCGGTGCCGGGCTGCTGCTGGCTTCGTTCTCGGCCTATGCGCTCGAGAAGAAGATTTCCCGCAAACCCGGTGAGTTCGGCAAGGGCGCCATTGAGGGCGTCGCCGCGCCGGAGGCCGCCAACAATGCCGCCGCGCAGACCGCCTTCATCCCCATGCTGACGCTGGGCCTGCCGGGCACCGCCACCATGGCGCTGATGATCGGGGCACTGGTGGTGCAGGGCGTGCAGCCGGGCCCCGATATCCTGACCCAGCAGCCGGCGCTGTTCTGGGGACTTATCGTGTCGATGTGGATCGGCAATCTGCTGCTGCTGGCGCTCAACCTGCCGCTGGTCGGCATGTGGGCCAAGCTGATCTCGGTGCCGTACCACCTGCTGTTTCCGCTGATCTGCGTGTTCACCGCCATCGGCGTCTACAGCATCAGCAACAGCGCCTTCGACGTCATCGTGATGGCCCTGTTCGGGGTACTCGGCTACGTCTTCCGCAAAGCCGGGGCCGAGCCGGCGCCGCTGATCCTGGCGCTGATCCTGGGGCCGATGGCGGAGGAATATCTGCGCCGCACGCTTCTGATCTCGCATGGCGATGCCACGGTATTCGTCACCCATCCGGTGAGCCTCGTGACGCTGGTCGTATCCGCGGCGCTGCTGCTGTCGATCGTGCTCCCTTCTTTCCGCCGTGTGCGGACCGAGGGGCTGCAGGAAGCAGACTGACTTCGGCCGTCCGGGCAGGTCAGCGCCTCCTCCCGCGGCCCGACTCAAGGCGTGGAGGAGGATTCCCATGAGCATCGACGACCGGCGCCTGCAGGAGCATCTCGACCGCGAGGCGCTGTTCGACCTCGTGCGGCGGGAGCGGTTCGCCCGGGACCAGCGGCGGTTCGAGGTGATGGCGGCGTGCTTCCACCCGAACGCCCATATCCGCACCAGCTGGTATGATGGCATCGGCGGGCAGGCCTATGTGGACGCCACCCGCCAGTGGATGGGGCGCACCGGCAACAGCAAGCACTGGGTGTTTCCCGCTTTCGCGCAAGTGCGCGGCGACAGGGCCACGGTGGAGAGCCCGGCGATGATCTTCAACCGCGCCCGGATCGAGGGTGTGGAAGTCGACTTCCACGTGTTCTGCCGCTTCTACTCGCGTGCGGTGCGCGAGGGTGGCGACTGGCTGCTCGCAAGCTTCCACGTGTTCTTCGAGCGCGACATCATGCGGCCGGTCCATTCCGGCGACCCGCTGCCGATCGACCGGGCGCTGCTCGAGACCATGCGCCCCTCCTACAAGTTCCTCACCTACATGCAACACACCCGCGACATCGCCGTGAACCAGGACCTGCTCGGCGACGACCGGCCTGAGGAACTGGCCGCCTTCCATGCGCTGGAGGAGCGCTGGCTCGTCGGCGAGGACGTTCCGGCATAGTCGTTTCGGACCATGGAACGCTGCCCGTGAGAAATTCCGGCGTTCGGGCAGGTGCGCTAGAGCTTTCGGACAGCAAAGCCCAAGTAAAACACACACTGGGCGGGGCAGGAGGAAAACATGAAGAGACGTGAATTCATTGTCCTGGGTGGAACAGCAGGGCTGTTGGCTTCGACCGGCATGTCGTTCGCGCAGGACAGCTGGCCGAGCAAGCCGGTCACCGTGATCTCGGCCTATCCACCGGGAGGCACCAGCGATATCCTGGCGCGCCTGGTCGCCGACATCCTCACGGCCAAGTTCGGCCAGCAATTCGTGCTCGAGAACGTTGCCGGCGCCGCCGGCGCGCTGGCGGGTGGACAACTGGCGCGCTCGGCCCCCGATGGCTACACCATCCTCGTCAGCGGCAGCGCGCCACTGGCCGCCAACAAGGTTGTGCAGGCCAACCTCGCCTATGATCCCGAAGCCGATTTCGAGCCGATCACCGTATTCGCCCAGAGCCCGGCTCTCTTGACGGCCGCCAACAATGCGCCCGCCAAGACGCTGCAGGAACTGATCACCTATGCCCGCGACAATCCGGGGCAGGTGAACATCGGCAATCCCGGTGCCGGCACCAAGGGCCATATCTGCGCGGCCATCATCGGGCAAATCGAGGAGATCGAGATCAACCACGTGCCGTATCGCGGCTCCCCGCCGCTGGTGGCGGACCTGCTCGGCGGCCATATCGAATTCGCGCTGGATGCGCCATCCAACTACCTGCCGCACATCACGGCGGGCAGCGTGCAGGCGCTGGCGGTGACCTCGGCGGAGCGCCTGCCGGAACTCCCCGATGTGCCGACCGTGGCCGAACAGGGCATCGAAGGCTACGAGCAGACCCTGTGGTTCGGCATCGTCGGGCCAAAGGGCATGCCAGCCGAAATCGTGGCGCAGATCAACGACACGCTCAGGGCCTGGGCGGCGACGCCCGAGGCGCAGGAGCAACTGGCCTCGCTCGGTCTGACCCCGGTGCTGAACACGCCGGAAGAGATGCGCGAGACGGTGGCGCGCGAGATCGAATCCATCCGGCCGCTGGTCGAAGCCGGGCTGGTCGAGCCCACCTGACCGCCGGGTCGAACCGGGTTGCGGCACCGCCTCGCCTTCGTGCGGGGCGGTGTCGTTTTTGTGTCTGCGGGTGGGTCAATGCGGCCCGAATGTGACGGCAAACCGGGCTTTTCTCCCCTGTGGCGGTTCACATCGGAGGATCGGTGCCTATATTGGCCCTTCGCGTCGTGCGCCCTGAGCGCGCGGCTTCCCCCCAGACAGGGTGGCGTTCCCGCCGCCCGTGATCTCAAGGACAAAGCCATGACCGAAGCGAAGATGGGCGATCGCGTCCGCATCAACTATGCCGGCCGACTGACCGACGGAACCCAGTTCGACAGTTCGGAAGGGCGCGAGCCGCTCGAATTCATCCTGGGCGAAGGCCAGGTCATCCGCGGCCTCGAACAGCATGTCGCCGGCATGGCGCAGGGCGACCGCAGCACCGTGACCATTCCCGCCGCAGCCGCCTATGGCCCGCGCCGCGAGGAGGCGATCCAGAGCCTCAACCGCGCCAAGCTGCCCACCGGCATCGATGTCGAGGTCGGCTCGCAACTGCAGGCCCGCACCTCCGATGGCGGCGTGCTGCCGATCACCGTGGTGGCGCTCGACGCCGAGACGGTGACCGTCGACGCCAATCACCCGCTCGCCGGCGAGGACCTGGTGTTCGACGTCGAGCTGGTGGAAATCGTCCAGGCCGCCTGAGGCCTGGCAAGGAGATGATGCGGTGAGCGTCGCCTTCACCAAGGAAGAGAGCGCCGAGACGGCCTCGGAGACCCTGCTGCCGGATCGTCCGGTGCCGGACGGGCCCAACCTGGTCACGGCGGCAGGGCTGGCGGCGCTGGAGCGGCAACTCGCCGAAGCGCGGGCGGCCTATGACGCCGCCATGCTGATGGACGACGTCAACGAGCGGCGCCGCCAGGCGGCGGGGCCGTTCCGCGACCTGCGCTACCTCGCCGAACGGGTGCGCACGGCGCAACTGGTGCCGCCGCCGGAGAGCGCTGAGGTGGTGGCCTTCGGCTCCACCGTCACCTTCGAGCGCGAGGACGGGCGGGTCCAGACCTACCGCATCGTCGGCGAGGACGAGGCCGACCCCAAGGCGGGGTCGATCTCGTTCGCCTCGCCGATAGCGCGGGCGCTGATCGGGAAGTCGGTGGGCGAGGTGGCCGTCGTCGGCACCGGCGAGGTCGAGGTGGTCGGCATCGCCTGAAGTCGCGGCTACTCTTCGCTCGACTGCCCGATGGCCCAGGTGACGCCGAACGGGTCGGTAAGCTGGCCGTAGATATCGCCCCAGAACTGCTTTTCGAGCGGCTGCGCCACGGTGCAGCCGGCGGCGACGGCGCGATCCCACCACATCCGGGCATCGTCCACATGGATGTGGAGGTTGAAGCCCTGCGGCTTGACCGCCGGGAAGCCGTAATCGGGAAAGAAGTCGCTGAGGAAGATGGGCGTGCCGTTGACGTCCACCTGGGCGTGCATCAGCAGGTCGCTGCCCTCGCTCGGGATGGCCTCGCGCTCGATGGCGCCGAAGGCGGTCTTGTAGAAGTCGATGGCCTTGCGGGCGCCGTCGACGCTGAGATAGGGCGTGACGCCTCCCTTGGGACGGAAATCAGTCATCCTGGCTCTCCTCCTGTTTCAGCAAGCCTACGCCGATGGGGCGGGAGCGGCAATCCGGTTGCCTGCGCATGCCGCCGCCTCCGGCGCGACCCCGGATCGGCTGAGCGGTGGCAACGAGACCGGTGCCTCGGGAGGGTAGAAGCCGGTCCGCCCCTCCCTTTCAAGGGCGCGGATTATCACGCCTCCGCGGGTGAAACGGAGTGTTAAGCATGCTCCAGCCAGGAGTAGGCGTCCGCTCTATTCGGGATCCGCCATGCGCCGCTCCGTTCTTGCTGCCCTCAGCCTGCTCCTTGTGTCCGCAGCCGCGGCGGCGGAATGGAAGTATGAGGGCGGTAGCGTCCCGATCGCCTGGTTCGACACCGACGCGGCCCAGTTCCAGTTCGCCTGCCGGGGCGGGCAGTTGGCGATGGGGTTCTGGGTGCGCAAGCCCGATTCCGCCGTGGCGGGCGCTGCGGCGATGAGCCTTGCCATCACCCCGGACCCGGCAGCGGGCGGCAGCACCGTTTACGCCCAGGACATGCCGCTGATCCATCTCGACGGCACCTCGATGATCGTGCGCGGCCCGGTGGCGCGGCAATGGGCGAAAATTGCGCAGGCGGCGCACACCGACATGCGCGTCAGCTATGTGCGCCAGACCGCCGGCAGACTGGAGGCGCTGGAGCCAAACGTGTTCGGAGCCAAGGGGTCGTCGGCGGCGATTGCGCAGGTGCTGGCCAAGTGCGGGTAGGGTATTGGTGGCCGTAGACCTCGCTCTTTCGCAGACCTCATCCGGAGCCTGTCGAAGGAAGAGGTCGCGGCCGCCGCACCCTCCCGATCTCCCGTGAGGGGAAGATGGGGGCGGCTATTGTGAACCGTTGCGCGAGCGGTACTCGCCGCGACGCCGGAAGGGTGTCGCGGGGCATGAGGCCCGTCCGAGTGGCAGCCAAGTGCAGAGCCCTCGGGTTAAGCCCGGGGGTGACGCGCGGTGGGGCGGTGACTTGGGGGTGATCCTGCAGCCAAAGGTAGGTTTCGCGGAGGTCGGGGCGCTGCTGCTGGTGCGTCTGGACCAGCCTCGCCACCCCACCAGCCGTCACCCTCGGGCTTGACCCGAGGGGGTTTCACTTCAGAATGTCCGTATGGGCGGCTATGTCTATATCCTCGCCGACTTCAGGCGCGGGCGGACCTATATCGGGGTGACCAACGACCTCATCCGGCGTGTCCATGAGCACCGCGAGGGGCTGGTTGAGGGCTACACCCGCCGCAACAACATCAAGCGGCTGGTCTATTTCGAAGAGCACGACGACATCGTCGCCGCCATCCAGCGCGAAACCTCGCTCAAGCGCTGGTACAAGCACTGGAAATGGGCGCTGATCGAGGAAAACAACCCCGACTGGGGTGACCTGTGGGACGAGGTCGCCAGTTAAGTGCGGAGCCCTCGGGTCAAGCCCGAGGGTGACGTTCGGGGGAGTGGTGGCTTCGAGCAAAGCAATGGGTGGCGTCAGGCCTTGTCCGCGCGGAGGGCGTAGCGCTCATCGGTGACCGGCTTGCCCCACAGGAGCGCAACTCGCCACCCCGCCCGCCGTCACCCTCGGGCTTGACC
>JAEYXQ010000072.1 GCA_023431205.1 Pseudomonadota bacterium | reverse complement strand
GGATTACCCTCGCGGCCGGGGGTCGGGCGCTGGTGCATACCATGAAGGCCTATGGCGCCTATACCTCGCTGGTGTCCGGCGGGTTCACCCTGTTTGCCGACTACATTGCCAGGCGCATCGGGTTCGACGAGGCGGTGGCCAATGTGCTGGAGTTCGACGGGGACGTGCTGGGCGGCACGGTGCAGAAGCCGATCGTCGACAAGGAGACCAAGCGCCAGCGCCTCGAAGCCCTGGCGGCGGAGCGCGGGCTGGCGCTGAACCAGACGCTGGCCGTGGGCGACGGCGCCAATGACCTCGACATGATCCTCATTGCCGGGTTCGGGGTGGCGTTGCATGCCAAGCCGGCGGTGGCGGCCGAAGCGGGCATCCGCATCGACCACGGCGATCTCACCGCCCTGCTCTACCTGCAGGGCTACAGCGAAGACGATTTCGTGCGCTAGAAAGCAAACGTCGTCATGGGGCGAGGACGACAGGCACCGGCGGAGCCTGGTTCAGCACCGTGATCTGGATGCGCTCGTTCGCCGCCTGGTAGGGGTCGTCCGGGAAGAACGGATCGCCCGACGAGCGGCCGCCTACCGACGACACCCGGTCATCGCTCAGTCCGAACTCGCCGAGAATGCTCCGCACCACATTGGCGCGATCGCTGGAGAGCTCCCAGGAACCATAGCGCGGGTTGGCGTAGGTACCGCCGGCAGCGGTATGGCCGGTGATGGTCACCTGATTGGACAGTTGCTGCAGCACCGGTGCCAGCGCCGCAATCGCTGCCCTGGTGTACTCGTAAGGGTACTTCGACCCTTCTGGGAACATCGGCGTCCCTTCCTGGTCGACGATCTGGATGTTGAGGCCTTCTTCGGTCTCCTCGACGATCAGGTTGTCGGCGATCTCGGCGATCTCCGGCATCGCTTGCCAGGCCTGGCGGATGCTGGCGGCGGCGCTATGGAAGAGCTGGTCGTTGGCCGATTTGAGGTTCTGTTCGGAGGCGCCGATCGACTTGTTTTCGTTGCCCACCTGACCTTCGCGGCCACCGAGGCCGTGGTCGGGCGAGCCGAACTCGGTGCTCTCGGAAGACACCGACGCGTCGGACTGCTGGTCCAGCGTCGAGCCGGCCATCTTGGCGCCGCTCTCGTCGAGCGCCGTGCCGCCCATGACGCCGCCCGAACCGCTGGTGGAGATGGCAACGTTGGGCGGAGCGAAATAGTCGGCCAGCCCCTTCTTCTGCTCCGGGGTGGTCATGCTGATCAGCCAGAGCAGCAGGAAAAAGGCCATCATCGCCGTCACGAAGTCGGCATAGGCGATCTTCCAGGCCCCGCCATGATGAGCGTGCGCGGCCTTCTTGACCTTCTTGATGATGATCGGCTGGTCGGTGTTGGCCATTGTCGGAGCTCAGCCTCAGGCCGTCGCAGGCAGGTTTGCCGTGGCTTCGTCCACTTCGGCAAAGGTCGGCCGGACGTCGCTCATCAGCGCCTTGCGGGCGAACTCCACCGCCATCACCGGCACCTGGCCGGAAATGTGGGCGAGCAGGCCAACCTTGAGCGACAGGAAGTACTTGGCTTCGGCCTCATAGCTGTTGCGCAGCGAGGCGGCGAAGGGCGCGAAGAACCCGTAGGCGACGAACACGCCGAAGAAGGTGCCAACCAGCGCGCCGCCGATCATGTGACCGAGCACTTCTGGCGGCTCGGCGATGGAGCCCATGGTCTTGATCACACCCAGCACAGCCGCAACGATGCCCAGCGCGGGCGTACCGTCGGCCAGCGACTGCATGGCCGACACCATCCGCTCCTGCTCCTGGTGGTGGGTCTCGAGTTCCTCGTCCATCAGCGCTTCCATCTCGTGCTGATTGTTGGAGCCGAGGGTGACCATGCGCATGTAGTCGCAGACGAACTCCACCGCGTGGTGGTTCTTGGCAAAGCTCGGAAAGGCGTTGAACAGCGTCGATTCGTGCGGGTTCTCGATATGCGGCTCGAGCGCCAGGATGCCCTTGGACTGGACCAGCTTGTACATGGCGTACTGCATGCCGAGCAGTTCGACAAAGGCGGCCTTGTTGTATTTGGGACCCTTGAACAGGGTACCGAAGGCGGCCGGCAGGCCCTTGAGCACCGGGGCACCGTTGGCGATCACGAAGGCGCCGACAGCCGCACCCAGAATGATAACGAACTCAAACGGCTGCCAGAGAACTTCGACGTGTCCGCCGAGGGCGGCATAGCCGCCGAGCACACTGCCGAACACGATAACGATGCCGATGATGAGGCGCATGCGACGCAATACTCACGCTTGTGCCTCCCCGCCGCGGCCGGACCGGAGAGACGTTTTCTGTCGGGCCGATCTGGTTCCCGTCGGGCCGCATAATGCAGCGCTTACGCTTAACGCTGCGTATACCCGCCGCCCCTTGCCACTCGCCGCCCCGGCCCTATATTGCCCGCAGCGAGGACGACCTCCCCCGTCAACGGGTCACCATCAGTCGGGACGGCCCGGCACCCAGACGGAGTGTCTTTCCATGCGCACCACCCCCGACCGTATTCGCCATGCCCTGTCGTTCGAGATCATCGGGCTGGCCCTGATCACCCCTCTCGCCGCGTTCGCCTTCCACATGCCGATGCACTCGATCGGCGTTGTGGCGCTGGTCGGCTCGCTGCTCGCGACCGGCTGGAACTACCTCTACAACGTGCTGTTCGACCGGGTGTCGCTGCGCCTGCGCGGCACCGTCACCAAGACGGTTCCCCTCCGGGTGCTGCACGCGGTGCTGTTCGAACTGGGGCTGCTGCTGGTGCTGCTGCCCTTTATCGCCTGGTATCTCGGCATCTCCATCTGGCAGGCGCTGGTGATGGATATCGGCTTTGCCCTGTTCTACATGGGCTATGCGTTCGTGTTTAATTGGGCCTACGACCGCATCTTCCCCATCCCGAACCCCACCGGCCAGGGAGCCTGAATGGCGACCGACCTCGAAATCTTCCTTGTCGCGACACCCGGGCTCGAGGCCCCGCTGCGCGACGAGGCACTGGCGGTCGGCTTTGCCGGAGCTGCCGTGGTGGATGGCGGTGTCGCCTTTCGCGGCGGCTGGCCCGATGTCTGGCGCGCCAACCTTGAGTTGCGGGGTGCCACACGGGTGCTGGCGCGGTTGTGGAGCTTCCGGGCCGCGCATCTGGCGCAGCTCGACAAGCGGGCGCGCAAGCTCCCCTGGGCCGAGGTGCTGCGCCCCGACGTGCCGGTGACCGTGGAGGCCACCTGCCGGCGCTCGCGCATCTACCATGCCGGCGCTGCGGCGCAGCGGGTGGCCACCGCAATTGCCGAGGAACTCGGCGCCCCCGTCGCGGACGATGCGCCGGTGCGGGTCATGGTGCGGATCGAGGACGACCTCGTCACCGTCAGCGTCGATACCACCGGGGAGTCACTGCACAAGCGCGGCTTCAAAGAGGCCGTAAGCAAGGCGCCGATGCGCGAGACCATGGCGGCGATGTTCCTGCGCCAATGCGGCTACACCGGTGACGAGCCGGTGCTCGACCCAATGTGCGGTTCCGGCACCTTCGTGATCGAAGCCGCGGAGATCGCGCTCGGCCTCAAGCCCGGGCGCGAGCGCAGTTTTGCGTTCGAGCAGTTGCGGACGTTCGAACCGAAGGCGTGGACGAAACTGCGGGCGGTCGAGTCGTCGCGATCGACCGAACTCCGCTTCTTCGGCTCGGACCGCGATGCCGGCGCCATCCGCATGAGCAGCGAGAATGCGACCCGGGCGGGCGTGGGGCATGTCACCTCGTTCGAGGCGCGCGGCATCGACACGCTGCAGCGGCCGGACGGACTGCCCGGCCTCGTCATCGTCAATCCGCCCTATGGCAGCCGCATCGGCAGCAAGGCGCCGCTCGTCGCCCTGCACCGCAATCTCGGCTCGGTGCTGCGCGAGCGCTTCGGCGGCTGGCGCGTCGGCCTCATCACCGCCGACAAGGACCTCGCCCGCGCCACCGCTTTGCCCTTCACCGCCGAACCGCCGGTGCTGCATGGCGGCCTGCGGGTGACGCTGTATCGGACCGGGCCGCTGTAGGTCCGCAGCCCTCACTCCCATAGACCTCATGGTGAGCCTGTCGACCCACGAGGTCGCTACCGCTGAGGCTTCGGTGTGCACGACCTCGTCCTTCGACAGGCTCAGGATGAGGTCTACGGACACATCGCCGTAGGATGGGCGATCGGTACAATTTTATTCAATCGGTAACCATACTGGCAGCTATGCACAAACGAGCGGCAACGGATCGGCTGCTCGGGGCTTGCCCTATCACGCCAGTTGTGGGGTGCAGCAAATGTCCAAGCCAGCCAAGATACTTGTCGTGGAAGACCAGGTCCTCCTGCTGCTCGACCTAGTCGACCAGCTGGCCGAGCACGGATTCGATGCATTGCCGCTGACCACCGCCGACGGCGCGGCCGACTCGCTGCTGCGCACCCGCATCGACGGCCTCGTCACCGACATCGATCTGCCGGGCACGCTGAGTGGCCTCGACCTCGCCCGCCGCTGCGCCGAAATCCAACCGGGGCTGCCGATCGTGGTCGTTTCCGGCGGGCACCACCCCGGCGCCGACGAACTGCCGCCGGGCGCCGTATTCCTGTCCAAGCCCTACCGGCTGGAGGACATTGTCGCGGGCATCAGCCGCGCGGCTCGGGCGGAGGTCCGGGCCGCCTGACCAGCGGCGGTGTCGCAGGCGCAAGTTGATGCGATGCCGCCCCTTCCCTTCGCGGTTCTTCTCCGCTAAACCGCCCACCTAACCACCACGTCCGGTCTCCTGCCCCGTGCCGCAGCGCTCAGTTGCTGCGCGGGTTCCGCGCGGATGGGTGCGTCCGGGCGATTCTCCTCCCCTCGCCCGGCTTCAGTAGATCAGAGCCGAGCGAGCCCCATGCCCAAGCGTACCGACATCAAATCGATCCTCATCATCGGTGCGGGCCCGATCATCATCGGGCAGGCCTGCGAGTTCGACTACTCCGGCACCCAGGCGTGCAAGGCGCTGAAGGAGGAGGGCTACCGGATCATCCTGGTGAACTCCAATCCGGCAACGATCATGACAGATCCGGACCTGGCCGACGCCACCTACATGGAGCCGATCACCCCCGACGTGGTCGCCAAGATCATCGAGAAGGAACGGCCCGACGCGCTGCTGCCGACCATGGGCGGCCAGACCGCGCTCAACTGCGCGCTGTCGCTGCGCAAGATGGGCGTGCTCGACAAGTTCGGCGTCGAGATGATCGGCGCCACCGCCGAGGCGATCGACAAGGCCGAGGATCGCGAGCTCTTCCGCGACGCGATGAAGAAGATCGGGCTCGAGACGCCACGCTCGATGCTGGCGCACAACACCATCGAGGCGCTGCAGGCGCTCGAAGTGATCGGCCTTCCTGCCATCATCCGCCCAAGCTTCACCCTGGGCGGCACCGGCGGCGGCATTGCCTACAACCGCGAGGAATACCTCGCCATCTGCGAGAGCGGCATCGACGCCTCCCCCACCAACGAGGTGCTGGTGGAAGAGAGCGTGCTCGGCTGGAAAGAGTTCGAGATGGAGGTTGTCCGCGACAAGAAGGACAACTGCATCATCGTCTGCTCGATCGAGAACATCGATCCGATGGGCGTCCATACCGGCGACTCGATCACTGTCGCCCCGGCCCTGACGCTGACCGACAAGGAATACCAGATCATGCGCGACGCCTCGCTGGCGGTGCTGCGCGAGATCGGCGTCGAGACCGGCGGCTCCAACGTCCAGTTCGGCATCAACCCGCGCGACGGCCGCATGGTCGTCATCGAGATGAACCCGCGCGTGTCGCGCTCCTCGGCGCTGGCCTCCAAGGCCACCGGCTTCCCCATCGCCAAGGTCGCGGCGCGCCTCGCCGTCGGCTACACGCTGGACGAGCTCGACAACGACATCACCGGCGGCGCGACGCCGGCCTCCTTCGAGCCGTCCATCGACTACGTCGTCACCAAGATCCCGCGTTTCGCCTTCGAGAAGTTCCCCGGCGCCGACAATGTGCTCACCACCGCGATGAAGTCGGTCGGCGAGGTCATGGCCATCGGTCGCACCTTCCAGGAATCGCTGCAGAAGGCGCTGCGCGGCCTCGAAACCGGCCTCACCGGCCTCGACGAGATCGAGATCCCCGGCCTCAACCAGGGCGACGACAAGAACGCCATCCGCGCAGCGCTCGGCACGCCGACGCCCGACCGTCTGCGCATGGTCGCCCAGGCGATCCGCATGGGCACCTCGCTCGAAGACGTGCACCAGATGTGCCGCATCGATCCATGGTTCCTCGAGCAGATCGCCGGCATCGTTTCCATGGAGGCCCGTATCCGCCAGCACGGCCTGCCGCAGGACGCGGAGAACCTGCGCATGCTCAAGGCGATGGGCTTTTCCGACGCCCGCCTCGCCTCCCTCGTCAACAGGGACGCGGAAGACGTTGCAAAGATTCGCCAATCGCTCGCCGTCCACCCAGTCTACAAGCGCATCGACACCTGCGCGGCCGAGTTCGCGTCTCCCACCGCCTACATGTACTCGACCTACGAGCGCGGCCTCGTCCTGGCCGATACGAACGCC
>JAEYXQ010000009.1 GCA_023431205.1 Pseudomonadota bacterium | reverse complement strand
GCGTCACCCTCGGCGAGTTCGAGCCGCTGACCGCCACCGGCCCCTCCAAGAAGATCGCCGAGCACAAGGCTGCCGAGCTCTTCCTGATCCGCCAGAACGTGTGGAAGGAACCCGCATGACCGAGCTCGACCTCACCGACACCTCCTGCGGCTTCATCGCCCTGGTCGGCGCCCCCAATGCCGGCAAGTCGACCCTGCTCAATTCACTGGTCGGCACCAAGGTGTCGATCGTCACCCACAAGGCCCAGACGACCCGCTCGCAGGTTCGGGGCGTGGTTACACTCGATACCGCACAGCTGGTCTTCGTCGACACGCCCGGCATCTTCGCTCCCAAGCGCCGCCTCGACCGGGCCATGGTTGACAGCGCCTGGAGCGGGGCAGGGGATGCCGACATCGTCGCCTTTATCGTTGATGCAGAAAAGGGTTTGACGGCCGAACTGGAATCTCTGGTTGAGGGCCTCGCCAACGTCCGCCATCCCAAGATCCTGGTGCTCAACAAGATCGACACGATCCGCCGCGAGAAACTGCTGAACCTTTCCGAAGAGCTGAATTCCCGGCTCCGCTTCGAAGCCACATTCATGATCTCCGCTCTCAAGGGCGACGGCGTGCAGGACTTCATCGACTGGTGCATCAAGCACATCCCGCCCGGCCCCTGGCACTTCCCCGAGGATCACCTCACCGATCTCACCATGGCCATCACTGCGGCCGAGATCACCCGCGAGAAGCTCTTCCTCAGGATCCACGACGAGATCCCCTACAACGCCACCGTCGAGACCGAGAGCTTCAAGATCCAGAAGGATGGCTCCTACAAGATCGACCAGGTGATCTACGTCACCCGCGACACCCACAAGAAGATCGTCCTCGGTGCCGGCGGCCAGACCATCAAGACCATCGGCGCCGAAGCCCGCAAGGAACTCATGGAGATGTACGAGCTGCCGGTGCACCTGTTCATCTTCGTCAAGGTCCGCGAGAAATGGGGCGACGACCCCGAACGCTACCGCGAGATGGGTCTGGAGTACCCGAGTGGGAAGAAATAACCACGGTCTCGGTACCTCTGTGACCTTCCGAGCACGTGCGACAGTGACCGCAACTCCGTGGCTTGATCCCACCACGTCCACTGCCGCCAACTCCCCCCTTGCGGGGGAGGCCAGGAGGGGGGTGTCTCTCTGCGCACTCCATGGCCTCTAGTGGAATGGACCGCCGAGGGCCTGCTGATCGGCATCCGCCGCCACGGCGAAACCAGCGTTATCGCTGAAGCCATTGTCGTTGGCCGCGGCCGCACACTTGGCCTCGTGCGCGGCGGGCGTTCCAGCAAGCTCGCGGCAACCCTCCAGCCGGGCAACACCGTCCAGCTCACCTGGCGCGCCCGCATCGAGGATCACCTCGGCACCTTCGCCATCGAGCCGCTGACCAGCCGCGCCGCCGCCCTGATCGCCGACCCGACCCGGCTCTACCTCTCGCAACTCGTCTGCGAACACCTGCATCTGCTTCCCGAGCGCGATCCCCATGATCGGCTGCTCGGTATGGCCCTCCGCCTCATCGACTCCACCCCGGACGCTGCCGAACTCGCCCGGTTCGAACTGGCGCTGCTCGACGATCTGGGCTTCGGCCTCGACCTCAGTTCCTGCGCCGCTACCGGCGCGGTGGACGATCTCACCCATGTCTCGCCGCGCACCGGCCGCGCCGTCTCCCGCGAGGCGGCGCAGCCCTGGCTCGACCGCCTGCTTCCCCTGCCGAGTTTCCTCACCGCCCGCGGAAACGCCTCCCCCGACGACCTCCGCGCCGCCTTTCGCCTCACCGGCCATTTCCTCGCCGCCCACCTCTGGGTCCCCCGCAACCTCGACCCACCCCCGACCCGAGACCTCCTCCTCGACCGCCTGCTGCGCAACGAGTGAGCGGCCAGCGGGAGACCACCAGCCTCCCCGCAAACGCGATACGTCCCTCCCCCGCCCGCGGGGGAGGCTAGGTAGGGGCTCTTCTACCGACCCAAATCTATCCCGCTTATCCCCACCCCCACCAACCCGCAGTATCCTCTCCTCATCGGCCCGCCAGAGCGCGATCATGACGAGTGATGAGCGGGACGACTGTCGGGGGAGCATGGGTCGCCAGGCTCCGGCATGGATGCTGACCACCAGCCACGGCGGGTGCGATTCCCCGGGCGCGGAGCTCGTTCAAGAATCGTGGCCTCAGGCCGAAAGTCCGAAAGGGCCGGCTGCTCGATGCGTGTGCGAAATCCCGGCGTGGTGGCGAGACCGGCGTCTCACTTCCTTACGTATTCACCGAGACTCCAGTCTCGCCGCCACCGCTCAGCCGTTCCGGGTCGCGCTGGAGGCGTCTGCACGTCCAAAACCGTGCAAAACCGCGTGTTTCAGTCCTATTTCGGCCCCAACCGCTATACTGCTTTCCTGATTCGTTCCCTCGGGAAAGCCGCCTCATGTCCCACGACACTGATACCCTGCCGCCAGCCGACGACCAGCGCGTCGTCGACCTCAAGGAGGCGCTGGAGGAGCGGTATCTGAGCTATGCCCTCTCCACCATCACGCAGCGCGCCCTGCCGGATGCGCGCGACGGATTGAAGCCGGTGCATCGCCGCATCATTCACGCAATGCGGCTGCTCCACCTCGAGCCGAACCAGGGCTACAAGAAGTCCGCCCGTATCGTCGGCGACGTGATCGGTAAGTTCCACCCCCATGGCGACCAGTCGATCTACGACGCGCTGGTCCGCCTGGCACAGGATTTCGCCCTTCGCTATCCGCTCGTCGATGGCCAGGGCAATTTCGGCAACATCGACGGCGATGGCGCCGCGGCCATGCGCTACACCGAGTCCCGCATGACCGATGTGGCGATGCGCCTGTTGGAAGGCATCACCGAGAACGCCATCGACTTCAAGCCGACCTATGACGGCGAAGACGATGAGCCGGTCGTGCTCCCGTCCAACTTCCCCAACCTGCTCGCCAATGGCTCCACCGGCATCGCCGTCGGCATGGCGACGTCTATCCCGCCGCACAACGTGGCCGAGCTCTGCGACGCCGCGCTGCATCTTATCAATGTCAATCCAGAGGCTTCCGCCGAAGACCTGACTCAGTTCGTCAAGGGTCCGGATTTTCCTACCGGCGGTATTCTCGTCGAGTCTGCATCTTCGATCGCGCACAGCTACACCACCGGCCGCGGCTCGTTCCGCCTCCGCGCCCGCTGGGAGGTTGAGGAGACCGGCCGCGGTGTCTACCTGATCGTCGTCAAGGAGATCCCCTACGGCGTGCAGAAGTCGCGCCTAGTGGAAAAGATCGCCGAACTGCTGCTGGCCAAGAAGCTGCCGCTGCTCAAGGACGTCCGCGACGAAAGCTCCGATGACATCCGTCTCGTGCTTGAGCCCCGCGCTCGCACCGTCGATGCCGTCATCCTGATGGAGCAGTTGTTCAAGACCACTGACCTGGAGGTCCGCTTCCCGCTCAACCTCAACGTCCTCGATCGCGGCACCGTCCCCAAGGTGATGAGCCTCGCCCAGGCTCTGAAGGCCTGGCTCGAGCATCGCAAGGAAGTGCTGGTCCGCCGCACCAGCCACCGGCTGGAGCAGATCGCCCACCGCCTCGAAGTGCTCGATGGCTACATCATCGCCTATCTCAACCTCGACGAGGTGATCCGCATCATCCGCGAGGAGGATGATGCCAAAGCCTCGCTGATCGCGACCTTCAACCTCACCGACGTGCAGGCCGAGGCGATCCTCAACATGCGCCTGCGCTCCCTGCGCAAGCTCGAGGAGATCGAGCTGCGCACCGAGCACAAGAACCTCAGCGAAGAGCAGGGCCACCTCAATGCGCTGCTCGCGTCCGAGAAGCGCCAATGGGGCGTCATCAGCAAGGAAGTCGAGGCGCTCAAGAAGACCTATGGCCTGGACACGCCCCTCGGCGCCCGCCGCACCATCATCGGCGAAGCGCCGACCGCCGACCACGCCGAGGTCACCGAAGCCTTCATCGAGCGCGAGCCGATCACCGTCATCCTGTCGGAGAAGGGCTGGATTCGTGCGCCCAAGGGCCACAGCGTCGAGCTCAACGACGACAAGGCCTTCAAGGCCGGCGACCGGCTCAAGCTTGCCATCAGGTGCGAGACCACCGACAAGCTGCTGATGCTCACCACCGGCGGCAAGGTCTACACCCTCGCCGGGGACAAGCTGCCCGGCGGCCGCGGGCAAGGCGAGCCGGTGCGCATCATGGTCGACATCGAGGAAGGGCAGGACATCGTCGACCTGTTCGTCTATCGGTCGGGCACGCGCCGGATCATCGCCTCTTCGGCCGGCTATGGTTTCATCGTCAGGGAAGACGAGCTGATCGCCAATACCCGCAAGGGCAAGCAGATCCTCAACGTCACCGCCCCCGATGAGGCCAGGCTCATCGTGCCCTTCGATGGCGACCGCATCGCCGTCATCGGCCAGAACCGCAAGCTGCTGGTGTTCCCGGCATCGCAGCTGGTGGAAATGGGGCGCGGCAAGGGCGTGCGCCTCCAGCGCTACAAGGATGGCGGCATCTCGGACATCAAGAGCTTCTATGCCGCCGATGGTCTGAGCTGGACCGATTCCTCCGGACGCACCTACACCAAGCGCACCGAGGAACTCACCGACTGGCTCGGCGACCGTGCCGCCGCCGGCCGCCAGCCCCCAACCGGCTTCCCCCGCAACAACAAGTTCGTGGGCTGATCTCGTCCACAACTCGCTCCGGTCCCCTCGCCCCTCCGGGGAAAGGGTTAGGGCGAGGGGAGCCACCACAAGGATGCCAGGTTTGATCCGCCACTGCGTCTTCTTGAAATTCCGTTCCGACGTCACCGAGACCCAGAAGAGCGACATCTACGCCGGCCTGGCTGCCCTGGTCGGCCGCATCGAAGGCCTCCTCACCTTCAGCGCCGGACCCAACGTCTCTCCCGAAGGCAAGAGCCGCGGCTATGCCGATGGCTTCATCATGGACCTGGCCGACCGCGCCGCGATCGAGCGCTACCTTGATGACCCCGATCACCAGGCCGCCGGCGCCAGGCTCGTCGCTGCCCTCGAAGGCGGCCGCGACGGCCTGATGGTGTTCGATCTCAATATGGCGAGCTGAGGACGCCGCTCCCTGCCAGACCTCATGGCGAACCACGAGGTCGCGGCCACCTCCGCCCTCACTCCACCGAAAACTCCACCACCACCGGCAGGTGATCGCTCCCCGTCCGTCCGCCGGTTTCGACGCTGTGGACATTCAATCCCCGCGTCAGCACATGGTCCAGCGGCAGGAAGGGCAGGGTGTCCCGCCAGGCACCGAAATAGTAGAACCGCATCGGGAAGGTGAAGAGGCCCAGCGTCTGCCGTTCCAGGCCTGTCGCGGACACGAACTGGCGGAGCGTGTACGACCAGGGCGTCGAGTTGAAGTCCCCCGCCAGGATCACGGGACCCTCGACCCGCCCGACTACTCCGGCGAGCTGCGCCAGTTCGGCCTGCTGCCGAGCCACCGGATACGGCCAGTCCATGTGGCTGGTCAGCACCGAGAAGGACTTATCCCCGTCGAGGGTGAACTCGGCTAGGATATGAGCTGTCCGTTTGGCGCCGTAGGCATCGTTCGGGCAGGCATCTTCGTCCAGCTGGCTGAAGGGCAGTCGGGAGTAAAGGCCGAGATTGGCGCGCTTTCCGCCGCGGCAGCGCGCGAAGAACGGGTATTTGGCCAGCAGGAGCGGGTGGAGGTCCGTGGCCTGTTCGCCGAAATACTCCTGCAGGACGATGATGTCGGGATCTTCGGCCATGATGGCGGCGACCACCCGCTCCATCTCGTAGTTCATGCCGAAGAGGTTGTGCGTCATCAGCCGCACCGTTCCTTCGCTCGGAGCCGGCGTCAGGTTCCTTCGCGCCGCCAGCGCTTCGGGCGCCACGATGCTGGCCGACGCCGCCAGCCCGGCGATGCCGAACACCAGCGCCGCGCTGCGCATGGATCCGCGCAGCACAACGGACAGAACGACGAGTCCCGATATGGCCGCCGGCAACAGCAGGATCTGGAAGTGGTTGATGAGGTCGAGCTCAGGCACCATCGACCCGAACAGCCCGGCGATCGCCAGGGCTGCCACCCCAAGCGCACCAAGCGTCAGCGCGACGCGAATAAGCACGACAACCAGCTTCATGCGCGCGGCACGTCAGCGAAACAACGGATCATGCCGGGCTCAGGCGCCGCAGCCTGCCGGATCCAGGCGGACCCAGCCGAGCGGGCCGCGCTGCACTTCGAGCGGCTGGTACTGGGCCTTGTAGGCCATCTTGGGCGAGTCCTTCACCCAGTAACCCAGATACACATAGCGCAAGCCGGCCTGCTTCACCTGGCTGATATGGTCAAGGATCAGGAAGGTCCCGAGGCTGAGATGGGCCAGCGTCGGCTCGTAGAAGCTGTAGACCATGGACAGCCCGTCCTGCATGACGTCGGTCAACGCCACCGCCACCAGCGGTCCGTTCTCGCCCCTGCGGTACTCCACCAGCACCGACTGAACCGGCGTGTCCTCGACCATGTATTCGTAGTCGAGGAAGCTCATCTGCGTCATGCCGCCACCGGCATGGCGCGACTCCACATAGCGGCGGAACAGCTCGTACTGCTCGCTGGTCACCTGCGTCGGCCGCACCGTGACACTGAGGTCGGCATTGGCCTTGAGCACCCGGCGGAAGCGGCGCGACGGCTCGAACTCGCCCGCCACGATCCGCACCGACTGGCAGGCGCAGCAGCCCTCGCAGGCCGGGCGGTAGATGAGGTTCTGGCTGCGCCGGAACCCGTTCTCGCTCAGCAGGTGGTGCAGGTTCGCGGCCCGCCGGCCGGTGAGATGCGTGAACAGCTTCCGCTCCTGCCGCCCCGGCAGATACGGGCACGGCATCGAGGCGGTGAGGAAGAGTTGCGTCGTTTCCGGGGTGTGGTCTGTCATCCGGTCCACATACGGGCAATTCCGGAGACTCTACCCCGCGCCCTTACCGGTAGCAACGCCTCAATAGGCGCCCTGGCTCCGCGCATTGATGCTCTGCCAGTGCCGCACCATGGGCGAGCGCCGAACCATCAGGCCGCCCACGATCAGATCGTGCAGCATCTGCCGTCGCGGCGTGAACAGGGCAATCAGCAGCGATACCGGCCAGCTGATCCACACAGTGACCCAGAAGATGGCGGCGTGGATCACCGCCATCCAGCCATCCAGCGGCTGGCCGCGGGTCGGCGTTAGCACGATGTCCATCATCTGCATGCCGACGGTCGCGCGCTTCGGAGAGCCCAGCGTTGCCGCATAATAGACTACGATGGAGGCCGGGATCACGGCAACCAGCGCCGCCCAGGCCAAGCCAAAGGTCAGGAAGCCGGCGACCAGTCCGACGAGGTTGAACGCCACCACCATCACGCCCAGAATGACCAAGTCGATGATGAAGGCGAACACGCGCCGGGTCAGCACGCCGTCAAACAGTTCGGGCGCGGTGGCAGGATCGGGCAGGGTGGTCTGGTACTGGTTCATGCGCTTCACATTGTCATGCCCGGCCCCCGCTGCAAGGGGGCGGGGCACACAATTGTGATCGCTCTAGCGCGCTGCCGGCACGGCTTGCTCTGCCAGCACTTCGGGGCTCAACTGCACCCGCTGCACCATGGCGAACGCCGCTATGGCAGCGAGAATGGCAATCGCGATCCCGGTCGCGAACAGCGGCACGATCGACGCCAGCACCTCCGGTTCGGTAGTTGCCACCGCGTAGCCGGCCGCATTGGCAGCCAGTCCCGCAATGGCGGCGCCGATGGCATTGCCTGCCGACTGCGTCGTCGGGATGAGCGCCGAGGTACGGTCGCGATCCTCTGCGCTGGAAGATTCGATCAGCGACAGCATGGTGTAGCCGTTGGAGATGCCGAACCCCATGCCGATCAGCGCCTGTGCTATCATCAACAGCGGCGGCAGGTGCAATTGCAGGCCCATGAACACGCCGAAGAGGCCAACCGCCAGCAGCACCGGCCCGGTGCGGATCAGCACCTTGCGGGTGGACCGCTTGCGCACATTGGCGACCGCCACCGACGAGAAGCTCCAGCCGATCGCCATGATCGCGCCGACAGCCCCGGCCAGGGTGGGACCATATCCCCACAACTGCTGCAGCAGCATCACGAGGTAGACGGCGGTCACCGCCCCTGCCACCGGCATCAGCAGCACCACCCAGAAGCCCGGCCCGAGCGCCGTGTTGGACCAGAACGCCCCCGAAGGGGTCAGCGGCGCTACGCTTCGGCGGTCTCGACGGATCGCCCAGGCGAGCACCAGGGCCGCAAAAACGGTCAGTCCCATGGCCGGTGCAAAGGGGAGGATGGACGCGATGGCGATCATCAGGATGCCGCCACCGATGGCCGTCAGGCGGACGCCGGGAAATCCGGCTCGCACCACGCCGGATGTTCCCGCCGGCACCACCCGGAGGACCATCAGGCAGAACACCAGCACCAGCGGCACATTGACGAGGAACGTTGCCCGCCACGAGACGAACTCAGTCAGCGCCCCGGCCCCCGCCGGCCCGCCGAACCCGGCAATGGCCCAGATCACCGCCTGCATGCCGAACACCTTCGGCACCAGCCGGTTGGGGTAAAGCTCGGGGATCAGCGCAAAGCAGAGCGCCGCCACCACGCCCTCGCCAAGTCCCTGGACCGCTCGTCCCACCAGAACCTGTGGCATGCCGGCGGCAGTGGCGGCGATGAGCGAACCCACCAGAAACACCAGCGCCATGCTGAGCAGCGCCCATCGCGAGCCGAGGCGCTCCTTGACGATCACCGCGCCGGCCCCGCCCACAATGGCGAAGACCAGGTACAGCGTCGTAGCCCAGGAAATCAGTTCCACGCCCTGGAGCTCGTTCACTGCCGAGGGCAGGGCCGTGCTGGACAGGAAGGCGTTGAACGCAAACAGCGCTACGCCGAGGCAGAGGATCGTCGTCGCCGGCAGGTAGCGTGGATCGAAAATCTCGGCCCAACGCGCCTCTACGTGATCCGACATTTTGCAGCTCCGCCGATTAACCAAGAGAGCGCTTGGTAATGTGGCCGGCGGAAAAGGCAACTCCCATTCGAGTGGGGCTAGCTCCCCATCTCGCGGGCAACCTCCAGCGCGAAATAAGTCAGCACCCCGTTGGCACCGGCGCGCTTGAAGGCAATCAGACTCTCGAGGATCGCGCCCCTGCGGTCGATCGCACCGGCCGCCGCGGCCATCTCGATCATCGCGAACTCGCCGCTCACCTGGTAGGCATAGACCGGCACGTTGAAGTTGTCCTTCACCCGTCGCACGATATCGAGATAGGGCAGCCCGGGTTTCACCATCACGCTGTCGGCGCCCTCGGCGATATCCTGCTCCACCTCGCGCAGCGCCTCGTCGGAGTTGCCATAGTCCATCTGGTAGGTGCGCTTGTCCCCGACCAGGCGGTTGCCCGACCCCACCGCCTCGCGGAACGGACCATAGTAGTAGGACGCGTATTTTGCCGCGTAAGACATGATCTGTGTGGCGTCGAACCCGTCGCCATCGAGCGCGGCCCGAATGGCTGCGACCCGGCCATCCATCATGTCCGACGGCGCAATGATGTCGGCGCCCGCCTTGGCCTGCACCAGTGCCGAACGGACCATGACAGCCACGGTCTCGTCGTTGAGGATCTCGCCGTTCCGCACCAGCCCGTCCTGGCCGTCGCTGGAATACTCGTCCAGCGCCACGTCGGCGATCAGCCCGATTTCCGGCACCGCCGACTTGATGGCGCTCAGCGCCCGGCACATCAGGTTGTCGGGATTGTGGGCCTCGGTGGCGTTCTCGTTGCGCAGGTGGTCCGGAGTATTGGGAAACAGCGCCAGCGCCGGGATGCCGGCGTCGCGTGCCGCCTTGGCCGCCTCGACACAGAGGTCGACACTCAGCCGCTCCACCCCGGGCATGGTGCGGATCTGGGTGCGCTCGTTCTGCCCATCGATGACGAACAGCGGCCAGATCAGGTCGGAGGGCGACAGCACCGTCTCGCGCACCATGGCGCGGCTCCAGGCCGTGCGCCGCGCCCGCCGCAGCCGCCGGCCGGAGAGAAACTGCATGTCGTGCTTGGGCCAGGTGTCCGCCATCGCTGTCTCCTGAGGAAGTGCCGCTTGATAACAGCCCCACCGGCGCCGACCAAGCACCGGCTTGTCGCAGCGCCTCGCCACAGGCTAGAACGGCCACGATGGAACTGTCCGCCCAGACTCTCGGCATCTATGTGCGCGTCCTCGCCCTGATCAGTCTCGCGCTGGGGTTGAGCGATGCCGCTCGTGTGCTGGGTGTCAACATGGGGCCGATGAGCCCGCTCGAGACGTTCGGGGGGACCGGCTTTGCCTACCTCGCCCTGTTTGCTCTGGCGCGCCTGTTCGCCGCCGTAGGGCTCTGGATCAGGGCAAGCTGGGGTGCCGTGCTCTTGGTCGGAGCCACAGGCACCGAACTTGCGCTCTATCTGTCCGGCAGCCCCGAAGTGCCCATGTCCGCCCTCGGCTTTGCCGTGCGTCTGGTGCTGCTCGGATCCATCCTGATCGTACTGGCGCTGAGTTTCCGCCAGACGCGGGCTCGCGCTGCGGACTGAGCTGTTGACGGGCTCGTAAGGTTACAATTTTCGCAACAGGTGTAACGACCTGTAAAGCCAAATTCTCATTGCATTTCAGTAATATGCTTTTAAGCACATGGCTTAGGGCGATCTTAGAAGCCCCGCCCTAGTGTGGCCCCATGAGATGCGAAAAATCGCACACGAATTGACAGTGAGGCACAAATGGCAACCAAGTCGAACGCCGCCGAGGCGCTGGCGCCGGAAAGCACCAAGGGCCTGAAGCCGCTCTATCTCGAAGCGGTTTCCCGTGTGGAGCGCCTGCACCGGCGCCTGCTCGACCTCATCAAGGATGAGTTCGACCGGATGGGATGGGACGATATCAACCCCGTCCAGGCGCTGCTCATGTTCAACATCGGCGATGCAGAGCTGACCGCCGGCGAACTGCGCTCCCGCGGCTACTATCTCGGCAGCAACGTCTCGTACAACCTCAAGAAGCTCGTCGAGACCGGCTACATCTTCCAGGAGCGCTCCCGCTCCGACCGTCGCTCGGTCCGTATCCGCCTCACCCCCAAGGGCGAGGAAGTGGCCGAGGTGATCGACGAGCTTTACGACCGTCACCTGCGCTCGATCGAAAAGGTCGGCGGCCTCGGCGACGACGAGTTCGAAGGCCTCAACAAGGCTCTCGCCCGCCTCGAGCGCTTCTGGGTCGACCAGATCCTCTACAAGCTCTGATCTGCATCAGGCGGGGGCTCGACCCCCGCCTTTGCTATTGGGGGCAAGATGAGCCATTCCGACGAGTTGATCGCCGCTATCGCCAGGCTGCCGGTCGGCCATACGCCGATCGCTGCCTACCGGCTGCTGCGCAAACATGGTCTGCCCTCCAACCAGCCACCGCCGCCGTTTCCGCATCTGAGCGCCGCCGTGAACCGGCGCTTGGCCCTGGGTCATCGCGCCGGCTGGGTATGTTCCATCTGCGGCAAATTCTGCGCCGGGGAAAATGGTACGATCGACCACCACATCCCACGGTCCAAAGGCGGGTCCAACGCTGCCGAAAACCTTCGCTGGACCCACAAGAGCTGCAACCAGAAGAAGGCCAACAATCTGCCCGAGGAGGTTCAGCTCGACCTCGCCCTGACAAGGGCTGCCCAGGCACAGAAGCGCCGGGAAGTAGAGCGCCCCCCGCAGGTGATCACCCTGGAAATCAAGCTCCAGATCACGGTGACTGCGATGGCGCGGTGAGCATGCAGCCGCCCCAGACCAGCCGGATTGTTGCGACGCAACAACACTAGCCGCCACACCGGCTATCTGCCCAGCCACTCTCCGCATTTCTGCCGCAAACGCGCAGCATCCGCCTTTGCTTACGTGGTAGAAACCATTCCCGCCTATCACATGGTTGACGAACTCCTGCCTCGCTTCACATGCGCTTGAAAGCGTTGGGGCAGGGAGGAGACTAGTGGTAGGTGCTTTCTGCTACGGCAGGCTTTGTTTTCGGGTGACTTGATGCGGCTCAATCGACGTTCCCTTCTCCGCTCCATGGCTGTCCTCGGCGCCTCTACCGCTATGGCCGGTGTGTCGCGCGGTCAGGAGTCGATGTTCGACATGTTCTCGCGCAACACGGTGCTGCGCGATGCTGACAAGGCAGGCAACATCTCGGCGGCCGAGGCGCTGGTCGCCACCAACGAGCCGATCCTCTCCTACGACACCCTGAACAACCTTCAGCTCGCGATCTCGCAGTACGAGCCCTTCGTGGCCCGTGGCGGCTGGGAAGAAGTGCCTCAGGAAGCCTATGGACTGGTCCTCGGCAATGCCAAGCCGGCAGTTGTTCAGCTCAAGCGCCGCCTGATCTCGTCGGGCGACATGGCTTGGGCAGAGCGCATCAATGACCTGTTCGATGCCGACACCGACCGGGGCCTGCGTACGTTCCAGGCCCGCCATGGCTTGGTGATGAACGGTCAGGTCGACGAGGCGACCTGGTACGCGCTGAACGTCCCGGCGCAGCAGCGCCTGCAGCAGCTTTACCTCAACTACACCCGCGTTCAGAACATCGCGTCCAAGATCAACCCGCGGTATGTGGTGGTGAACATTCCGGCGGCGACCATTGAAGCGGTGAACGAAGGCATGGTCGAGCAGCGCCATACCGCGGTGGTCGGCCGCGTCGACCGCGCAACCCCGATCATGGCCAGCAATGTCAGTCAGATCAACTTCAACCCATACTGGCATGTGCCCAAGTCGCTGGTCCGCCAGGACCTGACCAAGTACATGCTCCAGAACCCGAACTACCTCAACGAGCAGAACATCTTCATCTACGATGGTGCAGGCAACAAGGTCGATCCGGCGTCGATCGACTGGGCCAACATCACCGATCAGCAGGTGAACTACATGTACCGGCAGGAGCCGGGTGCCGCCAACTCGATGGGGCATTGCAAGATCAACTTCTACAACCCCTACGATTGCTACCTGCACGACACGCCGACCAAGGCGCTGTTCGGGGAAAACGCCCGCTTCCACTCGTCGGGCTGTGTACGTGTCGATGGCGTCAACCAACTGGTTGCCTGGCTGCTGCGCGACAATGGCGACTGGGATCAGGCCAAGGTGGACACCACGTTCGCTTCGCTGCAGCGGCTGGACGTCGAGTGCAAGGCGCGCGTTCCGCTCCACACCACCTACATCACCGCCTGGGCCAACCGTCAGGGCACCGTTAGCTTCCGCGATGACGTCTACAACTTCGACGCCCAGGGCAAGGTCACGTTTGACGCCTGACCTGAGCAACGGACGTGGGTGCCTTTTCGAACGGCTCCCGCTGCGCTAGCCTCCCCCATGGGGGAGGGCCTATGTCCGGCGGCGAGGTCTATTTCGAGTTCATCCAGGTCGGCCAGCAGATGCGTGTGTCGGCAATCGATGCCGACACAGGCACCGAGGTGGTCGTTGTGACACCCTTGGTAGCGACCCGCACCCAGATGCAGCAGCTTGCCCTTGCAAAGCTCAAGCGCAGGCTGGCCGATTCCACGACCGGAGAACCAACTGTGCCGACCCCACCCTCAGGCAAATTCGCCTGAGCGCTGCCGGTCTCCTCCACGAGGGTGTGGAGCAGGGGACTCGCCCCCGCTCCAGCAGGAGGCTACAGCCGGCAGGGATGCCGCACCCCGTCATAGCCAAGGAAAGTGTTGGTCGCGACGTCGTAGGAGCGATAGCGCGCCTGGCAGGCTTCGACGTTGACGCGATAGCCGTTGTTACCACCCACGGGGCCGACCAGTCGGTCATTGGCGCTGTTATTGCTGTTGGCGATGGCGCCCCCCACGATGGCGCCGAAGGTTAGCCCGAACAGGCCCGCAGCAATGGTGTCAAGGTCGCCGCGGCGGGAGCGATAGAACCGGTCATAGTCCCGCTGGCGCCAGTTGCCGTTATAGAAGCCGCGGCAGTCGCGGTCCCACGGATTGCGGTCGCAATAGGTTTCGACCACGCGATAGTGGTTGCCGAAGGTAACGGTGACGTCTTGTGCCTGCGTCGGCACTGCGCTGCTGGCCGTCATGGCCACGACAGCGGCAGCGAGGGTTGCGATCTTGTGCATGGTATCCTCCGGGCGGCTATGCGCCGCATTCTGGTCTGTGGAGCCCAAATGACTGGTGGGCGCCTCAGTTCCGGAGGGGCAACTGGGGTGAACCGACCGGTAGCTCTTTCACTCCCGTGTCTTATTTGGCATAGTAGGCACGTTCGCGCGACTGGCGAGAAGAGATGGGACACCATCGGGGAACGCGAACCGTAGAATGCCGCTCGCCTGGGCACCCATCCGCAACTCAGGGAGCCCCCCATGATTCCTCCACCATCATCTCGCCCGTGGCCTTGCCCACGCCAGCATGATACAGCCACCGCCGAGCCCTTCCGTTCCGTTTCCCGCGAGGTAATCGCCCGATGAGCGCTGCCACGTCCTCCCCGCTGTTTCCAAACTTTTTCACCAACACCCTCGCCGAGACCGACCCGGAAATCGCCGGCGCCATCCGCGACGAACTCGGCCGCCAGCAGCACGAGATCGAACTGATCGCCTCGGAAAACATCGTTTCCCGCGCCGTGCTTGAGGCGCAGGGATCGATCATGACCAACAAGTATGCCGAGGGATATCCGGGCAAGCGCTATTATGGCGGCTGCCAGTTCGTTGACGTGGCCGAGACCCTGGCAATCGAGCGCGCCAAGCAACTCTTCGGCGCCCAGTTTGCCAACGTCCAGCCCAATTCCGGCTCGCAGATGAACCAGGCCGTATTTCTCGCGCTGCTGCAGCCGGGCGACACTTTCATGGGTCTCGACCTCAACTCCGGCGGGCACCTGACGCACGGCTCGCCGGTCAACATGAGCGGCAAGTGGTTCAACGTCGTGTCGTACGGCGTTCGCCAGGAAGATCACCTGCTCGACATGGACGAGGTGGAGCGCAAGGCACACGAACACAAGCCCAAGCTCATCCTGGCCGGCGGCACCGCCTATTCACGCATCTGGGATTGGAAGCGCTTCCGCGAGATCGCTGATTCCATTGGTGCTTACCTGATGGTGGACATGGCCCACATCGCTGGCCTGGTGGCCGGTGGCGTGCATCCGTCGCCGATCCCGCACGCTCATGTGGTGACCACCACCACCCACAAGTCGCTGCGCGGTCCACGCGGCGGCATGATCCTCACCAATGACGAGGACATCGCCAAGAAGGTCAACTCGGCGGTGTTCCCGGGCCTGCAGGGCGGGCCGCTGATGCACGTCATCGCCGCCAAGGCCGTCGCTTTTCGGGAAGCGCTTCAGCCCGAGTTCAAGACCTACGCCCGCCAGGTGGTGGACAACGCCCGTGCCCTCGCCGAGACCCTAAAGTCGCGAGGCCTCGATATCGTCTCGGGCGGCACCGACAACCACCTGATGCTGGTCGACCTGCGTCCCAAGAACGCCACCGGCAAGCGCGCAGAGCAGGCGCTGGGCCGAGCGTTCATCACCACCAACAAGAACGGCATTCCGTTCGATCCGGAAAAGCCGTTCGTCACCTCCGGCATCCGTCTGGGTACCCCGGCCGGCACCACCCGTGGCTTTGGCGTTGCCGAGTTCCAGGAGATCGGCGGCCTCATCGTCGAGGTGCTCGACGGCCTGCGCGAAGCCAACTCCGACGAGGGCAATGCTGTCGTCGAATCGGCAGTGCGGGAGAAGGTGAAGGCACTGACCGCCCGCTTCCCGATCTACAGTTGAACCGAGGTCAACGGTAACGATGCGCTGCCCTTATTGCGGCAATGACGACACCCAGGTGAAGGATTCGCGCCCGACTGAGGATTCGGGCGCAATCCGCCGCCGCCGCGTGTGCAACGCCTGCGGCGGCCGCTTCACTACCTTCGAGCGTGTGCAACTGCGCGACCTCACTGTGGTCAAGAAGTCCGGCCGCAAGGTCCCGTTTGACCGCGAGAAACTGGCTCGCTCCGTCTACACCGCCCTGCGCAAGCGCCAGGTGGAGCTGGAACGCGCCGAGCGGATGATCTCCGGCGTCGTCCGCCAGCTCGAAAGCCTCGGCGATGTCGAGGTGACCTCCGAGCAGATCGGCCAGTATGTCATGGACGGGCTCAAGGGCCTCGACGACGTGGCCTTTGTCCGCTTCGCTTCGGTCTATCGCAACTTCTCCGCCGCCGATGATTTCCGCAGCTTTCTCGCCGAATTGGCCGAGGATCAGACCGTGATCGACGAGGATCGCTGAGCCCGCCTGCTGTTGCAGGCGACGGCTGCGGAGACTAATGGATTGCTGGAGCGTTGTGGCCATACCAGTCCGCTCCAGCAAAGGTCCCGCACATGGATTCCTACGGCGCCCGTTTCCCCATCGAACCCGGCTCGGCAGACGGCTACCACTTCTTGATCGTGGAGGCGCGTGCCTACCCCGACATTGCCGACGCCCTTCGCCAGGGTGCGGTAGCCGCGCTTGAGGCGGCTGGCGCCACGCATGAAACGATAGCGGTGCCGAGCGCCCTTGAATTGCCGGCCGCAGTCGCAATGGCTCTGGACGCGCGCGACTTCGACGGCTACATCGCCCTCGGCTGCGTCATTCGCGGCCATTCCGGGCACTACGATGCCGTTGTCACCCAGAGCGTAAGGGCTCTCGTCGACCTGTCGGTCGGCGATGCCGTTCCGCTCGGGATCGGACTGCTTGCGGTCGAGAACGAAGGGCAGGCCATGGCGCGAGCCCGACCGGAAGATCAGGACCGCGGCGGTGACGCCGCCCGCGCGGCGCTGGCGCTCGCGGCCATCAAAGCGAAGTTGAACGACTAATGGCGCAAGCTCCCCGACGCGACCCAGACACCAATCGGCCCGCCAACCAGCGGGGAGCCGCTCGGCTGGCCGCAGTGCAGGCTCTCTACCAGATGGACGTCGGCCGCCAGACCCTTGAGGACACGCTGGCGCAGTTTGGGGCGTTCCATCTTGGTCGGGAGATCGAGGGCGAGCAGTACCTGCCGGCGGACGCTGACTTTTTCCGCCAGATCGTCAACGGCGTTGCCCGCCACCAGCTCGAGATCGATCCCTCGGTGGACAAGGCGCTGGCCGACAACTGGCCTGTCGACCGCATCGATGCCACGCTCCGCGCCATCCTGCGCGCAGCCGCGTTCGAGCTCCTGCGCCGCAAGGATATCCCGGCGCGGGTGGTGATCACCGAGTATGTCGACGTGGCGAAAGCCTTCTACGACGATGACGCCACTGGTCTCGTTAACGGCACCCTTGATGCCATGGCCCGCCACGCCGGGGCCGACGTCTAGGCTAACGAGACTGGTCTACGGTATCGTCCAGAACAGGATGACAGCATGAAAAAGCCCCGGTCGATGCCGGGGCTTGATGCGTCGCGGGACTCTGCAACCTAGAACGACTGCAGTATCTGGTCGATGAAGGTGCGGTCCTCGCCGAAGGAGGGGGTGCGGCGGGTCTCGATGGTGACGGTCTTGCCGTCCTCAAGGCCGTACACGGCCTTGTCGACCACTTTGCCGTTCTTGTCGAAATACACGGCCACGACGGTACGCGAGTCGATCATGGTCATGCCGAAAGAGGTTTGGCGAACCTTGGTTTCGACATAGTACCATGCAGTCTGGTCACCGAAGGTATTGGTGGATTGCGGCGAGCCGAGCACCAGCGTGACGAGCTGCTGGCTCTGTCCCGGGCGAATCTGCTGCAGCGCCGTATCGGGAATTTCGTAGCCCTGCGTGCGCGTGCTGACCAATGACGTGCTGCTGCTGCAGGCGGCAAGGGTCAGCGCCACGAGGGCAGCGGCGATCGGTGCTGAAACTGTACGCAGGAGCATGTGAAATTGACTTTCCCGATGGCACTCGACTATAGGCTCGACGACGAGGCGGCGGCCTTGGCAGTCGCCGGAATGTGTAGCTGCCAACCTGTCGTTCTGGCAAGCTGGCAATGGTCTGCAGCGGATGTTTATGCCCCGCTGGCGGATCGATGAAAGGCCCGACGCCGTCCCATGATCCTGTCACTGTTCCGCAGGAACACTGCCACCAAACCCGTTTACGCCGTCTATAGCGCCATTGTGGCGCAATCCCGGCAACCCCGTTTCTACGCCGACTGGCAGGTGCCCGACACCGTCACCGGTCGCTTCGACATGATCAGCCTGCACATGGCTCTGCTGTTCCGCCGCTTGCGGTCCGAGTCGGGTCCGAAGAAGCAGTTCAGCCAGGCGGTGTTCGATCTGTTCTTCAAGGATATGGATCGTTCGCTGCGCGAGATGGGGGTCACGGATCTCGGGGTACCCAAGAAGATCCAGAAAATGGGCAACATCTTCTTCGGCCTGCTGGCGGCCCTCAATGCTGCAATGGACTCCAAAGACGTTGCTGCAGTGGAGCAGGTTCTGTCTCGCAACATCTTCGAGGACGGCGCCGGCACCCACGTGAGGGCGCTGGCCGACTATCTGTTCGCTCAGGATGAGGTCCTCGCCGCCCAGTCGCCTGAGCAGATTGCCGCCGGAACGATTAATTTCGGAGCCAACCCATGACCGCGCGCGAGGAGCCACTGTTCGACGCCGTGGTGCGCATCGATCGCCTGCCTGCGGGCGGGCGCAGCATTGACGTTGAACTCGATGCGACCCAGCGCGAACAACTGGCCGCGACGCTGAAGCTGATCTCCGTCGAACACTTCACCGCCTCGCTGACGGTTGCGCCGCTGCGCGGTGGCCTGCGCGCCCAGGGGCGCCTGAACGCCACCATCGTGCAGCCTTCAGTGGTCAGCTTCGAACCGATCACCCAGGTGATCGAAGAAGAGGTCGACCGCGTGTTTCTGCCGGCGGAACGATGCCCAAAGCCAACGCCGGGCGCGGAGATCTTCGTCGACCTTGAAGACGACAATTTCCCCGATCACATCGATGGACCCGAGGTGGACCTCAGCGCGTTGCTGATCGAGACGCTGGCCCTCGCGATCGAACCCTATCCGCGCCTCGAAGGGGAGAGCATCGACGATCTCGGACTTGGAGATCAGGCGGCCGAAAGCGGTCCATTTGCGGCGCTTTCGAAGCTCAAGGAACCCTAGGGGAGCTGGAAGCGGCAGCCGCGGGGGTTGCGCCGACTCAGCTATGGGCTATCTTGGCGTCGCCTTCCGACAAAGGCGGCAGAACGGGCGGAAATGACCGACGCAATAACAATATCCGTGGACGCCATGGGCGGCGACCATGCCCCCCGGGCGGTAATCCACGGCGCTCACATTGCTCTCAAGGAACGCCGGAACATCCGGTTCATCTTCCACGGCCGCGAAGAACAGATCCGGCCGCTGCTGGATGAGTTCCCGGCGCTCAAGCCTGCGAGCACCGTGCGCCATTGCGAAAACGTCATCGCGATGGACGAAAAGCCCAGCCAGGCCCTGCGCAAGGGCAAAGGCAACTCGTCGATGTGGATGGCGATTCAGGCCGTGCGGGACGGTGAAGCCGACGTCGCCATTTCCGGCGGCAACACCGGTGCGCTGATGGCCATGGCAACGTTCTGTCTGCGCCCGATGGAAGGTATTTCCCGGCCGGGTATTGCCGCCATTTGGCCGACTCTGCGCAGCGACATCATCGTGCTCGACATGGGGGCGACGATCGGCGCTGATGCCAAGCAGCTGGTGGACTACGCCATCCTCGGCTCCGCGCTGGCCCGATGCCTGTTCGATGACTCCAATCCCAGCGTCGGTCTGCTCAACGTCGGCACCGAAGAGGTGAAGGGTCTCGAGTCCATCAAGGAAGCCGGCCGTATGCTGTCCGAAGCAAGCGGCAAGGGCTTCACCTATCACGGGTTCGTGGAAGGCGACGACATCGGCAAGGGCACCGTCGACGTGGTCGTAACCGAAGGCTTCGTGGGCAATATCGCCCTCAAGACCGCAGAGGGCACGGCGCGCCAGGTGGCGACCTATCTGCGGAGCGCCCTTAAGTCGACCCTGCTCAGCCGCATCGGAGCGCTGCTCGCCACTGGTGCGCTGAACGCTTTGCGGCGCAAGATGGACCCGCGAACTGTGAACGGCGGCGTGTTCCTCGGGCTGAACGGGATCGTCATCAAGTCCCACGGCGGCAGCGACGAGATCGGTTACAAGAGCGCGCTCGGCCTTGCCTACGAAATGGGCCGCAGCCGCCTGATGGACAAGATCACCGACACCATGACGCGCTTCCCTGCCCAGGCGGCGGAGCCTGTATCAGATACTCAATCCGAAGCGAGACCGGCGTGACCAGGACGCGTAGCATCATCCGCGGCGTGGGCAGCTACCTGCCCAAAAAAGTGCTGACCAACGCCGAACTCGAAAAGATCGTTGAGACGACGGACGAGTGGATCCAGCAGCGTGTCGGCATCAAGCAGCGTCACATAGCGGCCGAGGGGCAGTTCACCTCCGATCTCGCTGTCGAGGCTGCCCGGCAGGCGCTAGCAAGTGCCGGAATGACGCCCGACGACATTGACCTGATCGTCGTCGCCACCACAACACCCGACTACACCTTCCCGGCCGCTGCTACCCTGGTTCAGATGAAGCTGGGCATGCACCATGGCATGGCCTTCGACATCCAGGCGGTCTGCTCCGGCTTCGTCTACGCCGTCGCCACTGCCGACAGCTACATGAAGAACGGCCTGGGGACCCGAGCCCTCGTGATCGGCGCCGAAACCTTCTCACGGTTGCTGGACTGGAGCGACCGGTCGACCTGCGTCCTGTTCGGGGACGGGGCAGGGGCCGTGGTCATGGAAAAGGTCGAGCTTGCAGGGGGCGAGTCTGAGCGTGGCGTACTCTCCAACGCCCTTCGCTCCGATGGGCATCACTGGGACAAGCTCTACGTCGATGGCGGGCCTTCCTCCACCGGCACGACCGGTCACGTCCACATGCAGGGCCCGGAAGTATTCCGTCATGCCGTCGGCAAGATCACCGATGTGGTCTACGCGGCGCTGGAGCAGGCAGGTTACACCACCGACGATCTCGACTGGTTCGTGCCGCACCAGGCCAATCGCCGGATCATCGATGGTGCAGGAGCCAAGCTCGGTCTGCCGCCGGAGAAGGTGGTCATCACCGTCGATCGTCACGCCAACACTTCGGCCGCCTCGGTGCCGCTGGCGCTGAGCGCCGCGGTAGCTGATGGTCGCATCAAGCAGGGTGATCTGGTGATGTTGGAGGCCATGGGCGGCGGCTTCACCTGGGGGGCATCGCTCATCCGCTGGTAGGTGGTTTGAGCCGATTGACCTTAGCGCTATCAAGGCGTTAGTGTCTTTGTTAACAATCGGAGGAGGCTCCGGGAGGCTCGCGGGCAGACAAGCTCGCAGCTTGTCTCGGTACGAGCATAGGGACAGTTCCTGCCAGTCGTCGGGCCGGGTCGTGGCTTGGTGTGGCTCGTTCAATCAAGAGGTCGGAACATTGCGCGGTCCCTTTGGATCGGGCGCACCTATCGGCAAGGACGGGGGTACGAATGACGCAGAAAACCGTAACGCGGGCCGATCTGGCGGAGGCCGTTTATTCGACGGTGGGGCTGTCCAGAACCGAATCCGCGGAACTGGTTGAGCGTGTCCTGGAGCTGATCACCGACGCACTGGTGACCGGGGCCAACGTCAAGTTGTCCTCGTTCGGCTCGTTCCAGGTGCGGTCAAAGAACGAGCGCATCGGGCGCAATCCCAAGACCGGCGAGGAAGTGCCGATCCTGCCTCGGCAGGTTCTTGTGTTCAAACCGTCCAACGTGTTGAAGTCCAAGATCAACAAATCTATGGTTCGTGCTGGAAAATAAGCCTCCAGCGAGTCTCAACGTCCCGTGGACAAGTCTCCAGACGCCTTTCGGACAATCTCCGAAGCCGCCGAAGAACTGGACCTGCCGCAGCATGTCCTGCGCTTCTGGGAGACTCGTTTTTCTGTCATCAAGCCGCTGAAGCGCGGCGGTGGGCGTCGATACTACCGCCCCGATGACCTGATGCTGCTCCGCGGCATCCGCCACCTGCTGTACGAACAGGGTTTCACCATCAAGGGTGTCCAGCGGATCCTCAAGGACCAGGGCCCGCGCTACGTGATCGCCGTCGGTGAGGGCAAGCCGCTCGAAGACATCCTGCCGATGATCGAGGAAGCGGAGGCGGTCGGCGACGCTGCGGAAATCGAAGAAGCAGAGATGAGTGCCAGCCCCGCTCTGGACTCGGACTCGCGCGACAAGCTCGCCGACGTGCTGCGGGAACTGCTCGAGTGCAAGCGTATCCTTGAGCGCGCCAGGGACACCTGAGCAGCCGCTAAGGTCTGCTTAACCTCTTGCGAGCGCTTTATTAACCATAATCCCGAATTCTGGCCCCGTTGTTTTCAGCTGCTTTGGGGCCAGCAGTGTCGCGTTTCGGATTGTTCTTGCCGCTGGCCGCTATGGCCTTGATCCTTGCCGGGTGCGCGAAGCCCCCGAGTTCTCAACCGCAACTCGTGTCTGCATATCAGGCGGAGCGCAGTCTCAGCACGGACAACGTTGTTCCCGCTGCCGTCGTTACGCATCCGGCATTTCAAGCCGGCAGTCTTGCGGGCCGCACGCTGGCTGTAGCATCCGCCGGCGAAATCGTTCTGCGGCCCGGTGAGGTTGTGCTCACTTTTGACGACGGGCCTCGCCCCGGCAAGACCGAGGCTATCCTCGCCACTCTCGACCGCTTTGGCGTCAAGGCCAGCTTCCTGATGTTGGGAGAAGCAGCCGAACGCCACCCCGCGCTGGCAAGGAAGGTGGCTGCTCGTGGCCACACAGTCGGAAGCCACACTTACAGCCACGCCGACCTGTCGACTCTGACGCGGCAGGCCGCCATCGATGAAATCGCTCGTGGCGAAGACGCGGTGGCAGCCGTCCTCTCGAACGGCGGACAGGCAAGTTCCCCGTTCTTCCGCTTCCCGTACCTGTCCCAGACCGGGTTCTTGCGCACGAGCCTGAATCACAGCGGCGCTGTCATTCTCGATGTTGATATCGACAGCAAGGACTACTACCGCGACGCGCCCTCCGTGGTGGCCGAGCGCACCCTGCAGCGACTGGAGGCTCGCGGCAGCGGCATCATCCTGTTCCACGACATTCACCAGCGCACTGTCGACATGCTGCCAAGCTTCCTGGCGGAACTGAGCGCCCGCGGCTACTCCGTGGTGCGCCTCGTCCCGCTCGACGACAGCGTCTTCGGGCGTAACCTGATCACCGCTGACCTGATGTAGACTAGGAGGACGTCAGTCCTCCTCGTCTTCTTCCACGTCGGTAAGGTAGACCGAAAATTCGATGTCTACCCCGTGTGTGGCTATGGCCGCTACTGCGTGAGCCGGCAGCCGTGCCGACATGGATTCGCCCTCGGCCGGGTAGTCGAAGGCGATGTCGAGCACCGCCTTCCCGATCTGCCGGTTGCCGAGCATGGCAGCCAGCGTAGGGCCGGAGCGGTCCGCAAGATCAAGGATCGCGCGCACGGGATTGGCGACGGGCACGTCCACCTGCGCGTAGAAGCTGCCGTCCGCGTCCTCGGGCTCAAAGCGGACCGTGAGCTGCTTCAACGCCACCTCGAGCTCCTGCTGCGGTACGGTGACCCCCGAGAGCCTCAGCGCCATGGCGAAAGGTTCGAACTGGCTCACTCGGCAATCCCTGCCGTTGCTGCGAACAGCGCTATGGCCGCCGCATTCGAGACGTTGAGGGACTTGATCGGTCCAGGCATGTCGAGCCGCACCATCTCGTCACAGAGTTCCCGTGTACGCTGGCGCAGTCCCTTGCCCTCGGCGCCGAGCACGATGGCCAGCGACCCGCCCGCCGTGCGCGGGCGCAACGGAGCAGGGGCCTCGGAATCGAATCCCAGGACCGTCATCCCCCGCGCTTTCAGCGTCTGCAGGGCGTCGCCGAGATTGCGCACCTCGACCATGGGCACCAGATCGAGCGCACCCGAGGCGGCCTTTGCCATCACCCCGGTCTCCCGCGGCGAGTGGCGCGCGGTCGTAACCACGGCCTGGGCACCGAAGGCGCAGGCGGTACGGAGGATGGCCCCGACATTGTGCGGATCCGTGATCTGATCCAGCACCACGATGAGTTTTGGTTGCTGGAGGTCATCGAGCCGAAAGCGGCTGACCGGATCGACTTCGAGGGCGACCCCTTGATGCACGGCGTCAGCACCAAGCAGCCGGTCCAGCTCTTTCGGTGTTGTCTCCTGAACCCGCACGCCGTCGACAATACCCGCCTCTGTAAGCCGGTTCAGGGCGTTTGGAGTAGCGAGCAGGACTTTCTTGACGCGCTGGGAGTTTTCAAGCGCCGCCCGCACGGTGTGCAGTCCATAGAGGTACACAGGGCCGGTGTCGGGGTCGTATTTGGGCTTGGGCGGGAACTTGTTGATGCTCATCGCTTCGGCGTAGCGCCTTTGGCGCGCTCCGGCAAGCGGCCGCCCTGAGGATGCCTTGAGGTGGGAAATGAGGCGCCCGCGTGGGGCGCCTCAGGAACGGTCAGTTGCTGTTGCCATCGTCACCGGTGCTGGTGCCACTCGTGGCGCCACCGGTGGTCGGATCGGTCGTGATGTCGATGGAGCCGTCGGTGCCGGTAGCGTTGCTGCCCTGCACTGCTCCAGCCGCGCCACCGCTAGCCTGGAAACCCGCGGAGCGGCAGGCCTCGGCGTCCAGGGACGAAAGATCATAGGTCGACCAATCGGTGGTGCCGGAGCCCGAAGTATCGCTGGAGTTGCTGCCGCTGGTGCCACTTGCCGTAGCGGAAGCATCCGCGGAGCCGGATGAACTGCCGTCTCCACCGTTGGTGGTGCTCTCCGCGGCTCCTGCAGCATCGGCACCGAACAGCGTGTCACAGTGTGCCTGGAAGCGCGGAATCTGGTCTTCTGGCAGCGCCTGGCCATCGATGGTGAAGGACGACTGGGCGAAGCTCGGCGCGGCCAGGCCGAGGGCAAGCACGGCGATCGAGGCCGGCAGAATCATCTTGGACATGGGGTTCTCCTCTTTGGCGGGCATGCTGCCCGGCAGCAGAACGGAGAGTTTTCGGCTGCGTTGCGTTACCGGCGAAGTCGCAACTCAGGTGAAAATGGGCAGATTTCCGCCTTATTTGGCATCGCCCGATGTGGTGCGCTCATACGCGTCCAGCGCATCAGCGATCTTCATGGCATGCTGGGAACAACATCCGCCTCGCGCTTCAACTGTTCTTGGGCGACTAGTTCCTGCGCGGGATGCCGGCTCGGGCCGCCAGGTCGTCGACGCTGATGCCGAGCTGCTCTCGGGGTTCGAGATCTGCCATCGGAGGGCGGTCGACAATAGGCACAGGCTTGTGGGGCATGATCGCATCCTTGGGAGTGGACGTCGATCAACGTCCCTCAGGCCAACCGGTTCAGTGGCGTGTCCTGCACCCGACGGAAGGGGAGCCGGGATGGCCGGCTCCCCATGATTGCTACGACTGCGCCGATCGGGCCGCGTCCAGCCACTGGTCGACCATAGCCCGGTTGGCTTCGATCCAGTCTGCAGCCTGCTGAGCGATGTCTTCGGTGCTGCCGGCACCCTCGTTCATCAGGGCGTTCTGTTCGAAGATCGCGGGCAGGGGGATTGAGGCTGCCTGCAGCAGGGCGGCGACGGCCGGGTTGTCTTCGAGGAAGGCCGCGTTGGCGACCGGCACGATGTCGTTGGCCGGAAAGCCGAGTGTACACGGATCGGCAACACAGCCTTCCACGCCCGCAAGCACCGCCGCGTCGGCGAGATCGGCGATTTCCTCCGGCAGGTTCACTTCAGGCACCTCGATCCACATCACGTCTTCGCCCGGCTTCAGGGCGTTGACGGTCCAGTTCGGTGTCCAGGTGTAGAACAGGATAGGCTCGCCGGCCCCGTATGCGGCGACGGCGTCGGCCATGGACGCAGAATAGGCGGCCTTGATTGGGTTTACGTGGTCGCGCAGATCGTAGGCGTCGAGATGATGCTCGATGTTGATCTCGCAACCCCAGCCCGGTGGGCAGGCAACGAGATCCGCCTTGCCATCGCCGTCACGGTCGAACGCCTCCTTGACCTCGGGCCGCTTGAAGTCCTCGAGGCTCCTGATGCCGAATTCCTCAACGGAAGCCTTGTCGACGAGGTAGCCCTCAAGGGCGCCGCCTTCGGCGACGGCCCCGATGACCTCGGCCTGGCCCTCAAAGACCGGACGATAGGTGTTGTGCAGCGGGAACCAGCCGTTGACCCAAAAGTCGACGTCCCCCTGGGCAACTGCCTGGTAGAACGGCGGGTTGTCGAGCGTGGTCGGACCCTCGACGGTGTAGCCCAGTTCTTCCAGCAGTTGCTTGTAGATTTGCGCATGGAACCAGCCGGTATCCCAAGTGGCCTGCGCCATATGCACCGACTTGCCTTCCCCAGGGTTGTCCTGGGCTATGGCTGGAGCGGCGATGAGGAGCGAGGTGAGGGCGACGGCAGTCAGCGTCTCGGTGAGTCTGAACATTGAGATCAGCTCCCTTTTTTCTTGGCGTGAGAAGAATGCGGGCGCGCCAACGCCCGCTCGAAGTGGCGCAACACGGCGCCAGGAGAGCCTTCAGGAGGCTCTCTGGACCTCCCCGGCGGACATAGGCGCCCGCCGGTGGAAGAAGGTGAGCAGTGTCTGGCGGAGGCTGACGGTACGAACACCGTTTGCCTCGCCCAGTCCCTGGGTAATGCGGTCGAGAATGATGGCCAGCAACACGATGCCGACGCCACCAGCGGTTGCCCCGCCGACGTCGAGGCGACCAAGGCCTGTGTAGACGGTCAGTCCCAGTCCCCCTGCGCCGATCATCGAGGTGATCACCACCATCGAGAGCGCCAGCATCAGGGTCTGGTTGAGACCCGCCATGATAGTCCGCATTGCCAAAGGCAACTGCACGTTCCACAGCATCTGCCAGCCGGTGGACCCGAACGCCTCGGCGGCTTCAATGAGATCCCCCCGGACATTGCGGATGCCGAGATTGGTCAGACGCACGATCGGCGGCAGGGCGAAGACGATGGTGGCAATGATGCCGGGGGCCATGCCGACACCGAAGAGCATCACGATCGGCACCAGGTACACGAACGATGGCACGGTTTGCATGATGTCGAGCACCGGGCGAACCACTGCCAGCACGCGGTCGCTGCGGGCAGCAAGGATACCGAGCGGCACACCCAGCACCACACAGAACAGGACGGAGGTGACGATCATCGACAGCGTCGTCATTGTCTCCGGCCACAGGCCGATCAGGTCGATGAACACCAGCGATACTACCGTGAAGATCGCAATGCCCCGACCAGCCGTTCGCCACGCCGCCAGCGCCAGCAAAGCCGTGAACACGATCATCGGCGTTGCGTTGAACAACGTATCGAGCCACGCGAGCAGTGTGCTCACCGGCACCTGGAGCGCTCGGAACAGCGGACGGAAGTTCGGCACGATCCACTCGCGCACCAGAATGTTGATCCAGTCGTCAAACGGGATCAGCAGGAATTCGGATGGGCTGAACATGGCGCTCCCCTACTCCTTGTCCGATACGCCGTTCGGCGCACCAGCCTCGCCCGAGAGCTGCGCCAGAACCGCCTGGGGTTCCACCACGCCGACAAGGCGGTTGTTGTCATCTGTGAGGGCAATCGGCAAACCGCTGCTGGCAGCGCCGTACAGTTCGTTCAGAACCGCCCCTCGCTCGGCCGTGGGGTAATCCGGCTGGATGGCGTCTGCGAGCGTGCCCGCGTCGTCGCGAGCCGCCGCTACGGCATCCTGGTAGGTGACGACACCGGCGATCTCTGCCCCGTCCATCACATAGAGGGCGCCCAGATTTGCGTCTTCCATGTTCTGGACGGCTGTCTCGGCCGTGTCGGTACCCAGTTGCAGCACGACGGGCTCGCCGGCCACGGTGTCGGCGGTGAACACCCGCCCCCGGTCGATATCGGCGACAAACGCGCGGACATAATCGTCGGCAGGGTGATCCACGATCTCTTGCGCGCTGCCGATCTGAACGATCTCCCCGTCCTTCATGATCGCGATGCGGTCGCCCAGCAGCAAGGCCTCGTTGAGATCATGCGTGATGAAGACGATGGTCTTGCGCAACGCTTTCTGCAGTCGCAGCAGTTCGTCCTGAACTTCGCGCCGGATCAACGGATCAAGGGCTCCGAACGGCTCGTCCATCAGCAGGATTTCAGGGTCGGTTGCCAATCCGCGGGCCAGGCCGACGCGCTGCTGCATCCCGCCGGACAGTTCCGTCGGCATGCTGTCCGCATATGCGGTAAGTCCGACCTGCTCCAGTGCGACTTCGGCACGCCGGCGACGCTCTGCCGAGGCGACGCCCTTGACCTTGAGGCCGTAGGCGACGTTGTCGGCAACGGTCATGTGCGGGAACAGCGCGAAGTGCTGGAACACCATGGCGACTTGGTCTCGGCGCACTTGACGCAGGGTCGCAGCGGAGCAGCGAGCAATGTCCTGGTCATCGACAAGGATGCTGCCGCCAGTCGGTTCGATAAGCCCATTGAGCATGCGGACCAGTGTGGATTTTCCGGAACCCGATAGCCCCATGACCACAAAAATCTGCCCTTGCGCCACTTCGAAGCTTGCTCCGCGCACGCCCACCGTGTTCCCGGTCGCCTCGAAGATGTCTGCCTTGCTCTCGCCGTCCCGTAGGCGGCGTAGCCCCTCTTCAGGTGTGGGGCCGAAGACTTTGGTGAGATTTTTTATCTTTAACTTGGCTGCCATGTACTCTCAAAGACGACGCCTCGCCGTTGTCTGGGATGCGTCGGTCAGTTCTTCTTCATTAAATTTGGCACGTAAGTAGAATTGCCGCGACAGCTGGAAAGCACAGTCGCGCTGAATGCGTGTTGATCGATGCGATGAAGCCAACCTTATTACGACATGAGCTGCGGTTCAACCCATTGTGGCATTTTTGGGTCTGTCCCGGCTTACTCAGGCGTTTACGGTGATCATCTCCGTGCCGACAAATTACTGGTTTCACAGGGGTGTCGCGCTGTCGGGTACGAGGGACGCTGTCAGTCACCTCGGCCTCGAATGGAGTGTGGATGGACCCCAGGAGCTGGTCCTCGGAACGGCACCGTCCGCTAAACGAAAAGCCCCCCGCGCCGGCCCGTCACTCCTGATTCCGTGGGCCCGGACCCGACTCGATGCGTCACCACAACCAGTCCCTAAACGAGCAGGTCACACGTGGACCTGGTCACCGCCTCGCTCTTTGGTGGTCAGCGCCAGGTAAAGGATGGCGGCATAGAAAACGCCCACTGCGCCGACCACCAGCCAGCCCGGTGCGGGACCGGTAGCGGCTTGCTCGACCAGAACGCCGATTGGACGCCGCGGGTCGAGATGAACGCCGGATTGCAGATCGGGGGAGGCGATCTTCAGCATCCACGCCAGGATCAGGATCAGGAACATCCAGATATAGTTGCGGCGCAACCGTCGCCCCACGGCGCGCCTGAAGCTGATCCGGAACTTGGGATGCCGCAAGTCCTGCGCCAGCATCATCAGCCAGGGCTCGGGTCCGCCTTCCGCATCCGGTCCGAAGAGCTGACCGAAATAGTGCCGCTCGAACTGCCGAACCCGCATGCGATAGACATCGTAAAAGCGGTATCGACGTGCCTCCACTCCGAGCAGGAGGGAGACAAGGAGCATTGCGAACAAGAAGAGGCCGTGATGCGCTGCTGGCGTGGACAGCGACACCGATAGCAGCGCCGCAACGACTGTGATGGCCCAATTGGTGGTGAGATCGAGGCGCGACCGCCAGGCGTTCATCCGGCCCATTTCCGCGCGATAGTAGTGGATCATCGCGTTGGTGGCTTCTGCCGAACTCGTCGGCAATGCCGCCGGCGCCACGGGTATGGTGTCAGTCAACCGGTCCTCCCTCAGTGCCCCGTACCCAGACAAACGCACGTGTTTCAACGCGGCTGCGGGCGTGCGGATGCCGAGTTTCCCGGAACGAGTCCTGCTGAATCCGACTGGGGACGAAGATTTTGGAGGTGCGGTGAAGGGCGCGGTGTCGGTCACCCTGCGGGTCACGGCGTCAAATGGCAGAACTCATCCTACGCGGCGCGGTGCTTCTCGACCGGGCCTGCGAGAGCAGGGCTCGAGATGAGCACTTCCGATTTCCGAAGGGGCCGCTGGTGGAGGGGACTGGATTCGAACCAGTGTAGCCTGAGGCGTCAGATTTACAGTCTGATGGATTTAACCACTCTCCCACCCCTCCACTACATCATCGCGGGTAGGAAGTCGTTGCCGGTGGGCAGCGACGCGCGGTTTATGGTGGGCCGGAGGCGAGGTGTCAACACCCGAGGTCGGACTGCCCGCAAGATTTGCCGGATCGAGGGAGAAATCGCCGCCGCCGGGGCCGGAGGGCTTGCCGCGCCCGCAAGGGCACGCTAATTCCTGCCGGCGCCCCGGCGAAGCGGGCGGGTATAGCTC
>JAEYXQ010000156.1 GCA_023431205.1 Pseudomonadota bacterium | reverse complement strand
GCCTACGGCCCTCCGCTTCCGTTTACATGAGGAGAGAGAATGTCGACGCCGGATGCGCTCGCCACCCAGCCCGGCCGCGGACGCGGCGCCGATAATCCCACCGAAATTCCGATGCGCGGCTGGAAGGATGTGCTCTGGCGCATCTATGCCGACATTACCGAGAACCACATCCTGCTGACGGCAGCGGGAGTGACCTTCTACATGCTGCTGTCGCTGGTGCCGACACTCAACGCCGTCATCTCCATCTACGGGCTGTTCAATGATCGCCAGAGCGTGCTGCAGCACGTGGAATTGCTGGCAGGCATCGTGCCGCCGGATGCGCTTTCCATTGTGCGCGAACAGCTGACGCGGCTGACCGGAGAGAGCAACGACGCCCTCGGCGTTACCCTGCTGGTGTCCCTTGCCATTGCCCTGTGGAGCGCCAGCGCCGGGGTGAAGGCCATGTTCGAGGCGATGAACGTCGCCTATCACGAGCAGGAGGAACGCTCCTTCATCGTCCTCAATGCGGTGGCGCTGCTGTTCACCTTCTGCGGTGCCGTTGCCGTGGTGCTGGTGCTGGCCGTGGTGGTGCTGATGCCGTTTCTGGTTCAGGCCTTCCTGCCGGGCGGGGGGCTCGAATGGGCGGTGCGCATCGGCAGCTATGCGGTGATGCTGGTGGTGCTGTCGCTGATGCTTGCCGTGCTCTACCGCTGGGGTCCGAGCCGGCAGCAGGCGAAGTGGCGCTGGATCACACCGGGTGTGGCGCTCTCGGTGGTGGCGCTGGGACTCGGCTCGGTGGGGTTCTCCTGGTACGTCGCCAACTTCACCGACCAGAATGCGACCTATGGCTCGCTCAGTGCCGTGATCGGCCTGATGACGTGGCTGTGGATTTCCACCACGCTGGTGATCGTCGGCGCCGTGCTCAACTCGGAGATCGAGCACCAGACCGCCAAGGACTCCACCACAGGCGAGGAGCAGCCGCTGGGCAACCGCGGCGCGTTCGTGGCCGACTCGGTCGGAGAGGCGGCCGGGGCTTCCGACGAGGAGAAGGACCGGGCGCCCAGGCGAGATCGCAAGCCGATCTCGTGGGCGACGCTGGCGTTTGCCCTGCCGGCGGCACTGGCGCTTTCGGCCGCCAACCGCCGCGGGCGCCGGGAGTAGCTGTCTAGCCGCGGCCGACGAACGGCATCTGCGTTGCCATCACCGTCATGGTCAGGGTGTTCGCATCAAGCGGCAGACTGGCCATGTAGCCGACCGCATCGGCCACATGCCGGACGTCGATGGTGGGCTCGGCGGCTATCAGGCCATTGGCCTGCAGCACGCCGGCCGACATGGCGCTGGTCATATCCGTTTGCGCGTTGCCGATGTCGATCTGCCCCACCGCGATGTTGAAGGGCCGGCCATCCAGCGCCGCCGACTTGGTCAGCCCGGCGACGGCATGCTTGGTGGCGGTATAGGGCGACGAGTTCGGGCGCGGCGTCGTGGCCGAGATCGAGCCGTTGTTGATGATGCGGCCACCCTGCGGCGCCTGGGCCTTGAACTGGCGGAAGGCGAGCTGGGTGCAGAAGAAGGCGCCGGTGAGGTTGGTGGCGACGACCCGCTCCCACTGTTCCGCGGTGATCTCCTCGAGCGGCACAGCGGGCGCGCCGATGCCGGCATTGTTGACGAGGAGGTCGAGCCGCCCCCAGCGGGCGATCACCGCCCCGAAGGCGAGTTCCAGCGCGTCGCGATCGGCGATGTCAACCGGGACCGCGAGTGTACGGCCCGCGCCGGCGTCGATCTCGCGCTCCGCCTGCTGCAGCGCTTCCAGGCGGCGTCCGAACAGTGCGATGGCGAAGCCGTCGGCGTGGAGGCGCGCGGCGATGGCCTTGCCGATGCCGCTGCCGCCGCCGGTGATGATTGCGACCTTCATGGAGCTACCTTCCCGCCCAGTTCGTCCTCGATGTGAATGCGGATGATCTCGTCGAACGAGCTTTCGGCGGTGAAGCCGAGCTGCCTTGCCCGCACGGGATCGAAATCCTTGGGCCAGTTCTCGACGATGTCGATGATGGCCGGATCCGGCTGCCGCCGGATCAGCGACACCGCCCGATCCCCTCCGACTCGCCGCAACGCTTCGATCTGCTCCCCAACGGTGGCGGAGAGGCCCGGCATGTTGAGGTTGCGCCTGGTGCCCAGGAGCGTTGTGTCGAGTTGGGCGGCGTGGAGCAGGAAGCCGACGGCGGCGCGGGGGCTCGCATGCCAGTGCCGGGCGCTTTCATCAACCGGCAGCACCGCTTCCTGACCGACCAGCGGTTCGCGCAGGACCGAGGAGAAGAATCCTGAGGCCGCCTTGTTGGGCCTGCCGGGGCGGATGCAGATGGTGGGCAGGCGGATACCGATGCCGTCGAAGATGCCTCGGCGGGAATAGTCCGACAGCAGCAGTTCACCGATCGCCTTCTGCGTGCCGTAGCTGGTGCGCGGGGCAAGCAGAAACTCGTCGTCGATCTTCTGGGGGAACGGCGCTCCGAAGACGGCGATGGAGGAGGTGAAGACCACGCGCGGGCAGTAGGGCTGGCGGAACCCTTCGTGGCGGATGGCCTCAAACAGCAGGCGGGTGCCATCGAGGTTGATACTGTAGCCCTTGTCGAAATCGAGTTCTGCCTCGCCCGATACGATGGCAGCGAGATGGAAGATCACGTCGGGCCGAGCAGCAATCAGCGCTTCGGTGGCGCCGGGGCGGGAGATGTCGACTGCGCGAAGATCATGGGCGATGTCGCCTTGCGGCGATTCGGGCGCGACCACATCGGCAAGGGTGAGCCGCTCGATCGGTTGCCCGTTCAGCGCCCCAGAGGCCACTAGGGCCGCGGTGAGCTTGCGGCCGACCATGCCGGCCGCGCCAATGATCAAGATGTGCATGAAGGCGCCTCCCGTGGCCGTTTCTCGGCCTTACCTGCAGGATCACCGCGGCGGCAGCACTTCGACAAGTCCTGCTGGAGCACCGGGCGTTCGGTGCGCAAAAAAAGAAGGGGGCTGAACGCCCCCTTCCGTGCGGCTTGGTGACAGCGGCCTCAGTTGGCGGGAGCGGCCTCAACCTCATCGACCGCCGGGGCCTCCGCCTCCGGCGCTGCACCCGGTTCGGGCATCACACAGACACCATCGACCAGGAATTCCGGCGGGCACGGCGGCTGATCACCCGCAGGGGCCGGCGCTTCGGCTGCGGGTTCCTCCGGCGCTGCCTCCTCGGCAGCAGGTTCTTCGGCGGGAGCGGCCGGCTCGTCAGCGACCGGCTCTTCCGCAGCCGGGGGTTCGGCAGCAGGCTGCTCGACAGCTGGCTGTTCAGCAGGCTGTTCGGCAGCGGGCTCCTCCGCGACAGGTTCCTCTGCGGCGGGTTCCTCGGCGACAGGCTCCTCGGCGGCGGGCTCAGCTTCGGCCTCCGTCACCTCTTGGGCAGCCGGCTCTTCGGCGGCAGGGGCAGCTTCGGGATCGACGCAGACGCCGTCGACCATCTGCTCCGGCGGGCAAGCCTGCTCATCCTCTCCGGCGGCGGCGTCGTCGGCGGTCGCCTCTGCTTCCGCTGCCGATTCGGCCTCGGTTGCGACAGCAGCATCGGCGTCGACATCGGCGCCTGCTTCCGCTTCGACGGCGGCTTCGGCCTCAGGCGCCGCTGCTTCAGCGTCGGCACTTGCCTCGGTATCGGGCGTGCCGGCCGCTTCGATGGTGCCGCCCTCTTCCGCGATGACGGTGGCCGCCTGCTCCGGTTCAACGGCTTCAGGTGGCGCCACTTCCTCGGTTGGCTGCTCGATGTCGGCGGTGAAGACCGAAATTGTGCCGGCCTCGGCGCTCACCTCCGTTACGTCCGTCGGCTCGGCGGCGGCCTCGACCTCGAGAACCTGCACCTCCTGGCCGGTCTGCTCCTGGATGAAGTCGATGTCGATGACGTTGTTGATGACGATGTTGTTCTGCACGACCACCGGGCCGACATATTCGGTCTGGGTCAGCAGCTCGGGCTGGTCATCCACGAAGATGATCGAGGCGCGCAGGTCCGGCTCGACGAAACGGCGGACGGGCACGAAGAACCAGCGATCCTCCGGCACTTCGACATTGCCGATTTCAATCGAGACGGAGAAGCCGTCGCGTTCCGGCGGCAGCGGCGCCCAGCCGACGACATCGCCGCCGCGGCGCCAGCTCACCCAGGCAGGGGCCCATTTGGTGCCCGGGACCCAGCACCAGCCGAGGTCGGCATCCACATACCAGCGGCCATAGTGGTAGGTCGCCCAGGAGAAGGGCTCCTGCGACTGGAAATACCAGCCGTAGTCGGCGAGATAAACCCAGCGGCCATTGGTATAGGGACGCCAGCGGGCGTCGACCCCGGTGGGGCACCACACATAGTTGTGGCGCGCATGACGTACCCAGACGCCATGCGGCTCCAGCCGGTCATAGAACAGGTTGAAGCTGACGCTCACCGACTGCGCGGCGGCGGGGCTGACTCCCACCACAGGAACACCGGAGAGTTGTGGGGAGGCGGCGAGCAGCGCCAGCGCTGCAATGCCCGCGAGCATCTTGGTTTTCATCATGGACCACCCTTGAACGTCCACCCCCGCAGGGAGCTTGGGAAGCGGGTGGCTGCCGGGCAATTCGCGGGGGCGGTGGGACAACAACCCGGCAGCCTTGCGCCGTTAACGGGATGCCTGCCTGATGGTTGCAGCTAAATCTTTGAAATAAAAGATGAAATTCACCTGACATCGGTGTCAGGGTTTTGTCAGCGGCACGGGGTGGGGAGATGCTGGCCGAGCGCTTCGCGCGCTGGGGGCCGGAAAAACAAAAAGGATCCCGAAGGACCCTTTGTTTCCCAAGGCTTGCCGGCCTTGGGAAGATTGGAGCGGGCGATGGGATTCGAACCCACGACCCTAACCTTGGCAAGGTTATGCTCTACCCCTGAGCTACACCCGCGCTCCGTCGCCGCAGTGCTTGGCAGCGCTGCAACGGGGGCCTATATGCCCAAACGAAATCCCGATTGCAACCCACAATTTGACGCATGCGTCACAGTTGTGGAGCAATGGGGTTGCCACCCCGGCGCCAGCGGCGCAAACACGCCGCAAACGCCTCACTGAAGCTGCCGTGCAAGGGACATTGCCCGCTCATGTCGACCCCGTTCAATGCTGCCGCTCCCGCTGCGCCGACCGGCTCCCCCGCCGGTGCGCTGATCAAGGATTCGACCGATCGCGATTTCCGCGCCGATGTGATGGAAGCCTCGCTGGAGCAGCCGGTGCTGGTGGATTTCTGGGCGCCCTGGTGCGGCCCCTGCCGGCAGTTGACGCCCAGCCTCGAGAAAGTGGTCAACGAGAAGGCCGGTCAGATCAAGCTGGTCAAGATCAACATCGACGAGAACCCCTCCATCGCCGGCCAGCTCGGCGTGCAGTCGATTCCTGCAGTGTTTGCCTTTGCCGGCGGGCGGCCGGTCGATGGCTTCATGGGAGCGCTGCCGGAAACGGAAGTACGCCGGTTCGCCGACCGCGTGATCGCAGCCGCGCCGGCGGGGCAGCCCAAGCAGGGTTCGCTCGAGGCGCAGATCGCCGACGCCCTCGCTGCAGCGCAGGATTCGTTGACCGCCGGTGATCTTGCCCAGGCGGCACAGATCTACGGCATGGTGCTGCAGCACCAGCCGGAGAATGCGCAAGCACTGGTGGGGCTAGGGCAGGTCTATCTGGCTGCCGGCGAAGCCGAACAGGCGCAGGCGACGCTCGACATGGTGCCGGAAGCAGAGCGCAAGGGCGAAGCATATACCAGCCTTGCCAACTCCATCCGCCTGCTGGGTGAAGCAGCGGCGCTCGGCGGCACGGCCAAGCTCGAGGCAGCGGTCGCCGCCAACCCGGACGACCATCAGGCGCGATTCGACCTGGCGCTGGCGCTCAACGCCGAGGGCAAGCGCATCGAGGCGGCGGAAACGCTGGTGGCGCTGTTCAAGCGCGACCGCACCTGGAACGAGGACGCGGCACGCAAGAAGCTGCTGGAACTGTTCGAGGCCTGGGGCGCCAAGGACGCAGCGACCCTCAAGGGGCGGCGGCTGCTTTCGGCGGCGCTGTTCTCCTGACCATGGTGCGACGCCCCGCCAGCCCTGCCGACCTGCCGCGCTCGGTGCCGCTGTTTCCGCTCACCGGGGCGCTGCTGCTGCCGTTTTCGCACCGGCCGCTGAACATCTTCGAGCCGCGCTATATCGAGCTGGTGGACGCAGCGCTGAGGGGCGACCGACTGGTTGGGTTGATCCAGCCGGAGGACACCAGCGAGGAAAGCCCTCGCGGCCGTTCGCCGCTCGAGAGCGTTGGCTGCCTTGGGCGGCTGACGCATTTTGAGGAGAGCGGGGAGAGCCGCTACTTCATCATCCTCGAAGGGGTAACGCGCTTCCGGCTGGTGCATGAGCTGACGGTGATGACGCCTTATCGGCAGGGGGTAATCAGCGCCGAGGGCTTCGAGCACGACTTCACCCGCGATTTCGGCGAGGAGGCGGTGGATCGCACCCGCTTCGTCAAGATGATGCGCGACTATGCCGAGTATGCGAGCATCGAGCTCAACTGGGAGGAGATCGAGCGCACCGGCACCGCCGACCTCGTCAATTTCTGCTGCATGGTGAGCCCCTATGGCCCCGCCGAGAAGCAGCAATTGCTGGAAGCGCCGACGCTGGAAGCGAGGGCGGAAACGCTGATCGCCCTCACCGAATACGAGATCGCCCGCGGCGGCGGCAGCCAGGCGCCGCTCAACTGATGCCGGCCCAGGCAACAGATCCGCGCCACGTGGTGGATCCCCGAACGCTGGAAATGCTGGTGTGCCCGTTGACCAAGACGCGGCTGACGCTGTCCGCGGATCACAGCGAGCTGATCTCGGTCGCCGCACGCCTGGCGTTTCCGATCACCCGTGGCGTGCCTTTGCTCAGCCTCGATGAAGCGCGCGAATTGAGCGAGGATGAGGTGCGGGCCGTCAGCGCTCGGGGTTAGGGCGCAGCGGGCGGCCTGTACTCGAAGCGGTCGCGGATGTGAGCCGTGAAGTAGCGCCCTTTGGACTCGGCCTCGAGCAGGCCGAAATAGATTTCGTCCGGGACGTCATAGTAGGTGTAGGGGCCCGGATCGTCCGGAAACCACAGTTGCAGTTCCCGCGTCTCCTCATCGTACTCGCCGCGCAAGACGGCCGTCGAATCGAAGCGCGGCATGATCAGATCGGCAGGCCGCTGAGGAGGCGCGGATTGTTGCCGCCGACACCCGCGGCCGTGCGGATGAAGGCGGACTTAGCCAGCGGGGTGCGATCGACCAGACCCAGCCCGAGATCACGCAGCGCGCGCACCGGCGCCATGTCATTGGAGAACAGCCGGTTCAGCCCGTCGGTGGCAGCGGCCATGGCGGCGGTGTCGAGCCGGCGCCAGCGCTGGTAGCGGGCAAGCACGTCGGGCGCGCCGGCATCGAGCCCGAGGCGCAGGGCCTCCACCACCACCTCTGCAAGCGCGGCAACATCCTTGAGCCCCAGATTGAGCCCCTGCCCTGCGATCGGGTGAATGACGTGGGCGGCATCGCCGACCAGGGCGAGGCGCGGGCCGACGAATCCGCGCGCAATCTGGAGCCGCAGGGGGAAGCCGGCGAGCTTGTCTTCCACCGTCACGGCGCCAAGCGAGGAGCCCATGGCGGCCTCGATCTCACCCGCAAGTGCCGCCTTGTCGAGATTGAGCAGGCGCGACGCCTCGGCGGTGGTTTCGGTCCACACCAGCGAGGAGCGGTTGCCCGGCAGCGGCAAGCTCGCAAAGGGACCGGCAGGCCGAAAGTGTTCGTAGGCGACGCCGTCATGCGGCAGTTCGTGGGCAATGGTGGCAACGAGGCCGGTCTGGCCATAGTCGTGCCCAAGCGTGCTGATGCCGGCCATGCGGCGCAGGGCGGACTGGCCGCCATCGGCGGCAATGACCAGCGGAGCCACGAGCCGGCGGCCGTCCGCAAGATCGAGATGGGCCTCAGACCCGGCATCGGCAAAAGCTGCAATTTCGGCCTGGGCAACGATCGTCACCGCCTCACCCAACGCTAACAGCAGGGCGCCGATCGAGGCAGAGTTCGGGACCATGTGGGCGAAAGGCTCGCCGGGGCCGACTTCACCGTCGAAGGTGAGGAACAGCGGACGGGCGATATCACCTCTGCCGGAATCGGTGATGCGCATCTCGCGGATCGGCTGGGCCGCGTCCTCCATGCTGGACCAGACACCGAGCGCCTCGAACAGGCGCCGAACCGATGCGGCAATCGCAGAGGCGCGGTTGTCGTTCGGCACCGTCAGGGGCCGCCTGTCCACCAGCGCCATGCGCATGCCGCGGGCGGACTGCACCAGCGCCAGGGCCATGCTGAGGCCTACCGGCCCTCCTCCGACAACGATGACATCGAAGCGATCCACTTGCGGCATTGGCAGCTCCTTTTGCGGCATATCTGCGCCGTAGGCAGGCAAAGCGCAAGGTTGCCGCTATCTTCGCCTATATTTTGTGCACAGAAGTCCTTGCCTGCACATAAAATATGCATTCATAGGGAAATCTGCTCGCATGTGGCAGTGGCGGTTCGCCAAGTCGCTGAAATAGAAGGGAGTTTTTTGGTCGGGGCAATCTGGCACGCTGCTTGACTCTTATAGCGCATTCCAGACCAGCGCGAAGTCGCAAGGGGGCTCACATGAAACTGGTGATAGCGATTATCAAGCCGTCACGCCTCGAGGAGGTCCGCCAGGCTCTCAACTCGCTCGATGTGCACGGCATGACCGTGACCGAAGTGAAGGGCTATGGCCGCCAGAAGGGGCATTCGGAGATTTACCGCGGCACCGAATACGCCGTGCATTTCCTGCCCAAGCTCAAGATCGAGATCGCAATCGACGACACGCTCGCCGACTCCGTGGCCGCGGCCATCCGCGACAGCGCCCAGACCGGCCGGATCGGCGACGGCAAGATCTTCGTGCTCGACCTGCTCGCCGTCACCCGCATCCGCACCGGTGAAACCGGCGCGGCCGCCCTGTAAGCGTCTTCGGGAGAAAACAAGAATGAAGATGAACAAGGTTCTCGGGAGCGCTGCGCTAGCCTCCCTCCTGCTGACCCTGCCAGCCTTTGCCCAGGAAGTTGCCGTCGATGCGGCGGAAGTGGTCGAAGAAGTGGCCAGCATCGACACCGGCGACACCGCCTGGATGATTGTGTCCACCCTGTTGGTCATCATGATGACCATCCCGGGCGTGGCCCTGTTCTATGGCGGCCTGGTGCGCGCCAAGAACGTGCTCTCCGTGGTCACCCAGGTGTTCGGCGCCTTCTCGATGATCGCGCTGCTGTGGGTCGCCTATGGCTACTCGCTGGCCTTCTCCGGTCCGAGCGAAGGCGGCGTGTCGGCCTTCATCGGTGACTTCTCCAACCTGTTTCTTGCCAATGTGACCCCGGACTCGGTGGCGGGCACGCTGCCTGAACTGGTGTTCGTGGTGTTCCAGCTGACCTTCGCCTGCATCACCGCAGCGCTGGTGGTCGGTGGCATTGCCGAGCGCATGAAGTTCGGTGCGGTGATGGCGTTCCTGGCCATCTGGTTCACCTTCTCCTACCTGCCGATCGCGCACATGGTGTGGTCCGGGGCCGGCCTGTTCTTCAACATGGGCGCCCTCGACTTCGCCGGTGGCACCGTGGTGCACATCAACTCCGGTGTCGCCGCCGTGGTCGCTGCCATCTTGCTTGGCCCGCGCATGGGCTACCTGAAGGAGCCGATTGCACCCCATAACCTGATCTTCGTGTATGTCGGCGCCAGCCTGCTGTGGGTCGGCTGGTTCGGCTTCAACGCAGGCTCGGCCCTCGGTGCCAACGGTCTGGCCGCCCAGGCCTTCCTCAACACCATCACCGCGCCTGCCGCCGCCGGTATTGCCTGGGCGATCGGCGAAAAGATCACCCGCGGCCACGCCTCTGCCCTCGGCTTCGTGTCGGGCGCTGTTGCCGGCCTCGTGGCCATCACCCCGGCCGCCGGCTTTGCCGGTACCTTTGGCTCCATCGTGCTCGGTGCGGTTGCCGGCTTTGCCTGTCTCTGGGCCGTGGTCTCGCTTAAGCCCGCTCTCAGGTACGACGACAGCCTCGACGTGTTCGGCATCCACGGTGTCGGCGGCATTGTAGGCGCCATCGGTACGGCCATTGTGGCGGCCCCGTCGCTGGGCGGCTTCGGAGCCGAGGATTACGCCATGGCCGGCCAACTCGTGACTCAGGTGCTTGCCGTGGTGGTTGCCATCGTCTGGTCGGCCGTGGTGACCGTGGTTGCCATGCTGATCGTGAAGGCTCTGTTCGGCGGAGCGCGCGTGTCGGAAGCTTCCGAGAGCGACGGCCTCGACCTCACCACCCACGGGGAACGCGCCTACAACTGATCCCAACGCGTCCGGCGGCGGCCTGCTGCCGCCGGATCACCTCGACGTCAATCGTGGCGTGCGGCTCGTGCCCTCTTGGCCCGCCACAGAGGCTTCCCACTCGCAAACCGCATGGGCCGCACTCCACGATCGACAGTTCCCGCGGTGCCTGCCTCCCTCGCGCCAAGCGGTTACCTCCGCCCACCCTCAACAGGGTGGGCTTTTTCTTTGCCCCCGGCGTCCTCGCCATGGTTAGCCTTGAGTTAACCCGGTCCGCATAGATTTGCCGGCATGTGGGCCCGGAGTTTTCCGGGCAAGTACCGAGTTTGCCCATGCCCAGTTCACCCTCCCCCGTGCTCGACGAAATCCGTACCCTGCCGCAGCGGGGTGCCCGGCGCAGCGCATCCGCTTCTGCGTCGGTGCCGAAGCCGCCGCCGGCGCTCTCCATCCGGATTCCGGTACGGGTTGCAGGGATGCTGCTGCTGGGGCTGGTGGTGGTGGGGCTTGCCTCGATCGCCTCCTGGTCGGTGGACGATCCGAGCCTGAGCTTCGCCACCAGCAAGCCGGCCGCGAACTGGCTCGGTTATCCGGGCGCGGTGATTGCCGATATCCTCTTCCAGTTCGTCGGGCTGGCCGCGCCCGTGCTGCTGGTGCCACCGGCGCTATGGGGCTGGGCCATGGTGCGCCGGCGGATGCCCACCCGGCTTGGGCTGCGGGGGCTGACCTGGCTGGGCGCAACCATTCTCGCTACGGGCGTGCTGGCCTTCCTGCCTGCACCGGAAAGCTGGCCGCTGCCGACCGGGCTCGGTGGCCTTGCAGGCATGGGCTTCACCAACCTGGCCGCACTGGTGGCCGGCGAGCAGCCGCAGGCTATCACCGCCACGCTCTTTGCCATCATCATTGCCGCGCCGGCACTGGCGCTGTTCTGGGTGGCGATGGGTCTTGGCACGGCGGTGCCGGTCGGCCCCGAAAAGGGCAAGGGCCGCGCTGCACCGCGCGAGGACGAGCCGGAACCCAACCCGGTGGTGGAGGTAGCCATCGGCGCCATGGTGCATATGGGCTACTCGATGCGGACCGCTTTCCGCCGGGCCCGCGCCCAGCATGCCGAACGCCGTGCCGCCGAGATGCCGGCGCACGCCGAGGTGGAGCCGAGCCTTGACGCGCGCTCGCCAGTGGTGGAGCGCCGCGAACCAGGGCTCGATCCGACCCCGCGGCGCATCCACGCCCCAGCCGAGCCGGTGTTCGAGGCCGAGCCGGTGGTGTCGCCCCGGATCAATGCGCGTCCGTCCCATGACGAGGACAGCATCGACTACCCCGAGGAGGACGACGAGGACGTGCCGTTCGTGCCGGACGCGCCCGTGGCGCCGGTTCCCGCTCACACCCAGCGCGGCGATTCGCGCTTCCATCCCGTCGATCCGGCAGCGCCGCGCGTTGCCGCCCCTGCCCCGCGCCCGGCGCCCGGCCAGCGCGTGTTCCGCGAGGCTCAGCCGAGCCTGCTCGACGAACCCTCCGGCTTTGAGCTGCCGGCGCTGAACCTGCTGGCCGAGCCGCAGCGCAAGGGCCCCTCTGCCGATCACTCTCCGGAACGGCTGGAAGCCATGGCACGGCGTCTCGAGGAAGTGCTGCAGGACTTCGGCGTCAAGGGCGACATCATCAATGTCCGGCCCGGCCCGGTGGTGACCCTGTTCGAACTCGAGCCTGCGCCCGGCATCAAGTCGAGCCGCGTGATCTCGCTGGCCGACGACATTGCCCGCTCGATGAGCGCCATCTCCGCCCGCGTGGCGGTGGTGCCGGGGCGCAATGCCATCGGCATCGAGTTGCCGAACCAGACCCGGGAGACGGTGTTCTTCCGCGAAATGCTGGCCTCGTCGGACTTCGAGAAGATGAAGGGCAAGCTCCCCATCTGCCTCGGCAAGACCATTGGCGGCGAGCCGGTGATCGCCGACCTGGCGCGCATGCCGCACCTGCTGATCGCCGGCACCACCGGTTCGGGCAAGTCCGTGGGCATCAACACCTTCATCCTGTCGCTGCTCTACCAGATGACGCCAGAGCAGTGCCGGATGATCATGATCGACCCCAAGATGCTCGAACTCAGCATCTATGACGGCATCCCGCACCTGCTGCCCCCGGTGGTCACCGATCCGCACAAGGCGGTGGTGGCGCTCAAATGGGCCGTCCGCGAGATGGAAGACCGCTACCGCAAGATGAGCAAGATCGGTGTGCGCAACATCGACGGCTTCAACCAGCGCGTCGCCGAGGCCAAGAAGGAAGGCCGCGTCATCACCCGCACGGTGCAGACCGGGTTCGACCGCGAGACCGGGGAAGCGATCTTCGAGAGCGAAGAGTTCGATCTCGAGCCGTTGCCCTATATCGTCGTCATCGTCGACGAGATGGCCGACCTGATGATGGTCGCCGGAAAGGACATCGAAGGCGCCATCCAGCGTCTCGCCCAGATGGCCCGTGCTGCCGGCATCCACATGATCACGGCGACGCAGCGCCCGTCGGTGGACGTGATCACCGGCACCATCAAGGCCAACTTCCCCACCCGCATCAGCTTCATGGTGACCAGCAAGATCGACTCCCGCACCATCCTGGGCGAGCAGGGCGCCGAGCAGCTGCTGGGCAATGGCGACATGCTCTACATGGCGTCCGGCGGCCGCACCAAGCGCCTGCACGGCGCCTTCGTGTCCGACGCGGAAGTGGAATCGGTGGTGGCGCACCTCAAGTCGCAGGGCTCGCCGGACTACCTCGACTCCGTGACCGAGGAGACCGAAGAGGGCGGCGAGTTCGGCGAGAGCGCCGGTGGTGGCGACGACTATGCCGGTTCGGGTGACGAGCTCTACGACAAGGCCGTCCACATCGTCCTGACCGACAAGAAGGCATCGACCTCCTACGTTCAGCGGCGCCTAGGCATCGGCTACAACAAGGCCGCCACCCTGATCGAGCGCATGGAACGCGAGGGCGTCATCAGCCCGGCCAACCACGCTGGCAAGCGCGAGATCCTGGTCGGCAACAACGCTGACGGCTACTAGGCCACTGCGCCAGGCTGGAGCGGGGAAGGAACTTTCCCGCTCTTGCCGCAATTCGTGGCTAGGCTACGCTCAACCGCCTCGCTTCGAAGGGACTGCCATGAACAGACGCGATATCCTGCTGCTCGGCTTTGCCGCGGCGCTGATCCCGGCCCTGCCGGCTGCGGCGCTGGACCGCGCCCTCACCCCCGAGGAGCAGCAGCTGATCGCCGAGATCACGGCCCACAACAATGCCATCCGCACCATGGCCGGACGGTTCCTGCAGATCGACACCAATGGCGGCCGCACGGAAGGCACGTTCTTTCTCGAGCGCCCGAACAAGGTGGCGTTCCGCTATGCCCCGCCGAGCCGCGAGGAGATCGTGTCGATCGGGCGCGGCTTCTATGTGCTGAACCGGCGCGACGAGACCTATTACGCCTACCCGCAGGACAGCATTCCGCTGCGGCAGTTCCTCGGCGACCAGATCGACCTGATGGCCGCCAACGTGCTGAGCGTCGTCGTCTCGGATGGCTACCTGACCATCACCGTGATCGATGAAACCGTCGCCGGCACGGTGCAGGTCTCGCTGATCTTCGACACCGAGACGAAGGACCTGGCGCAGTGGACGCTGGTGGAGCCGAGCGGAGCCGAACTCACCTTCTCGCTTTACGACGTGCAGAAGGGGGTGGAGATACCCCCCGCGTTCTTCTCGATCCCGGCGAACTACAAGCCGCTGGAACAGTAAGGGCTAAAGCCCGAACACCAGGATCGCGATCAGCCCGGCGGCGCCGACAACGATGCGCCACCAGGCGAATGGCGCAAAGCCGTGGCGCGAGACGAAATCGAGCAGGTAGCGCACGACCAGCGCACCGACCACAAAGGCTGCGGCAAAGCCGATGGCGACGTTGAGGGCGATGGAGCCATCGATGAGGTCGCGGCTCTTGTAGAGATCGTAGCCGAAGGCGCCGACCATGATCGGCAGCGCCACGAAGAAGGTGAATTCGGCCGCAGCGCGCTTGCTGGCGCCGAACAGCATTGCCCCCACCACCGTTGCGCCGGAACGGGAAACACCCGGAACGAGGCTGATCATCTGGAACAACCCGACGATCAGCGCCAGGTGCCAGGGGAAACGGTAGGCATCGTCATGACGATCCTGCCGCGGCAGGCGGTCGACGATCAGGAGGATGATGCCGCCGATCAGCAGCGTGGTGCAGATCAGCGTCGCCGACTCCCAGAGTTCCCCCTGGATAAAGTCGCGCAGCAGCACCCCGGCCAGCACCGCGGGAACACAGGCCAGCACTACCGACAGGGCGAACTGCCAGGCGTAGGCCTTGCCCGCCAATGCGTCGCGGATCAGCACGCCAAGGCGCGCGAAATAGATGGTGACAATGGCAAGGATGGCGCCGAGCTGGATCAGCACCACAAAGGTCGCCGGCTGCGTCAGACCAAAGAAGTGACCGGCCAGCAAGAGGTGCGCTGTGGAGCTTACCGGCAGAAATTCCGTCAACCCTTCGAGGATACCGAGGATCAGCGGCACAAAAAGACCTTGATCGGCGTTCATCTGATCCCCTAACTCGTCCCCAGCCCCCTTGGCGGGCCTCGCTTCTTAGCCGTGTTCGCGTGGAGCGCCAAGGCAGGGGCCGCATGCCTCGTCTGCATCCGTGAGCGTCAAATACATGCCGAGCCTCGTCCACCATCCCCTCGATCCGAGCTCGCGCCTCGTGCGCCTGATGTGCGCAGAATACGGGGTGCCGCTCGATCTCGAGGAGATCAAGCCCTGGCTGCGGGAGCCGGACTTCCTGGAGGTGAACCCGGCTGCGACCCTGCCGATCCTGTTCAGCGAGCTCGAACAGCCGGGCGTCGGGGTGATGGCAGCGGTGCACATGGTCGAGGACCTCTACACGCCCGAGGCGGTAGCCGGGCTCGTTCCGCCTGATCCGGGCGCACGCGCCGAGATGTGGCGGCTGGTGGAGTGGATCATCGTCAAGCTCAATGACGAGGTAACCCGCTATCTCCTGGACGAAAAGATCGCCAAGCGCGACCAGCGCGGCGCCACCCCCGATCCAGCGGTACTGCGGGCGGCGAAGGCAAACCTTGTCGAGCACATGCTCTACTTCAACTGGCTGCTGGCGACCCGCGCCTGGCTCGCGGGTGACACCATGACCCTGGCCGATTTTGCCTTGGCGGCGCATCTGTCGACGCTCGACTACATGGGCGACGTCGACTGGTCCAAGGCAGTGGAAACGCGCGACTGGTACAGCCGGATGAAGTCGCGGCCGGCGTTTCGCACCCTGCTCAACGACCGCGTCGTCGCCATGCCGCCATCGCCTGGATATGCGGACCTCGACTTTTGACCGATAGCCTGATCGCCGAACTGCGGGACCGGGCGGCGGCGCTCGGTTTCGAAGCGTTCGGCGTCGCGGCGGCCACTGCCCGGCCGGACCTGCCGGAAAAGCTCAACCGCGCCATCGCGCAGGGTTGGCATGGCGACATGACGTGGATGGCCGAGACTGCAGACCGGCGCGGCAGGCCCCAGGGCATGTGGCCGGAAGCGCGGTCGGTGATCGTGCTCGGCATGAATTACGGCCCGGAAACCGACCCGCTGGCGGTGCTGGGGGACCGGCTCGTGGGCAACATCTCGGTCTATGCCCGCAATCGCGATTACCACGAGATCATCAAGGGCAAGCTCAAGGAGCTGGCGGGCCTGCTGGCACGGCGCAGCGGGGCGGCGGTGAAGGTGTTCGTCGATACTGCGCCGCTGATGGAAAAGCCGCTGGCCGAGGCTGCGGGGCTCGGCTGGCAGGGCAAGCATACTGTTGTTGTGTCTCGCGAATTCGGCTCCTGGCTGTTTCTGGGGGCTATTCTGACCTCGGTGGAGCTGCCCGGGGATGCGCCGCATGTGGAGAGTTGCGGGAGCTGCACAAGGTGCCTTGATGTGTGTCCGACGGCAGCGTTTCCGGCCCCGTTCCAGCTCGATGCGCGGCGGTGCCTGGCGTACCTGACGGTGGAGCACAAGGGCCCGATTCCGCTGGAGTTCCGGCGGCCGATGGGCAACCGCATCTATGGCTGCGACGATTGCCTCGCCGTGTGCCCATGGAACAAATTCGCGAGCGTTTCCAGGGAGATGCGGCTGCGGGGCCGGCCGGAGCTGGAGCGGCCGCTGCTGGCGGACCTGCTGGCGCTGGATGATTTCGGGTTCCGGCAGCTGTTTGCGGGGTCGCCGATCAAGCGGATCGGGGTTGGGCGGTTTTTGCGTAACGTTTTGATTGCTGTGGGTAATTCGGGCGACAAGGCGCTGGTGCCGCTGGTCGAGTCGCGGCTCGGCGATCCGGAGCCGGTGGTCCGCGGGGCGGCGGCCTGGGCGCTGCGGGAGCTCGACCCGGAGCGGGCGAAAGCCTTGCGCGACAAAGCTTTGGCGGGCGAGACCGAGCCCGAAGTGGTGGCGGAATGGAGCGGGGACCGCTGATGCGGATGTTCATCTTCGGGTACGGGTACTCGTCTGCAGCAGCGGCCGCTTCGGTGACGAAACTGGCAGATTCCGCTTGGGTTTCGTGCACGGTGAGAAGCGAGGAGAAGGCCCAGCGGCTCAAGACCGCAAAAATCGACGCACATCAGTTCGACGGCACCCAACCAGGGCAGACGCTCGGGCCGTCATTGCGGCAGTCGACGCATGTGGTGTTCTCGATCCCGTCGGGTGAGGAGGGCGACCCCGCGCTGGTGCACCACCGCGCTGACCTCGATGCTGCCCCGCTCGAATGGCTCTGCTACTACAGCACCGTCGGCGTCTATGGCGACTTCGGCGGCAACTGGATCGACGAGACGGCACCGCTGGTGCCGCGCAATGCCCGCAGCGACCGGCGGGTGGCGGCGGAGCAGGCCTGGCGCGACTATGCCAGGTCGCGCGGCGTGCCGCTGGCGATCCTGAGGCTCGCGGGCATCTACGGCCCCGGGCGCTCGACCTTCGACAAGCTGCGGGACGGCACGGCACGGCGGGTGGTGAAGCCGGGGCAGGTCTTCAACCGCATCCATGTCGCCGACATCGGACGGGTGACCGCCCTGGCGGCCGAGCGGCGGCTGGATGGAACGTTCAACCTCGCCGATGACGAGCCGGCGCCCCCCCAGGACCTGGTGACCTATGCCGCCGGGCTGATGTGGGTGGAGCCGCCGCCGGAGATCCCCTACGAGACGGCCGAGTTCACGCCGATGCAGCGGAGCTTTTACGCCGACAACAAGCGGGTCTCGAACAAGGCGATCAAGCAGGCGCTCGGGATCGAGATGCTGTATCCCAACTACCGCGTCGGACTGGACGCGATTTTCGAGGATGAGAGATGACGGTTTCCCCCGCCCTAGCAGCACCACAGCGCCTGGTGCTGGAAGGCAGCTTTGTCCGGCTGGAGCCGCTGGAGCGCCGCCATGCGGCGGACCTCTTGGCCGCATCCCAGGGCGACGGGGTGCCGGAGCGCTATCGCTGGCTGTTCGAGCATGCGCCGACTACCCTGGCGGAAGCGGAAAGCTTCGTCGAGCGGATGAATGCCGGGCCGGACCGGTTCGTGGCCGTCGTCGACAAGCGCAGCGGCCGCGCCGTTGGGCGGCAGGGCTGGATGCGTATCTTTCCCGAACATGCCTCGATCGAGATCGGTGGGGTTTATTGGGGACCGGCGATGGCGCGGACGCCGCTGGCGACGGAAGCCTTCTTCCTGTTCGCGCGGCATGCCTTCGACGAGTTGCAGTACCGGCGGTTCGAGTGGAAGTGCAACGACCGCAACGAGCCGTCGAAGGCTGCGGCGCGGCGGTTCGGCTTCACCTATGAGGGCGTGTTCCGGCAGGACCGGATCGTCAAGGGGGAGAGCCGCGACACGGCGTGGTTCTCGATCATCGACAGCGAGTGGCCGGCAATCCGGGCGGAGTTCGAGCGCTGGCTGGCGCCGGAGAATTTCGATGCCGATGGGGTGCAGCGGACAAAGCTCAGGGTGCGGCGGTAAGGCACCCCTCATCCGCCCTTCGGGCACCTTCTCCCGCAAGGGGAGAAGGGGAGTCGCGCTCGTTGCTCATTCGGTGCTTCGCCTCTCGTGGGGGAGAGGGCTAGGCAACGTCGCGGCAAACCGAAAAGCTGAACCCCTCACCCTAGCCCTCTCCCTCAGGGGAGAGGGGACTGGCTCCACTCAGGGGAGAGGGGAGTGGCTACAATCAGGCGGTTGGATCAGCGCTTCGGGAATGCAGCGAGGTGGACGTGTTCGAGGCTTTCGAGCACGGCGATGCCGAGCTGGCGGATTTCCTCGGAGGGGTGGACGAGGTCGGGGACCATGATGGTCTGCATGCCGGCGGCATGGGCGGCGCGGACGCCGGCGTGGCTGTCCTCAAGGGCGAGGCAGCGGGTGGGCTCGATGCCGAGTCGCCCGGCGGCGGTGAGGTATGGCTCCGGATGGGGCTTGGGATTGCTGACGTCGTCACGCGTGACGATGGTGTCGAACAGGTCGAGCAGCCCCGCGGCGCCGAGATGATGCTGGGCATGCGGGTTGCGCGAACTGGTGGCGACGGCGGTGGGGACGTTGTTCTCACGCAGGGCGGTGACGAACTCGCGGGCGCCGGGCTTCAGCGGCACGCCGCCATGAGAGCGCTCGCGCATGGTGATGCGGCAGCGCTCGTCGAACAGGGTGTAGGGAAACGCCATCCCGTAGGATTCCACCAGCAATTGCCTGGTGTGCTCGTGGCTGGAACCGACCATCGAGCGGTGGACGTCGTCAGTCATTTCGAAGCCGAGCTCGGTGCAGACGTCGAAGACGATGGTGCGGAAGACAGCCTCGGTATCGAGGAGCGTGCCGTCCATGTCGAAGATGACGGCGTCGAAGGGCGAGAGGCTGATGGTATCGGTCGAGCGGATCATCGTCGATGATATAGGCTGAATCGGCGGCAATCGAAAGACACGAGGCTGCAAGCCGGGATTGCGGGGGCGAACCGGCACAGGGCGCAGGCGTTGCGCTCCTGTAAGGCGTGACGTCCAGCGAGGAGAACAGATGACCGATTTCCAGCCAGCCCGGCGGCACGAGGCCCTCGGCAGCGAGTTCTTCGACCCGGTGCGGCCGGCGGACTTCCCGCAGACGATCCTCCGGCATCGCGACCAGCGCTGGGCGGAGCGGCTGGGGCTGGGCGACCTCTCGGAAGAGGCATGGTTGCGGCATTTCGGGCGCTTTGAACCCCTGCCAGGTTCGCTGGAGCAGCCGCTGGCGCTGCGCTATCACGGCCACCAGTTCCGCAGCTACAACCCCGAACTCGGCGACGGCCGCGGCTTCCTCTTCGGGCAGTGCATCGACCCGGTCGATGGTCGCCTGCTCGACTTCGGCACCAAGGGATCGGGCCGCACGCCCTGGTCGCGCGGCGGGGACGGGCGGCTGACGCTCAAGGGCGGCGTGCGAGAAGTGCTGGCGACCGAGATGCTGGAGGCGCTCGGGGTCTATACCTCCAAGAGCTTCTCGCTGGTGGAAACTGGCGAGGAACTCCATCGCGGCGACGAGCCCTCGCCCACGCGCTCGGCGGTGCTGGTGCGCCTCAGCCACAGCCATATTCGCATCGGCACCTTCCAGCGGCTGGCCTATCTCGAGGACACCGACAATCTCCGCCGGCTGGTCGAGTATTCAATCGAGACCTACTACCCGGACCTGGTAGACGCAGCCGATCCGTCGGCGGCCCTGCTCGAGCGCGTGGTCGGGAAAGTGGCGCGGCTCGGGGCGCAGTGGATCGCGGCGGGGTTCGTGCACGGCGTGCTCAACACCGATAACATCAACATCACCGGCGAGAGCTTCGACTATGGGCCGTGGCGGTTCCTGCCGCACTACGATCCCGACTTCACCGCCGCCTATTTCGACGAGACGGGGCTCTACAGCTTCGGCCGCCAGCCAGACACGCTGGCCTGGAACCTGACGCGGCTGGCCGAGTGCCTGGTGCCGCTGTCGAGCATCGAGGCGCTGGAGCCGGTGCTCAACACCGTGTGGCCGGTGTTCCGGGCGGAACTGCCGCGGCAGATCCTGCGTCGTCTGGGGCTGAAGCCGCGCGATACGGAGCGGGATAGCGCGTTTCTGAGCGCGCTGTTCAGCTTCCTGAACGAGAGCAAGGCGCCCTATGAACAGTTCTTCTTTGACTGGCGCGGCGGCGGGCTGAGCGCTGAACGGGCGGCGCGGAGCCAGGCGGCGGAGTTCTACACGCGCGAGAGTTTCCGGGCGGTGGCGAACGAGTTGGAGGGGTTCGAGCCGGCCCAAGACGTAAACCTCGGCCATCCCTATTTCCGTCGCGAGCGGCCGCGAACCATGCTCATCGAGGAGATGGAGGCGGTGTGGGCGCCGATTGCGGAGCGGGACGACTGGAGCGCGTTCCGTGGGGTGCTGGAGGAGATCGGGGAGATGCGGGAGGCTTATGGGGTTTCGCCGTGAAGGGTGGTGGGGCAGCGTTTCTGCCGAGGGTGTGAACCCCTCACCCCACCCTCTCCCCTCAGGGGAGAGGGGGCGCAGGGGCCGATGGGGTGGTGGGCGGTGGGCGGTGAGAGGCCCCCTTACCCGTCCCGGCCTTCGGCCGATCCACCCTCTCCCCGGAGGGGCGAGTGGAGGTACGGTTGCGGGCTTGACCAACTAAACCGCGGACTGCCCACACCCGGTGTCGAACCGTCCCTGAGTCGTGGTCATCCTCAGCAGGTTCTCCACCATCACGCCTGCAGGGAGAACTCAGGATGGGTCCCCGCTTGCGCGGGGATGACATCGAGTTTGTTGAGGCGGCGGTGGCAAACCGCGACGAAAGGCGGGGCGTGCGCGCAGTTGGAGTTGCCGTCGGAGCGCGCTAGGTTCGTCTCAGGAGGACCTGACGATGCCGCTTTATGCCCTTGATGGAATTGCCCCGGAGGTCGATCCGGATGTTGCCTGGATTGCGCCCACGGCGGTGCTGATCGGCAGGATCATCGTGCGGGCCGGGGCGGGTGTGTGGTTCGGCGTGGTGGCGCGGGGCGACAACGAGCCGATCGTGATCGGAGCGCGCAGCAACGTGCAGGAGAACACGGTGCTCCATACCGACATGGGGTTTCCGCTCACCATCGGGGAAGGCTGCACCATTGGGCACAAGGCAATGCTGCATGGCTGCACCATCGGCGACAACACGCTGATCGGCATGGGCGCAACGGTGCTGAACGGCGCCCGCATCGGGCGGAACTGCCTGATCGGGGCCGGTGCGCTGATCACCGAGGGCAAGGAAATCCCCGATAACTCGCTGGTGGTCGGGGCCCCGGGCAAGGTGATCCGCGAGCTCGACGAAGCCGGGATCCAGCGGCTGCGCAACTCGGCCGAAGGCTATGTGCGCAATGCCCGGCGCTTTGCCGCCGGACTGCGCGAGGTGCCGGTTGCAGCAGGGGACTTCCTACCCGCCTGATGGCCTCTTGCCGAAACGGCATGGAGGTTTTGCTTGGGACCGGTAGCGGCGAAGGGGTAGAAGGGCGCCAAACACGAACACACCCGTTTTGCGAGGGGAAGATGAAGATCCACGAAGTCCGCACCTACAAGTCCGCCGAGCCGCTGCCGCGCGAGGACCAGCTGGCCTGGAAGCTGGCGAGCGTGGCGACCGATCCGGTTGCCGTCGAAGACGACGTGGTCGAGATGATCGGCAACCGCATCATCGACAATGCGGCGGTGGCAGCAGCCTCGATCGCGCGTGGGCCGATCCGCTCGGCGCGGGCGCAGGCGCTGGGCCACAAATCGGCCAAGGGCGCTTCGGTCTTCGGGCTGGCCGACGATGTCAAGGTGTCGCCGGAATGGGCGGCCTGGGCGAATGGGGTCGCGGTGCGTGAACTCGACTTCCACGACACGTTCCTGGCGGCCGACTACAGCCACCCGGGCGACAACATCCCGCCGATCCTGGCGGTGGCGCAGAGCCTCGGCCTAGACGGCGCGGCGCTGGTGCGCGGCATTGCCGCCGGCTATGAAATCCAGGTCGACCTGGTGAAGAGCATTTGCCTGCACGAACACAAGATCGACCACATCGCCCATCTCGGCCCGTCGGCGGCCGGCGGCATCGGTGCGCTGATGGGGCTGTCGACGGAAGTCACCTACCAGGCCATCCAGCAGGCGCTGCACACCACCACCACCACGCGCCAATCGCGCAAGGGCGAGATCTCGACCTGGAAGGCCTATGCTCCGGCGTTTGCCGGCAAGATGGCGATCGAGGCTGTGGACCGCGCCATGCGCGGCGAAGGCGCCCCCTCCCCGGCCTATGAGGGCGAGGACGGCTTCATCGCCTGGCTGCTGTCGGGCCCGTCGGCGCGCTACCATGTGCCGCTGCCCGAGAAGGGCGAGCCGAAGCGCGCCATTCTCGACACCTACACCAAGGAATATTCGGCCGAGTACCAGAGCCAGGCGCTGATCGATCTCGCCAAGCGCATGGGGCCGAAGATCGGTGACCTGACGAAGGTCAAGTCGATCCTGATCAAGACCAGCCACCACACCCATTACGTGATCGGCACCGGCGCCAACGATCCGCAGAAGATGGACCCGAACGCCAGCCGCGAAACGCTGGACCACTCGATCATGTACATCTTCGCCGTGGCCCTCGAAGACGGCGGCTGGCACCACGTCAAGAGCTATGCGCCCGAGCGCGCCAAGCGCCCGGAGACGGTGGCGCTCTGGCACAAGATCACCACCGAGGAAGACCCGGTGTGGACCAAGCGCTATCATGCCAAGGGCGACGAGATGGCCTATGGCGGCCAGGTGATCGTCACCCTGGAAGACGGCTCGACGGTGATCGACGAGCTGGGCGTTGCCGATGCGCACCCCAATGGCGCCCGCCCGTTCAAGCGCGCCAACTACATCGAGAAGTTCCGCACGCTCGCCGAAGGCATCGTTTCGCGCGAGGAGCAGGACCGGTTCCTGGCGCTGGTCGAGCGGCTGCCGACGCTGAGTGCCGACGAAGTGCGCCAGCTCAACTTCGTGGTGTCGGCCGACCAGCTCGGAGCCGAGGCGCCGAAGGGTATTTTCTAGCTCGGGGGCCAAGGCACACTCGATGGTCACCCCGGCCCCCGGGTCGCGTCGCGCCCGAGGGCAAGCTCTTGAGCCGGGGTCCATCCTGAGTGGCCGACACAGCCACCTGGCGGCGGTTGAAGCATCTCGAGGTGGATCCCCGCTTTCGCGGGGATGACATCGTGGGTGTTGATGCCGCCGGAACAAACACTGGAGGAACGAGCATGAGCGAAGCACCAGGGTTCAAGCCGAAGAAATCGGTGGCGCTGTCGGGCGTTGCCGCGGGCAACACGGCGCTGTGCACGGTGGGCAGGACGGGCAACGACCTCCACTATCGCGGCTACGACATTCTTGATCTCGCCGAATCGAGCGAGTTCGAGGAGGTAGCGCACCTGCTGGTCCACGGCACGCTGCCGACGGCGGCGCAGCTTCGCGCCTACAAGCAGCGGCTGAAGGCGATGCGGGGGCTGCCGCACGCGGTGCGGGCAGCGCTCGAGGCGCTGCCGGCGGCAGCACATCCGATGGATGTGATGCGCACCGGGGTGTCGGCGCTGGGCTGCACCCTGCCCGAGCCGAACGACCACAATGGCCCGGACGCGCGCGCCATCGCCGACCGGCTGATGGCTTCGCTCGGCTCGATGCTGCTCTACTGGTACCATTTCGCCCACAACGGGCGGCGGATCGAGGTCGAGACCGACGACGATTCCATCGGCGGGCACTTCCTCCACCTGCTGCACGGCCGTGAGCCCGACCCGGAGTGGGTCAAGGCGATGCACACCTCGCTGATCCTTTATGCCGAGCACGAGTTCAACGCCTCGACCTTCACCGCGCGGGTGATCGCGGGGACCGGTTCGGACATGTATTCGGCCATTGCCGGGGCGATCGGCGCCCTGCGCGGGCCCAAGCATGGCGGGGCCAACGAGGTCGCCTTCCAGATCCAGGAGCGCTATGCGAGCCCGGACGAGGCGGAGGCGGATATCCGCCGGCGGGTCGAGAACAAGGAAGTCATCATCGGCTTCGGCCACCCGGTCTATACGGTGTCGGACCCGCGCAACGTCGTCATCAAGCGGGTGGCGAAGTCGCTGGCCGACAAGGGTGGCTCGCAGCGGCAATACGCCATCGCCGAGCGCATCGAGTCGGTGATGATGGACGCCAAGCGGATGTTCCCCAACCTCGACTGGTTCAGCGCCGTTTCCTACAACCTCATGGGTGTGCCGACGGCGATGTTCACGCCGCTGTTCGTGATCGCCCGCACCTCGGGGTGGAGCGCGCATGTGATCGAACAGCGCGAGGACGGCAAGATCATCCGTCCTTCCGCCAATTATGTCGGCCCGGAGGATCTCGCCTTCGTGCCGCTGCAGGACCGCCAGGAGGCCTGACATGCCCTATCTTATCGCCGATGAGCTGCCGCGCGAGAGCGCCGGCAGCCGCTTCCGCCAGTTGCTCCAGCGGCCGCAGATCCTGCAGCTGCCGGGGGCGCATAACGGCCAGGCCGCCATCCAGGCGCGCAACGCAGGGTTCGAGGCGCTGTACCTGTCCGGGGCGGCGATGACGGCTTCGATGGGCCTGCCGGACCTCGGCATCATCACCGTGGACGAGGTGGCGTTCTTTATCCGCCAGATCGCCCGGGCGTCGGGGCTGCCGCTCTTGGTCGACGGCGACACCGGCTATGGCGAAGCGCTCAACGTGATGCACATGGTGCGCACCTTCGAGGAGGCCGGCGTCGGCGCCGTGCACCTCGAGGACCAGTTGCTGCCCAAAAAATGCGGTCACCTCAACGACAAGAAGCTCGCCGACGCCCATGACATGGCGGCCAAGGTGGCGGCAGCGGCGAAGGCGCGGCGGGACCTTGTTGTCATCGCCCGGACGGATGCGGCCGCGAGCGAGGGCATCGACGGGGCCATTGCCCGGGCCAAGCTCTATGTCGAGGCGGGGGCGGACGCGATCTTCCCCGAGGCGCTGACCACGGTGGACATGTTCCGCGACTTCGCCAAGGCCATGCCGGGGGTGAAGCTCCTCGCCAACATGACCGAGTTCGGGCGCACGCCGTACCAGACCGCCTCTGAGTTCGAGGCACTGGGCTATTCCATGGTCATCTGGCCGGTGTCGTCGCTGCGCGTCGCCAACAAGGCGCAGGAAAAGCTCTACGCCACAATCAAGCGCGATGGCGGCACCCAGGCGATGCTGGGCGAGATGCAGACACGCCAGGAACTGTATGATGTGATCGGGCTGCACGACTACGAGGCCCTCGACGCTTCGATCGTCAAGACCGTCATCCCCGGCGCGGAGTAGCAATGCCCGTCACCGACACTGCCCAGCGGCACCAGGCGATCCTCGAACTCGCGCGCACGACGCAACGGGTGACGGTGGAGGAACTGGCGCCGCGGTTCGGCGTATCGGTGCAGACCATCCGCAAGGACCTCAACACCCTGTGCGAGCAGCGGCTGCTGAGCCGGGTGCATGGCGGCGCCACCCTGCCATCGGGGGTGGAGAATCTGGAATACGAGGCGCGACGGCGGATCGCCGCGCCGGAAAAGGACGCCATCGGCCGCGCCGCTGCGGCGCTGATCCCCAACGACTCCTCGCTGTTCATCAATATCGGCACCACCACCGAAGCGGTCAGCCAGGCGCTGCTCGACCATTCCGGGCTGCTGATCGTCACCAACAACATCAATGTTGCCAACCGGATGCGGGTCTATCCCCGCTTCGAGGTCGTAATCGCCGGAGGGGTGGTGCGCCCCTCGGATGGCGGCATTGTCGGAGAGGCAGCGGCGGGGTTCTTTTCGCAGTTCAAGGTCGACTATGCCGTGATCGGTGCCTCGGCGCTGGACGCGGACGGAACGCTACTCGACTACGACTATCGCGAGGTGAAGGTGGCGCAGGCGATCATTGCCAATGCGCGGCACGTGATCCTGGTGGCGGACGAGAGCAAGTTCAACCGCTCGGCGCCGGTCCGGATCGCCAAGCTCGAGCAGATCGACACCTTCGTGACCGACCGCTGCCCGGACGAGATCCGGACCCATTGCGCTGCTGCGGGCGTAACGCTGGTCGAAACTTCGGCTGCCGTTTAGGCAGGCGTTTACCAGCAAAACAGGTCCTGCCGCAAAGTAAGGCTCCCATAAAGCCTGAACGTCTAGGCTGCCGCCCATGTCCTTGTGGGCAGGGGCGCGGGCGTTCGAATGGCAGGGTCGACGAACAGGCAGGACAGGAACCGCTCGACGTGGATGATCCCGGCGTTGATCGCGCTGGTGCTGCTGGTGGCGGGGACCATCGCCATCGAGCGCCAGAGCGCGACACTGGCGGAAGAACGGGCCCGGACCGCGGTGCTGGCCGAACTTTCGCTGGTGCGGGCCAAGCTCGAAGGCAACATCAACGCCAATATCCAGCTGGTGCGGGGCCTGGTGGCGACCATCTCCACCGAACCGGAGATGGACCAGGAACGCTTCGCGGAACTGGCGAAGAACCTGTTCGCCGAGCAGACGCAGTTGCGCAGCGTTGCTGCAGCACCCGGCCTCGTGGTGCAGATGACCTACCCGCTGGTCGGTAACGAGCGTGCCATCGGGCTCGACTATCGCGAGAACGAGGCGCAGCGGGAAGCCGTGCTCAAAGCCCGCGACACGGGCCGGCTGGTGATGGCAGGCCCGGTCAACCTGGTGCAGGGCGGAACCGGCTTTATCGGCCGCTTCCCCGTATTCGCCGACACGTCGGAAGGCGACCGGTTCTGGGGCGTCATTTCAGCTGTGGTCGATGCCGACCAGCTCTACCTCGACAGCGGCCTTTTCGACCGCGGATTGTCGCTGGAGATCTCCATTGCCGGGCGGGACGCCAGCGGCGCGACGGGCGCCCGGTTCTTCGGCCCTGACCTGAGCGACGACAGCCCGGTCGTCACGCAAGTGCTGCTGCCGTCCGGCAGCTGGGTGATGTCGGCGGTACCCAAGGGCGGCTGGGAAGCAGCCGACTCCTGGCAATGGGCAGTGCGGCTGGCACTGTTCGTTGGCGGCATACTGGTGGTGGTGCCGGTGGTGATGATCATCCGGCTGGTGCTGGAGCGGCAGAACCACATCCGCGAACTCAAGGCCCGCGAAGTCGACCTGGAGCGGGTCACGCGGCGCCTGGGGCTGGCACTCGCCACCTCGCGCGTCGGCGTCTGGGAGATGGATATCGTCACCCGCGAACTGGTGTGGGACGACCGGATGAACCAGCTCTACGGCCTGCCCGCCGATGGCGGGCCGCGCCGGTACGCCGACTGGCGCAATGCGCTTCATCCGCAGGACCGGCGGAGCGCCGAACAGGCTTTCTCCGAGGGCATTCGCACTGGGCTCTACCAGTCGACGTTCCGGACACTGCATCCGGACGGCACCGTCTGTCACGTCCGCAGCATGGGAGCGGTCTACACCGACCGCGACAGCAAGCCCAAGATCCTCGGCGTGAACTGGGACGTCACCAAGGACGTGCTGCTGAACGAGGACCTGCGCCGCGCCAAGACCCTGACCGAGGCGCACAACCGCGAGCTGGAGGCCGCACGCAGCCGAATCGAACACAACTCCCTCCATGACAGCCTCACCGGGCTGCCGAACCGCCGCTACCTGGACGAAACGCTGCGCCGGCACGCGGCACAGGGCTATGACGGCTGCGGCAGCATGGCGCTGCTCCACATCGATCTCGACCGCTTCAAGCAGATCAATGACACGCTGGGACATGCGGCCGGCGACGCCATGCTGGTCCACGCCAGCGCGGTGCTGCGCGCCAATTGCGGTGACGCGGACTTCGTGGCGCGCGTCGGTGGCGACGAATTCGTGGTGCTGTGTCCTGCGGGACCGGATGACCGCTACATCGCCGGTCTGGCGGAGCGGATCGTTGAGCAGATGCGCGAACCGGTCAGCTATGAGGGTCATGAGTGCCGGTTCGGCGTGTCCATCGGCATCGCCGTCGGCCGGGTGCTGCCGGTGGATGCCAAGCAGTTGCTGATCAATGCCGACATCGCCCTCTACCGCGCCAAGCGACGTGGGCGGAACCGCTACGAGTTCTTCTCCGATGCCCTACAGGCGGAGGTGGTCAACACCAAGCGCATGGCCGACGAAATCCTCAAGGGTCTCGAGCGCAACGAGTTCGTCGCCTGGTTCCAGCCGCAGTTCGACGCCCGCACCCTGGACCTTGTCGGGGTGGAAGCGCTGGTGCGTTGGCAGCACCCGATCGAAGGCATAAAGCCGCCAGCCAGCTTCATGCCGGTGGCAGAGGAGCTCAACGTCGTCGCCGCCATCGACTCGCTGGTGCTGGAGCAGACGCTCGCCGCCCTCGACCGCTGGGAGAAAATAGGCCTCAAGGTGCCGCGGGGCTCGGTGAACGTGTCGCTGCGCCGGTTGAGCGAGGAAGGGCTGATCGAATCCCTGCGCCAGCGCGATATCGCGCCGGGGCGGATCGCGTTCGAACTGGTGGAGTCGATCTACCTGGACGAGGGGGACGGTGTCGTCGCCTGGACGATCGACCAGCTCAAGGAACTCGGCATCGACATCGAGATCGACGATTTCGGCACCGGCTATGCGTCCATCGTGTCGCTGCAGAAACTGCGGCCGGATCGGCTGAAGATCGACCGGCAACTGGTCGATCCCATTCTCGCCGATCCGGCGCAGCGGCGGCTCCTCGCCTCGATCGTCGATATCGGCAAGGCGATGGATATCGAGCTGGTGGCCGAGGGCGTGGAGACACTGGCCCACGCGCGCATCCTGACCGAGCTCGGCGTCGACATCCTGCAGGGCTATGCCTTCGCGCGTCCGCTGAGCCCGGAGCAGTTCGAAACCTTTTTGAGCACGCAGGCCTGGCGCGCCGCCTGAGGGTTGCGCCCACCGGCGCCGCTCTGGCAATGATCGCTCCGGAAGTGCGGGAGGGATCATGACGCGTGCACACAGATTCGGGCTTGGCGTGATCGGCGCGGGCATGGGAGCCAAGCCGCATGGGCTGGCGCTGCAATCGCTAAGCGAGCAGATCAAGGTGACCGGCGTCTTCCGGCGTGACCGGGAGCAACTCGCCCGCTTCTGCGAGACCTATGGTCTGCCGACGGCCGACAGCGTCGAAGCGATCCTTGCCGATCCCGAAACCGAGGCGGTGCTGGTGCTGACGCCGCCGAACGCCCGCGAGGACATCATCGCCGCAGCCGCAAGGGCGGGTAAGTCTGTGCTGATGGAAAAGCCGGTGGAGCGCTCGCTGGCGGCGGCGGAACGGATCGTCGAGCTCTGCGACGCGGCGGGTGTCAGGCATGGCGTCATGTTCCAGCACCGGTTCCGACGGGCCTCGAGGCTGCTGGCCGAGGCGGTGACGGGAGGGCGGTACGGCGCCCTCGCCGCCGTGCACCTGGTGGTGCCGTGGTGGCGGCCGCAGCAGGGCTATTACGACCAGCCCGGTCGCGGCACCCTGGCGCAGGACGGCGGCGGCGTGTTGATCACCCAAGCCATCCACTCGCTCGACCTGATGCTGAGCCTCTGCGGCGACGTGGCGGCAGTGACGGCGATGACCGCAACCACCAGGCTGCACCGGATGGAAACCGAGGATTTTGCCACCGCCGGGCTGGAATTCAGCAACGGCGCGGTGGGGGCGCTGATGGCGACGACCGCGAGTTTCCCGGGTGGGCCGGAATCACTGACGCTCAACTTCGAGCGGGCGACGGCGACGCTGGCGGGCGGCTCGCTGACGATACGCACCATGGACGGCGAAACCAGGGTCGAAGGCGAAGGGAGCGAAGGCGGTGGCGGCGCCGACCCGATGGCCTTCCCGTTCGACTGGCACGCCGCGCAGATTGCCGAATTCGCCGAAGCGGTGCGGGCCGGCCGGCAACCGCTGTCGAACGGACACACGGCGCTCAAGGTGCACCGGCTGATCGATGCGATGATGCGCTCGGCCAATGAAGGGCGGCGGGTGGAGGTTTGAGGCACCAGATGTGGGGCTAGTGCGATCTTGGTGGTCGCAAGTCGAGTTCGGTTGTTCAGCCCACGACACCCCCACCCCTACCCTCCCCGCAAGGGGAGGGTGGTCGAGAGATCAATGAAGGTGTGGGTGGGCCAAACGCCGTAGCGCCAGGGTCGCGGCCGCGGCCGGCACCACTCAACTGGCGAGCGCCGCCTTGCGGGCGATGCGGGCCTTGATGGATTCGACGTCGGCGCGCGGCGTCGCGGCGAAGAGGGTGCGGGTGTATTCGTGCTGGGGGTCGCTGAACACGGCATCACGGGTGCCATGTTCGACCACATCGCCGAAATACATCACCATCACCTCGTCGGCGATGTAGCGCACGACGCTGAGGTCGTGGCTGATGAACACATAGGTCAGCCCGAACTCGTCCTGCAGATCCTTGAGCAGGTTGAGGATCTGCGCCTGCACCGACAGGTCGAGCGCCGAAACCGGCTCGTCGAGCACGAGGAAGCTCGGGTTGAGCATCAGGGCGCGCGCAATGGCGATGCGCTGGCGCTGGCCGCCCGAGAACATGTGCGGATAGCGGTTGAAGTGCTCGGGGCCGAGCCCGACCTTGACCAGCATGGCCATGGCGCGGTCCCGCCGTTCGGCCGCAGGCATATCGGTGTTGAGCAGCAGCGGTTCGGCGAGGACATCGCCGATCTTCTGGCGCGGATTGAGCGAGCCATAGGGGTTCTGGAACACGATCTGCACCTTCTGGCGCAGTTCGCGGGTGACGTGATGGGCGTCGGCGGGGATGCCGTCGATGATGATCTCACCGGCAGTGGGCGCGTCGATCAGGGTGATCATGCGCGCCAGCGTGGACTTGCCGCAGCCGCTCTCGCCGACCACGGCGAGGGTCTTGCCCTTTTCCAGCGTGAAGGAGACGCCCTTGACGGCGCTGACCACCTTGGCCGGGCGGAGGAAACCACCGGCGGTGTGGTAGTCCCGCTTGAGGTTGCGGACTTCGAGGACGGGAGTTGCCATGGATCAGACCCCCGGAGCCGGTTCGAAGCGGAAATCGGAGACGGTCGGCAGTCGGTCGCCGGTGGCGTTTTCCGGCAGGGCCGACAGCAGCGCCCGCGTGTAGTTGGACTTGGGGTTCTCGAACAGGGAGAGGACGTCGGCCTCCTCCATCTTGTGCCCCTTGTACTGCACGATGACCCGGTCGGCGGTTTCGGCCACCACGCCCATGTCGTGCGTGATCATGATCAGGCCCATGCCGTGCTCGGCCTGGAGGCGCATCAGCAAGTCTAGGATCTGCTTCTGGATGGTGACGTCGAGGGCGGTGGTCGGCTCGTCAGCGATCAAGAGCTTGGGATTGCAGGCAAGCGCCATGGCGATCATGACGCGCTGGCACTGGCCACCCGACATCTGGTGCGGGAAGGCGCCGAGGCGCTCGGCACCATCGCGGATGCCGACAAGGCGCAGGAGTTCCACGGCTCGCTCGCGCGCTGCGCGGCCGCGCAGGCCGAGGTGGCGCTCCAGCACTTCCTCGATCTGGAAGCCGACGGTGAAGCACGGATTGAGGCTGGCGATGGGCTCCTGGAAGATCATGGCAATGTCCTTGCCGATGATCTGCCGCTTCTGCTGGGCTGACATGCGCAGCATGTCGAGGCCCTCGAATTCCATCTTGTCGGCGGTGACGGTGGCCGTGGAGGGCAGCAGGCCCATGACGGCGAGCATGGCCACCGACTTGCCGGAGCCCGATTCACCGACGATGGCGAGGACTTCGCTGCTGTCCACGGAGATATCGATGCCGTCCACGGCCTTGAACAGGCCGGCGGAGGTGTCGAAGGCGACGGTGAGATTGCGGATATCAAGCAAGGGCATTGGTGGTCAGCTCCGCTTGAGCTTGGGATCGAGCGCATCGCGCAGGCCGTCGCCGATCAGGTTGATGGCGAGCACGGTGATGAGGATGGCAAGGCCGGGGAAGGTCACCACCCACGGCGCCTTGAGGATGAACTCGCGGGCGGTGGCGAGCATGGTGCCCCATTCCGGCGTCGGCGGCTGGGCGCCCATGCCAAGAAAGCCGAGGGCGGCCGCCTCGAGGATGGCGTTGGAAAAGCTCAGCGTCGCCTGGACGATCAGCGGTCCGAGGCAATTGGGGAGGATGGTCACCAGCATCAGCCGGAAGTGGCTGGCACCGGCCAGCTTTGAGGCCGTGACGTATTCGCGGTTCTTCTCGGCCATCACCGCGGCCCGGACGAGGCGAGCGAAGTGCGGCTGCAGGACCAGGGCGATGGCGATCATGGCGTTGAACAGGCCGGGGCCGAGGATGGCCACCAGCACCAGCGCCAGCAGGAGCGGCGGGAAGGCCAGGATAATGTCCATGACGCGCATGATCAGCGCATCGACCCAGCCCCGGAAATAGCCGGCGAGGACGCCGAGGACGACGCCGACGACCAGGGCACCGACGACCACGAAGAAGCCGATGAACAGGGAGAAGCGGGCGCCGTGGATCAGGCGCGAGAGGATGTCGCGTCCCACCGGATCAGTGCCGAGAATGAAGCGGGGGTCACCGCGGGCGTCCCATATGGGCGGCGTGAGCAGGGCGTCGCGGTACTGCTGGTCGGGCAGGTGCGGGGCGGTCAGCGGCGCGAAGATGGCAAGCAGCAGGAGCAGCGTGAACACCACGAGGCCCAGGACGGCGCCGCGATTGACGGAGAAATAGTGCCAGAACTCGCGCATGCCCGAAACGGGCGCGCTGCCGGTGCTGACGGGTTCGGTGGAAACGGCCATGGCTTACTGCACCCGAATGCGCGGATTGATGAACGCGTAGAGCAGATCGACCAGGAGGTTTACCGCCATGACGATGAGGGCGATGATCAGGAGCCCCGACTGCACCACGACGTAGTCGCGCTTGGAAATAGAGTCGATCATCCACTTGCCGATGCCTGGCCAGGTGAAGATGGTCTCGGTGAGAATGGCGCCGCCCAGCAGCAGCCCGACCTGAAGGCCGATGGTGGTGACCACCGGGATCAGCGCGTTGCGCAGCGCGTGGACGTTGACGACCCGGCGCGGCGACAGGCCCTTGGCGCGGGCCGTACGGACATAGTCCTCGCCCAGAACTTCGAGCATGGCGGAGCGGGTCTGGCGGGCGATCACGGCCAGCGGGATGGTGCCGAGCACGACGGCCGGCAGGATCAGGTGGCGCAGCGCTGAGACGAAGGCCGGCCAGTTGCCGTAGAGCAGCGTGTCGACCAGCATGAAGCCGGTGATCGGGCGGAGGAAGAAGGACAACGAAATGCGCCCGGAAACCGGGGTCCAGCCGAGATAGCCGGAAAAGAAGATGATCAGCAGCAGGCCCCACCAGAAGATCGGCATGGAATAGCCGGTCAGGGCCACGCCCATGGTCGCCTGGTCAAACCAGGAGCCGCGCTTGATCGCGGCAAAGATGCCTGCCGGGATGCCGATGATGACGGCAAAGAGCATGGCAACAAGGGCGAGTTCAATGGTTGCGGGAAACAGCGCCATGAATTCGGTGATGACGGGCCGCTTGGTCGCCAGCGAGATGCCGAAATCGCCCCGCAGCACTGAACCGAGGTAGTTCAGGTACTGCTGCCAGATCGGCAGGTTGTAGCCGAACTGCTCGCGCAGGATCTCGTAGCGCTCGGGCGTCACGCCGTGCTGCCCGGCCATGGCCAGGATCGGGTCACCCGGCAGCACGCGCACAAAGGCGAACGCGCAGATGGAGATGCCGATGACGGTCGGGATGATCAGCGCCAGCCGGCGCAGGATGTAGTTCAGCATGAGCGGTCTTTCGCCCCAGGAGCATGCCCGATGCAATACCCGGGCACTCAATTTCATGTGGTAGGGGCCGGACCGTCGCGGAGCCGCGGTGCGGCGTCTCGTGGTCCTCAGCCTTCTTGTCTAAAAGGCGGAGCCCCGTTCCGGCCTAAACCGGATCGAGGCTCCCAAGTGCGGAATGGCGTTTAGCCTTATTCCTCGATGTCCACGCCCTTGAAGGCATGGGTGCCGAGCGGGCTCATCTGGTAGTTCTGCACGGTCCTCTTCATCGGCATGAAGACGCGGCTGTGAGCTAGGGTGATGGCGGGCTCTTCAGCTTTGAAGATCTCCTGGGCCTTGGTGTAGAGCGCGGTACGCTCTTCGGGGTCCGAGGTGGTCTTGGCAGCCTGGATGGCCTCTTCGAACTCTTCGTTGCACCAGCTCGAGTAGTTGGACACGCCAATGGCCGAGCAGGAGAAGAGGGTGGCGAAGAAGTTGTCCGGATCGCCGTTGTCGCCGGTCCAACCGATCATGAACGGACCCTTGCGGTCGGCCTGCTTGCCGCGCTCGCGGTACTCGGTCCACTCATAGGTGACGATGTTGGCGGTGACGCCGACAGCGGCCCAGTCGGCCTGGATCAGTTCGGCGACGCGCTGACCGTTCGGATTGTACGGACGCGAAACCGGAATGGCCCACAGGTCGGTGGTCAGGTTGGTGACGCCGGCTTCCTCGAGGATGCGCTTGGCTTCCTCAGGGTTGTACTCGTCGGCCGGGATGTCGTCGTTGTACGCCCACATGGTCGGCGGGATCAGGTTCTTGGCGTCCTGACCGGCACCCTGGTACACGGCTTCGATGATGGCGGCCTTGTCGATCGCCATCGTCAGCGCCTTGCGGACTTCAGCCTGGTCGAACGGAGCTTCGGTGGTGTTGTAGGAGATGTAGCCGATGTTCAGGCCTTCCTGCTCCATCACGGTCAGGTTCTCGTCGGCCTTCAGCACGTCGATGTCGGCCGGAGCCGGGTACGACATGATATCGCACTCGCCAGCCATCAGGCGCTGGGCGCGAACCGAAGCGTCGGTGGTGATGGCGAAGATCAGGTCGTCGATCGGCTGCTTGCCATCCCAGTAGTCGGGGAAGGCCTGGTAGCGGATGACGGTGTCGAGCTGGTAGTCGGCCAGCAGGAACGGACCGGTCCCGACCGGCTGGGTGGAGAAGGAAGCCAGGTCGCCCGAAGCTTCGAGCTGCTCGGCATATTCCTTCGACACGATCGAGGCGAACTGCATGGCCAGGTTGGCCAGCATCGGCGAGTTGGCTTCGGTCAGGGTGATCTTGACCGTCAGGTCATCAACCTTCTCGATGGACTCGAGGTAGCGGGGCATGTCCATGCCCTGGAAGTAGTCCCAGGTCATGCCTTCGAGATAGGCGTACCACGGGCTGTCTTCCTTCCACTGACGCTCGAACGAGAAGATCACATCGTCCGCGTTCAGGTCGCGCGTGGGGGTGAACCACGGCTGCGTGTGCCACTTAACGCCGGGGCGCAGGTGGAAGGTGTATTCGAGGCCATCCTCGGAGATTTCCCAGCTCTCGGCCAGGCCGGGGATCACGTCGGTGCCACCAGGGGAGAACTCGACCAGGCGCTCAAAAATGGTGTGCGCCGAGGCGTCGAAGTCATTGCCGCCGGTCAGCGGACCGGGGTCGAAGTGGGCCGGGGAGGCTTCCGAGCAGTATACCAGCTGCTTGGCCTCTGCTGCGCCGACTGCCAGCGCCAGAATGGCTGTCGCTGCAAGCAGGCTTTTCTTGAGTTTCATCGATGTCTCCCGATTAGTTCATGCGCACCCGGCGTTCCCGTCCGAGGCTTGGGCGACACAAAAGCCTAGAATCCACTGGCGCGCAATGGGGGAGTTTGACCAACTGGTCAATCGTTTGACCGCAAAATGGCTTTCCACAGAATCGGACGGATATAGGAAGAACCGTTCGCCGCACTACCTGGCAGCTTGACCTGCCCGGCAGGCGGGGCGAAGCATGGCGCATGAGCCAAACCATTGCCACTGTCGCCTTGGTGGTCGCCGACTATGAGAGGCCATCGTCTATTGCGGAAAGGTCGGGTTCGACCTGGTGGAAGACACAGCGCTCGGTGACAAGCGCTGGGTGGTGGTGGCGCCTCCGGGTGGCAGGACGCGGCTGTTGCTGGCGCAGGCGGCCGACGAGCGGCAGCGCGCCGCAATCGGCAACCAGACCGGTGGCCGGGTGACCATGTTCCTTGAAACCGATGACTTCGCCGGTGACCACCAGCGCATGCTCGCGGCGGGTGTCGACTTCCTCGAAGCGCCACGGCACGAGGACTATGGGACGGTGGCAGTGTTCGTCGATCTCTACGGGAACAAATGGGACCTTATCGAGCCGCGGCGCTGAGCCTGTTGCTGTTGACCGGACCGGCTGCGGCACAGACGCCCGGCTGGCACTATTCTCCCCTGGCGGGGGAAGGAGATCGCGCCACGCTCGGATGCGACCGGGACAGCACGGCGACCGACTTTGCCTGCCTCGCGGTTCGCTGCGAGGACGACTTCAGCGTCGGCCTCCATATCCATACCAGCCGGCATCCGGACGATCTCGGCACCTGGGAGATGACGCTCGACCGCGAGAACAAGCAGGTGGAGGCGGTTGCCAGCGAGGCGCCTTATGGCGGCCGGATCGCCACCGAAACAGAGTGGCTGCTGCAGGGACTGCGGCACGGCACCTTCATCTATCTCCGCCATGCCGACGATGTCGGCGGTCCCTTCCGCTTCATCGACCTCAGCGGCTCGCTCTATGCTATCACTGCGGCTCTCGCCTGGTGCGCGCCGCGGGTGCCGAAAACGGCCGAACCCAACACCGCCTCCGGCGTTAACCCCGCAAATTCAATGGAGAACGACAATGGTCCGTCGCCCGCTGGGACGCAGTGAACTGGTGATCGAGCCGCTGGTACTGGGCGGCAACGTCTTCGGCTGGACCGTGGACGAGAAGGCCGGCTTCGACATTCTGGATGCCTATGTCGATGCGGGATTCACCGCGATCGATACGGCCGAAGGCTACCCGAACTGGGTGCCGGGGAACCCGCCGGGCATGAGCGAGACCATCATCGGCAAGTGGATGAAGGCACGCGGCAACCGGGACAAGGTGCACATCTTCACCAAGGTGAACTCGGGCAAGAAGCCCGGCGGGCTCAAGCCTGAGAGCATCCACCAGTCGATCGAGGCGTCGCTCCAGCGGTTGCAGACCGACTATGTCGACCTCTATTTCAGCCACTGGCCGGACGACGAAGCCAACCACGAAGAGACGCTTGGCGCCTACGACACGCTGATCCGCGCCGGCAAGGTTCGGGTGATCGGCGCGTCGAACTACACCGCGCAGATGGTGGAAGAGGCGGAGAACACCGCGGTGATCAAGTCGCTGCCGCGCTACGAGGTGCTGCAGCCGCGCTACAACCTCTATGATCGCGCCGAGTTCGAGGCGCTGCGGCCGGTGGTGGACAAGTTCGAGCTCGGCACCATCGTCTACTACAGCTTGGCCTCCGGCTTCCTGACCGGCAAGTACCGCTCCAAGAACGATCTGGGGCAGTCGCCGCGCGGCGGCGGGGTGGAAAAGTATCTCGACGCCAAGGGCCAGAGCATTCTCAAGGCGCTGGACACCGTGGCCGGGGACACCGGCGCGACGCCGGCGGAAGTGGCGCTGGCCTGGCTGGTGGCGCAGAAGGGCGTCAGCGCTCCTATCGCCTCGGCAAGTTCGGTCGAGCAGGTGAACAGCCTCGCCAAGGGCGTGCGGCTGGCGCTGAGCGAGGAGCAGGTTCGGGCGCTGGATCAGGCGGGGGCGTAGTTACCTACGCCCCGAAGACCTTGCCGCGACCTCGTGGTTCGGCAGGGTCACCGTGAGATCCACGGGAGATCGGCCTACCACTCGAAAGCGGGGCCGTTCTCGCGGGCGCCGAGCAGGAAGATGTCGGCAGTGAGACGAAGCGGAGCGGCGTCGACGTCGCTTTCCCGACGATCCAGCAGTTCGGCGAAGCGGTCGTAGATCGCTGCGTATTCCTCGTCGCCGTGCTCAAGGATGGTTTCGCCATCGACCTTGAGGGTGCGACCGCCACGCTCGAGCAGCACGGTACGCCCCTGCCCCGTGGTGAAGCTGATGGCCCAGATTTCGCCGGTCTCCTCGAGCCAGTTGAAGCCGGCAGAGAGGTCCGGCCGGTGCGGCTGGCCGGACTTGAAGCGGATGTCGACATCCACCGGGGTCTGCTTGTTGGCCGGGAAGGTCAGGCGCGAGCTTTCGACGAAGACCGGGAAGGGCATGACCTTGGTGAAGATCGACAGCGCGTTGATGCCGGGGTCGCAGACGCCGAACCCGCCCGGCTCCCACACCCAGTCCTGACCCGGGTGCCACTTGCGGACGCTTTCGCGCCAGTCGATGCGGGCGGCGGTGACCCCTTCCTCGGCGAGGAGCACCTTGGCGCGGTCCACGGCAGCGTTGAACTGCGAGTGCCAGGTCTGGAACAGCACCCGATCCAGGCGCCGGGCGTGATCGATGAGGTCGTCGAGTTCGGAGATGGTGGGGGTGGGCGGCTTTTCCATCAGCACGTCCTTGCCGGCATCCAGCGCCTCGCGCACGATCTGGTGGCGGACGCCGGGCGGGGTGCAGACGGCAACAAGGTCGACCTCGGGCATCGCGGCATAGAGTTCGGCGGCCGTGCGGAACACCGGTACGTCACCATGCCCGACCCCACGGGTCGACACCGTAGCGGCGAGTTCAAAATCCTCGGAGGCGTCGATCACCGGCAGGTGCTGGTCGACGGCGATCTTGCCCACTCCAATGACGGCAATGCGGCGCTTGGCCATGGATCATGCTCCCTAGAAAAGTGGTGGCTATAGAGCAGACGGAGCGAACCGCCGCCAGAGCAAAAGTATGATTATTCCATCGGCGGTATAATCGCCCTGCAGTCTGGACCTTGCTGTCAGGTGACGAGAATGGCGCGGAAGTCGTTGACGTTGGTGCCGGTGGGGCCGGTGATCACGAGATCGTCGATAGCCTGGAAAGCAGTCCAGGCATCGTTGGTTGAGAGTGCGGCCAGTGGATCGATGCCGGCCCGCCGCAGGCGGGCGGCGGTGGTGCCGTCGGCATAGGCGCCGGCGTTGTTCTCGGAGCCATCGATGCCGTCAGTGTCGCAGGCGATGGCCGATACGCCGTCGATGCCGTCGATGGCGAGGGCGAAAGCGAGGAGGAACTCGCTGTTGCGGCCGCCCCTGCCGCCGCCGCGAATAGTGACGGTGGTTTCGCCGCCGGACAGCAGCACCGCGGGACGGGTGAATGGCCGGTTGCGGGTAGCGATCTCGCGGGCCAGGGCTGCATGCACCTGGCCGACATCGCGCGATTCACCCTCAACGGCGTCGGACAGGATGGCGGGAGCGATCCCTTGGGTGGTGGCGACGGCGGCAGCCGCCTCGAGGGACAAAGCAGCGGAGGCAATGGTGGCGACGGTGTTGCGGGAGAATGCCGGGTCGTTGGGCACGGGCGCGGGATTGTCGTCGCCGGCGAGAAGCCGCGCCGCCACCGGCGGCAGGTCGAGGCGGTAGAGGCTCGCATATTGGCGCGCCATGGCGCGGGTGCCGGACAGGGGGACGGTCGGGCCTGAAGCCACCAAAGCGGGGTCGTCGCCGGGAACGTCGGAGACAACAAGCGTGGCAACCCGCGCCGGGGCGCAACGGAGGGCCAGGCGCCCGCCCTTGACCGTGGAGAACTGGTTGCGGATGAGGTTCATGACGCCGATGGGAGCACCGGAGGCAAGGAGCGCCCGGTTGATCGCCTGCTCGTCCTCGAGGCTGAGACCGGCGGCCGGCGCCGGCAGCAGGGCGGAGCCGCCCCCCGAGATCAAGGCCACGACCAGATCGTCGGGACCGAGGCCGGAAACCGTTTCCATCAGGCGCCGGGCGGCAAGGAAGCCCGCCGCATCCGGGACAGGGTGGGCAGCCTCAACGATCTCGATGCGCTCGCATGGTTCGGCATAGCCGTAGCGGGTGACGACGAGGCCCGAGAGCGGACCATCCCAGGCCTGCTCGGAGGCACGGGCCATCTGGGCGGAGGCCTTGCCGGCGCCAATCACGACAGTGCGGCCCTTTGGACGCTCGGGCAGATGGCGCAGGATGGCGGGTCCCGGATCGGCTGCGGCAACGGCTGCCCGAAAAAGACGTTCCAGCAGTTCGCGTGCCATGTGCATCCTCCCGCCTTGCGCTTTACATGGCCCAGGGTTAGCCAGCAATACGGCAGCACCCACAGCCGACCCGCGACCAGCCCGGAACCGAGCATGACCGAACGCTTCGCCATCTACTTCGCCCCACCGGCCGAGAGCGCCCTATGGGAACGGGCTGCCCAGTGGCTGGGACGGGACGCGGCGGGCGACGAACTGTTGGGTGGCACGGTGGCGGGCGTCGATCGCAGCCGGCTGTTGAACCTGACGCAGGATGCCAGCCGGTACGGATTTCACGCGACGCTGAAGGCGCCGATGGCGCTGCCGCCGGAGCACGGCGCCGAGGATTTGCGCGAGGCGATGCGGCGCTTCTGCCGCGTTCGGCGACCGCTCGATCTCGGACGGCCACGGATCGAGAGCATCGGCGGGTTCCTGGCCCTGGTGGTCGAGCCCAGCGAGGCGCTGAGCGACCTCGCCGCCGACGTGGTCGAAACGTTCGAACCGTTCCGGGCGCCGATGTCGCTGCGTGAGCGCGAGAGGCGTGTGGCCAAGGGGCTGACGGACCGGCAGGTCGAACTGCTCGATGCCTATGGCTACCCGTATGTGTTCGACCAGTTCCAGTTTCACATGACGCTGACCGATCGGCTGGCGGCGGAGGACGCGCGGGACATCGCGCAGGCGGCGGCGACGTGGTTTGCGCCCGTGCTGGAGGAGAACATGGTGCTCGACCGGCTGTCGCTGTTTCACGAGCCGGACAACGGCAAGCTGTTCCGGCGCGTTGCCGACTTCCGCCTGGGTGATCCCCAGTGAGGGGCGCGGCGTTTTCCAATGCCCGGCTGGTGCTGGCGGACCGGGTGGTGCGCGGGGGGCTTCTGGTCGAGGGCAGCCAGATCGCGGCCATAGACGAGGGCGGTGCCACGGGGGAGGACATGGAGGGCGACTTCCTGATCCCCGGGCTTGTCGAGCTTCATACCGACCACCTCGAGAACCACTACCGGCCCCGCCCCGGGGTGTTCTGGGATCCGTTGGCGGCGCTGCATGCGCATGATGCACAGGTTGCCGGCTCGGGCATCACCACGGTGTTCGATGCGGTGCGGCTCGGCTCGGATGCCGAACTCAAGGACATGGGCACCCATGTGGAGCGCCTGACCGGCGCGATCGCCACTGCCACGCGGGACGGGTGGCTCAGGGCCGAGCACTTCATCCACTTGCGGTGCGAATTGCCGAGCCACGACGTGCTGGCGCAGTTCGATGCCTTCGCCGCGCACCGGCAGACGAAACTGGTCTCGATGATGGACCACACGCCGGGGCAGCGGCAATTCCGCTCGCTCGAAGCCTACCGCCGGTTCTACCAAGGCTCGCGCAGCGAAGCGGAGATGGAGCGCTTCATCTCCGAACGGCTGGCGGAGCATCACCGCTATTCGGCAGCGCATCGCGCCCACATTGTTCACCACGCCCGGGAGGCCGGCCTGGCGATGGCCAGCCACGACGATGCGACGCTGGCCCATGTGGAGGAGGCGGTGGAGGATGGTGTCGCCATCGCCGAGTTCCCGACCACGCTGGAGGCGGCGGCAGCAGCGCATGATGCGGGGCTCGCCATTCTGATGGGGGCGCCGAACGTGGTCCGCGGGGGATCGCATTCGGGGAACATTTCCGCCATCGACCTGGTGGCGGGCGGGCTGCTCGACATCCTGAGCTCGGATTATGTGCCGTTTGCGATGCTGCAGGCGGCGTTCGTGCTGCCGGAGCGGGTGGAGGGGTTCACCCTGCCAGAGGCGATAGCGCTGGTGACCGGTAATCCGGCGCGCGCGGCCGGGCTCGACGATCGGGGCGAGATCGCCATCGGCAAGCGCGCCGATCTGGTTCGCGTGCGTATGGCGGGAAGCCTGCCGGTGGTGCGCGGCGTGTGGCGCACCGGGGTGCGGGTCTGCTGATGTCTCGACCGCTCGGTTCGCTGGTGCTGGTAGCGGGCGCCTCGGGCGTGGGCAAGGACACGCTGATCAATGGCGCGCGGCAGGCGCTGGAGGGGGATCGACGCTTCAGCTTCGTGCGCCGGGTGGTGACCCGGCCGGCCGATGCGGAGGTGGAGGACCATGACAGCATGGCCGCGGAGGAGTTCGCCCGTCAGGAGGCGGCAGGACGCTTCGCCCTGACATGGGAGGCGCATAACCTCCGTTACGGCCTGCCCATCAGCGTCGACACCGACATCGCGCTCGGGCGCACCGTGGTGGCGAATGTCTCCCGGCATGTGGTGAGCCGAGCCCGGGAGAAATATCCCGCCTGTGCCGTGATCCTGGTGACCGCAGAGATTTCACTGCGGGCGGAGCGGTTAATCACACGGGGGCGCGAGTCTCCGGACCAGATAACCTCGCGGCTGGCGCGGGAAAGCGCCCCGGTGCCCGCCGGCATTGACCCCGTCATCATCGACAACACCGGGCCCGTCGCCATCGGCGTGACCGCTTTCGTGATGGCGCTGCGGGCGATTGCCGCTCAGGATTGAACCCTGCGGACAGTTGCGGCGTTGCAGCCGAAGCGTCAGTTGCAAGCGGAGCGAAGTCATGGGTCGCAACGGCCTCTATGCCGTCATCGCCATTCTGGCGGTCGCCCTGGTCGTGCTCGCGATCTATGCCTACCAGCAGCAGACATCCGCCCCGAGCCTTGAGGTCCGGGTGGACGAACAGGGGATCAGCATCGATGGCAATGGTTGAGATGACGGGCGGCCGGCGGGAAGCCATCAAGACCGCGATCCACGCCGAGTTGCAGCGCCAGGCAGAGGCAGGCGCTCACCGGGTGGATACCGAAGAGCTGGCCGCTGCGGTGGAAGAGGCGCTTGACCCCGACGAGCCGGTCGAGGAAGGCAAGCGGCCGCAAGAGCTCAACGCCACCAACGACGACTGAGCTCTTCCCTTAAGCTGCAAAAACGCGCCAGCGGCGGGGACGGAAGCTGAGTTCGGTCCGCTCGGCGGCCGGATCGTCGAAGGGCAGGTCGACCTCAACCCGCTGGTCGGAGCCGGCGAGCTCAACCTCGACGCGTCTTGTGCCGCCAACCCGGCGACTGGAGACGACGCGCCCCCTGAGGGCCGCGTCCGCGTCGGTGAGTTCCACATCGTGGGGGCGGAAGAACAGGCGTCCGCCGCTGTCTCCCGGACTTGCAGGAATACCGATCGACCTGCCGCCGGTTTGAAGTTCGCCGTTGGCGACCGACACGGGCACCTGGCTCGACTCGCCGATGAAGCCGAACACGAAGGGAGAGTCCGGACGATCATAGACGTCGTCGGGCGTGCCCACCTGTTCGATCCGGCCCTGGCTCATGACGCAGAGCCGGTCCGCCAGTTCCAGGGCCTCTTCCTGGTCATGGGTGACGAAGACTGTGGTGTGGCCGGTGCGCTCGTGGATTTCGCGCAGCCAGCGGCGCAGTTCGCGACGGACCTGGGCATCGAGAGCCCCGAAGGGTTCGTCCAGCAACAGGACGCGGGGTTCGATGGCGAGGGCGCGGGCGAGCGCCACGCGCTGACGCTGGCCGCCGGACAGTTGCGCGGGGTAGCGTTTCTCGAGGCCGGAGAGTTGCACCAGATCAAGTAGCTCGAGCGCACGGCGGCGGATTTCTCCGGCGGCGGGCCGGTTGGAGCGTGGGCGCACCTTTAGGCCGAAACTGACATTTTCCAGCACGGTCATGTGCCGGAACAGGGCGTAGTGCTGGAAGACGAAGCCGATCTGGCGTTCCTGCACCGACCTGGAGGAGGCTTCCTCCTCGCCGAAAAAGATGCGGCCATCGGTGGGTTGCTCAAGGCCGGCGATCAGACGCAGCAGCGTGGTCTTGCCGGAACCGGACGGGCCGAGGAGCGCGATCAGTTCGCCCGAGTGGATATCGAGCGAAACGTCGTGGAGTGCCGGAAACCGGTCGAACTCCTTGCGCACATGATCAACGCGAACGTCCATGAATTCTCTTTCCGTCAGTGGTTGCGAGTAGCGGCGAGTTCGTCGCCATAGCGCCACTCGAGCACGGTCTTGAGCACCAGCGTCACCAAGGCGAGCAGTGCCAGCAGCGAAGCCAGAGCGAATGCCGCCGTGGCGTTGTATTCGTTATAGAGCATCTCCACCTGCAGCGGCATGGTGGTGGTCTGGCCGCGGATCTTGCCGGAGACGACGGCCACGGCGCCGAACTCGCCCATGGCGCGGGCGTTGCAGAGCAACACGCCATAGAACAGGCCCCAGCGGATATTGGGCAGGGTCACGCGGCGGAAGGTCTGCCACCCGGACGCGCCGAGCGACAGGGCCGCCTCTTCGTCCCCGGTGCCCTGATCCTGCATCAGGGGGATGAGTTCGCGGGCAACGAAGGGAAAGGTGACGAAGATGGTTGCCAGCACCAGGCCGGGCACGGCGAACAGCACTTCGATGCCATAGCTCTTGAGCCAGGGGCCCAGGACACTGCCGGCACCAAAGAGGAGCACGTAGACGAGACCCGAAATCACCGGGGACACCGAGAAGGGTAGATCGATCAGCGTGATCAGGAACGCCTTGCCGCGGAACTCGAACTTGGCGATGGCCCAGGCGGCGCAGATGCCGAAGACCACGTTGAGCGGCACTGCAATGGCGGCCACCGTCAGCGTCAGGCGGATGGAGGACTGCGCTTCGGGCAGTTGCAGCGACGACCAGTAGGCGCCAAGCCCCTGCCGCAGCCCCTCGGCAAACACGGCGTAGAGCGGCAACACGAGGAGCAGGGCAAGGAAGGCAAGTCCGATGGCGATCAGGAGGCGCCGCACCCAGGGCGCTTCGGCCGTCGGGTTGGCAAAGCGGCGGTCAGCGGCCATAGCCATACCTCCCGCGGCTCCAGGCCTGGATCAGATTGATGACGAACAGCAGCAGGAAGGAGATCGCGAGCATGATCGTCGCGATGACCGCCGCCCCTGCGTAGTTGTATTCCTCGAGGCGGATGACGATGAGCAGCGGCGCGATTTCCGAAACGAACGGAATGTTGCCGGCGATGAAGATGATTGAGCCGTACTCTCCGACCGCGCGTGCGAAGGCGAGGGCGAAGCCGGTGAGGATCGCCGGCAGAAGCCCCGGCAGCATGACGCGAGAGATGGTCTGCAGGCGGTTGGCACCCAAGGTTGCCGCGGCCTCCTCCACGTCAACCCCAGCCTCATCGAGGATCGGCTGGACGGTGCGCACGACGAAGGGCAAACCGATGAATATCATGGCGAGGGTGATGCCGACCGGGGTGTAGGCGATGCGCCAGCCGAGCGGGGCGACCAGCTGGCCGATGATGCCATTGGGCGCATAGATCGCCGTCAGGGCGATGCCGGCAACGGCAGTGGGCAAGGCAAAGGGCAGATCGACAAAGGCATCGGCAATGCGGCGGCCGGGAAAGCGATAGCGCACGAGAATCCAGGCGATCAGCGTTCCGAACACCACGTTGACCGCTGCGGCAACGAGAGCGGTGACGAAACTGGTGCGCAAGGCGGCAAGCACGCGCGGATCGGTGGCGATTGCCCAGAAACCGGCCGGCCCCACACCGGCGGCGCGAAGCACGAGCGCAGTCAGGGGAATGAGGATGATGAGGCCGAAATAGAAGAGGGTAAAGCCAAGTGCCGGACCGAAGCCGGGCAACACGCTGCGCGGACGGAGTGGTCGTCGCAATACCAAAGGCACAATCCCCGTTTCCGTCCTGGCGCGAAGACTACCGCCAAAACCCGTACACTCAAGAGCGGCCGTCACGTGAGCGCGGCCGGCACGGAAATAATCGGCCACCAGAGGGATGGCCGAGGCAAAGTTGTGCTGCCGGCCCCTGTTCGGGCCGGCAGCACCGTTGGGAGACTACTGTCCGGGACCGGAATAGATCTGGTCGAACACGCCGCCATCGCCGAAGTATTTCGGCTGGGCTTCGCGCCAGCCGCCGAACTCCTCGATGGTGATGAGGTTCACCTCGCCGAAGCGGGCCAGGTCTTCAGCCGCGGCCGCTTCGGGCCGGAAGGGGCGATAGTAGTTGGCGGCAGCGATACGCTGGCCTTCATCGGAGTAGAGGTACTCGAGATAGGCCTGGGCCAGTTCGGTATTGCCCTTCTTGTCGGCATTGGCTGGGACGAGCGCCACCGGCGGCTCCGCCAGGATCGAGATCGACGGGGTGACAATGTCGAAAGCGTCGGGGCCGAGTTCCTCGAGCGCCAGCCAGGCTTCGTTCTCCCAGGCAAGCAGGACGTCGCCGATACCGCGCTGCACGAAGGTGGTGGTGGAGCCACGGGCACCGGTATCGAGCACCGGCACGTGCCGGAACAGTTCGGCCACGAACTCCTGCGCCCTGGCTTCGTCATTGCCGTATTCGGCACGGGCCCAGGCCCAAGCGGCAAGGAAGTTCCAGCGCGCGCCCCCCGAGGTCTTGGGGTTCGGAGTGATGACTTCGATGCCCTCACCGACCAGATCGCCCCAATCCTGGATGTTCTTGGGGTTCCCCTTGCGGACCAGGAATACGATGGTCGAGGTGTATGGTGCGTTGTTGTTCTCGAGCGTGCCGCGCCAATCGGACGGGATCAGCCCGGCATCGGCGATGGCGTTGATGTCGCTTTCGAGCGCCAGGGTGACCACATCGGCTTCGAGGCCGTCGATGACAGTGCGGGCCTGCGAACCGGAGCCGCCATGCGTGACCTGCACGGCGACGGTCTCGCCCTTTTCAGCCTGCCAGTGGGCGACGAAGGCCTCGTTGAACTCGCGGTAGAGTTCGCGCGTGGGATCGTAGGAGACGTTGATCAGGGTCTTGTCCTGGCCGTGAGCGGTGACGGCGAAGCCCATGACCAGAGCGGCGCCAAGACCAAGATAGGCGAGATAGCGAGAATAGCGTTTCAAGGGAGACCTCCCGGGTTCTCGATGCTGAAAGACTATCAGACGAGTAGAGTATCACCAGTCTTGCACTTGCCGTTGAGAAGCGCGTGCGGGAAAGAATTTCGCGCGGCCTGCCCCTGGTCGAGGAACGGATGTAGCGACGCCGCCATGACTGTGCGGGGAACAAGGGTGCGGGTGCATGCATTCCTGGCGGACAGCGTCAGGAGCCCCTCCCCTCATGCCAAGCAACCGCGTGCATCTTTGCGTCGACATGCAGCGCATGTTCGTCGAGGCGACGCCGTGGCACATCGAGACCATGGCCGCGACCTTGCCGGGCATCGAGGCATTGGTGGAGCGAGACCCTGAATCGACGGTGTTCACGCGCTTCATCCCGCCGCCGCGGGAGACGGTGCGCGGCGCCTGGGTGGACTACTACGCCGCCTGGCCCGAGATGGCAGGTGACCAGGTGCCGGCCGAACTGCTCGAGCTGACACCGACCCTCAACCGGCATGTGCCGCCGGCCAGGACAGTGGACAAGCCGGTGCTGTCGCCATGGTGGTCCGGCGAACTCCACCAGCACCTGCGGGCGCGGGAGGTCGACACGCTGATCGTGACCGGCGGGGAAACCGATGTGTGCGTGCTCGCAACGGTTATGGGCGCGATCGACCTCGGCTACCACATCCTGCTGCCGACGGACGGGCTCAGCAGTTCGGCGGAAAGCTGCCACTCGGCCATGCTGTCGATCTATGGGAGCCGGTTTGGCAGCCATCTGTCCACCACGACCATTCAAGACGTTCTCACGGACTGGCGGTAACCCCATGCTGATCGGCTATCACGCATCGCACGAGCAATTCGCCCCAAGCCTGCTGATGGCCTGCGCGCGGGCGGCAGAAGAAGCCGGGTTCGGTTCGGTGAAATCCTCGGACCACTTTCACCCCTGGAGCGAGCGGCAAGGACAATCGGGCTTTGCCTGGAGCTGGCTGGGGGCCTCGATGGCGGTCACCACGGTACCGTTCGGGTCCATCTGCGCGCCCGGGTACCGCTACCACCCGGCGATCATTGCGCAGGGAGCGGCGACGCTCGCCGAGATGTTCCCGGACCGTTTCTGGCTGGCGATCGGCAGCGGGCAGGCGATCAACGAGGCGATGACCGGCCTGCCATGGCCCGAGAAGGCGGAGCGCAACGAACGGCTGCGGGAGTGTGCGGCGGTGATCAAGCAATTGCTCGCCGGCGAGACGGTGACGCATCGGGGCCGGATCACGGTGGTCGAGGCCAAACTCTATTCCCGCCCCAGGACCCCGCCACGGATTTTCGGCGCGGCGGTGACCGAGGAAACCGCGCGGTTCGTTGCCCAGTGGGCCGACGGGCTACTGACCACCGGCAGCGAACCGGAAGCCTCACGCAAGGCCATCGAGGCGTTCCGTGAAGCGGGCGGCGAAGGCAAGCCGGTCTATGTGCAGCACGCGCTGAGCTGGGCGCCGACCGAGGACGAGGCAATGGAGCAGGCACTCGATCAATGGTCAAGCGCTGTCGCGGGCGGCGAGGTGAACTGGGACTTGCGGCGACCAAAGGACTTCGACACGGTGGGCGCACTGATCAGCCCAGACCGCATCCACCAGTCGGTGGCCGTGTCGGCGGAGCCCGGCTGGCACGCCGAGCGGATCGCTGGGTATCGCGACCTCGGTGTGGATGCGGTGTATGTCCACAATGTCGGCACCAACCAGCGCCAGTTCATCGAGGCATTCGGGGCAAAGGTGCTGCCCCAGTTGGTGGACTAGGGCGTGGACTCATAAGTCTTTAGCCAGATTCGGGTTGAAGCGAGCAGTACGGCTGCGAGGAAGTTTCTGGCCAGCTTGTCGAAGCGCGTTGCGACGCGGCGGAAGTGCTTGAGTTTGCAGA
>JAEYXQ010000153.1 GCA_023431205.1 Pseudomonadota bacterium | reverse complement strand
GTCGTCGGCAGCGCCCGCACCACCGACGTCACCAAGGATGAAGTGCTCGGCATGATCATTCTCGGCAAGGTGCCGCCCGGAGCCGTTCCCGGCCCCGGAGCCATTGCGGCTTAACCTGCGTTATCCCCTTGCCGGCGCACCGCCGGCGGCAAGGCGGAGTTCAACGTGGGGAAGACGGCGAGACAGCGCGGGTTCGGCAGTTCCGCGATCGATCGGCTGATGCCGCGCCATGCGCCGTTCTGGGCCGGGCTGGCGCTCGGCCTTGTGGCTCTCGTGATTTCGGTGCTGACGGTGCCCGGATATGCGGTTACCCTGGGGCCCATCGGCCTGTTCGTGGGTATTCTTGCGGTGAGCTCCATCAAGCTGCCGCGGCTGACCGCCGATTATCTGCGGGAGCACGCCCGTGACGAGGATACGCCGGCGCCCGGGATCTTCTTCGTGGTGCTGGTGGTGGTCGTCACCTCGGTGGTGTCGCTGTTCATGGCGCTCAGCGAGGCGCAGGGGCCCGATCCCTGGCTGGTCGCCGCCTCGGTGACGTCGGTGCTGCTGGGCTGGTTCACGGTGCAGGCGCTGGGCGCCTTCCACTATGCCTATGAGTACTACCAGGCGCCCGACGCGGGCGAGGAAGACCAGGACGTCGAGGGCGGCCTCGAGTTCCCCGGCGACGAGGATCCGGATGGCACCGCCTTCATGTACTTCTCCTACACCGTCGGCACCTCGGTCGCGACCTCCGACACCAAGCTGACCTCCAACGCCATGCGCCGGCGGGTGACGGTGCATCTGGTGTTCTCGCACCTGTTCAACACCATCATCCTGGCATCGGCCGTCAACGTGATCCTCAGCCTCGGCGGGGGCGGTTAAGGCTGCGGTGCTACCGACCTCGCGGTTCGACAAGCTCACCATGAGGTCTACGAAAACCCTGTGATCCGGCAGACCTCATCCTGAGCCTGTCGAAGGACGAGGTCTCGGCCGCTGACCTGGCGCCCTTTCGCTCCCACCATGTTTCCTGCCAACACCACGCCTGCGCGGCAATGACGCCAAGCGTTGAATGGGGAGACGCTGGATGGCCGCTCCCGACGACGCTTGACGCTCTCGTTCCAAAATGGAATGTTTGTTTCGCGCGATGCGCGGAGCGGTTCATTTGTTCCGTAACCGTGCGGCGCCCAAGGGAGGAAATCGATGAACCATTTGCTGCGGGGCCTGTCGGCCCTGGCCGTAGCCGCGACGCTCGCGGGCGTTGCCACCGTTCCAGCTCATGCGGAGGGCGAGCGCTTCGTGCTGGTGTCGCACGCCCCCGACTCCGATAGCTGGTGGAACACCATCAAGAACGCCATCGCACTCGCCGGCGAGCAGATGGGCGTGACGGTCGAGTACCGCAACCCGCCGACCGGCGACCTCGCCGACATGGCCCGCATCATCGAGCAGGCCGCGGCCTCGAGCCCGGATGGCATCATCTCGACCATCGCTGACTTCGACGTGCTGTCCGGTCCGCTCGGCGACGCCGTCGACCGCGGCATTCCGGTGATCACCATCAACTCCGGCACGGTGGAACAGTCCAAGCAGATCGGCGCGCTGCTGCATGTCGGCCAGCCCGAATACGATGCCGGGTTCGGCGCCGGCGAACGCGCCAAGGGCGAAGGGGTGACCAGCTTCCTCTGCGTCAACCACTACATCACCAACCCGGCTTCGGTGGAGCGCTGCCAGGGCTTTGCCGACGCGCTCGGGGTTGAACTCGGCAACCAGATGATCGACGCCGGCCAGGACCCGGCCGAAATCCAGGGGAAGGTCGCCGCCTATCTGCAGACCAATCCGGATACCAACGGCATCCTGACCCTGGGTCCCACCTCGGCGCACCCCACCATTGCTGCGCTCAATGACAATGGCATGGCCGGAACCATCTATTTCGGCACGTTCGATCTGTCGCCGGAAATCGCCGAGGCCATCAAGGCGGACACCATCGCCTTCGCCATCGACCAGCAGCCCTACCTGCAGGGCTACCTGCCGGTGGTGATCCTGACCAACCTCGCCCGCTATGGCGTGGTGCCGGGCAACTCCATCAACTCCGGCCCGGGCTTCGTGACCAAGGACAACATCGCCCTGGTCGAGCAGTATGCGGGGCAGTACCGCTAAGGCGGTTCAGCCCACCAGATCAGCCCACACTCGGTGTCACCCCGGCCTCGAGCCGGGGCCTATCCCGAGATTTCATCGCAGCCGCCAGGTGGTGGTGAGGCATCTCAGGATGGGTCCCCGCTTTCGCGGGGATGACAGCGGGTGGTTGCCGGAGCGGAGTGCCTCATGACCGATCAAACCGCCACGACCGACGAGCGCGTTGCGCGCCAGTCGCGCCTGCGCCAGGCGTTCGTGCGCCCCGAACTGGGGGCCATGGCCGGCACGGTGCTGGTGTTCATCTACTTCGCCGTGGTTGCGGGCAGTACCGGCATGTTCGCGCCAGACGGGATCATGAACTGGGGCGTGGTGTCGGCGCAGTTCGCGATCATTGCGGTGGGCGCGTGCCTGTTGATGATCGCCGGCGAGTTCGACCTGTCGGTGGGCTCGATGATCGGCTTTGCCGGCATCGTCATCGCCATTCTCAGCGTCCATCTCGGCTGGCCGATGTGGGCGGCGATCGTTGCCGCATTCGTCGTGGCCATGCTGGTGGGCGCGGCAAACGGGTACCTGGTGATCAAGACCGGGCTGCCGTCGTTCATCGTCACGCTGGCCTCGCTCTATATCCTGCGCGGCCTGACCATCTACCTGTCCATCTCCACCACCCGCCAGACCATTGTCGGCGGGGTGAAGGAAGCTGCCGCCGGCGACTGGCTGGCGCCGATTTTCGGCGGCAAGGTGTTCGGCTTCATCTTCACCTGGCTCGCGGACATGGGGCTGATCGCCGTGTTCAAGGCCGGCAACCGCGCCGGCCAGCCGGTGGTCGACGGCATTCCCATGCTGATGATCTGGGCGCTGGCGCTGATCGTGTTCGGGCACGTGCTGCTCACCCGCACCCGCTTCGGCAACTGGATCTATGCCTCCGGCGGCGATGCGCGGGCGGCGCGCTATGTCGGCGTGCCGGTCGACCGAGTGAAGATAGCCATGTTCGTGTTCTCGGCGTTCTGCGCCACCGTGTTCGCCACCTGCCAGGTGATGGAGTTCGGTTCGGCCGCGGCCGACCGCGGCCTGCTCAAGGAGTTCGAGGCGATCATCGCGGTGGTGATCGGCGG
>JAEYXQ010000112.1 GCA_023431205.1 Pseudomonadota bacterium | reverse complement strand
GACGGGTCGGTGGGTGCCGAGGTGCCGCGGCAAACTCGATGCAGCCCCTCCCCCTTCAGGGGGAGGTTGGGTGGGGGTGTGAACTCACGACATACTCGGTGTCATTCCCGCGGAAGCGGGAATCCATTCTGAGGTGCTTGAACGGCCACCTTGCGGCTGTGGCGGCATCTCGGGATGGGCCCTGCGTGACACCGATGGAGCGGAGCCCTACTGCGCGGACCGGCGGGACAGCCAGCCCTGCATCTCGCGGATCTCGACTTCCTGGCTGTTGACGATTTCCTGGGCGAACATCAGGATCCAGGGGTCGGTGCTGAATTGCTGCGCCACGCGCGCCATCTCCACTGCGCCCTGGTGATGGGGCACCATCGAGCACACGAAGGCGGTCTCGAACTCCTCGGCAGTCATGCCGCGCATCATGTCGGAGTGCATCGGCTCCATGGTCTGGATCAGCGCGGCATGCGGTTCGCCGGCGCCGATCGCCATCATGTCGAGTTGTTCCTGCATGGACGGCGTTCCGGCGCCGTGCCCGGCATGCGCGTCGGCCGCGTCAACGGCGCCGCAGATCTCGGGCAAGGGCAAGGTTGCCACCTCGCTGGCCGGCTGGTCGCGCACCAACAAGGCGCCGCCGAACGTCACCAGCAGCACCGCGGCGGTTCCCCAACGAATAACATCCACCATTGCACGATCCTTCCTGCTTTCCGTGTTCAGACCATGCCCCACCTGATCGGCAAACTGCTTGATCTGAATCAAAGATGCACGTGGGATGCATGTTTATGTGGTTCGCAACTGCAGTCGAGCAGCCTTTGATGGAGCTAGAAGTGACACCTCGGAAAGAGAGCCGGATTCGCAAGCGCAGGTGGGCGGGCCTCGGCATTTCCCTCGGAGCCGTTGCGGCAAGCCTGCTCGCCACGGCCCCGGCGCATGCGCATGTGAAGTGGTTTGCCCCCTATGTGGTGGGCGCGGCGCCCGCACCGCTGACCGAAACCCTGACCAATCTGTGGTTCTGGATGGGCATCGTGCTGGTGCTAGCGTTCTTCGCGGCAACGGTCCTGGTCGAGCGCAGCGCCCTCGCCAGCCCGGTCGGCCGCGTTCTCGACCGCGCCAGTGCGCCGCTGTGGCGGCGGGGCGACGATTTCATGCGCGTGGTGATCGGCGCCTTCTTCGTCGCCATCTTCGCCGTCGGCGGGGTCTATCTCACACCCGACCTGCAGACCCCCAACGAATGGGTGTCGTGGCTGCAACTGCTGATCGGCATGCTGGTGTTCTCGCGCCGCACCATGCCGCTGGCTGCAGCCGGCATCATCGGCCTGTGGGCCATCGCCCTCAGGGACTACGACTTCTTCCACCTGCTGGACTACCTGGCCCTCGGCGTCGGCGTGGCCGGATACCTGGTGCTGGCCTCGGACCCAAACGGCAAGTGGTACCGGCACCGTTTCACCGTGCTGCGCTGGGGCGTTGCCATCGCGCTGATGTGGTCGAGCCTCGAGAAGTTCGCCTATGCCGAGTGGTTCTACCCGCTGGTGGAAGAGCGCCCGTTCCTGACCTTCGGCATGCCGCGTGACACCTTCATCCCGATGGCCGGTGTGGCCGAGTTCACCATGGGTTTCGGCCTGCTGTGGACGTCGATGATCCGGCGGCTGTCGGCAGTGGCCCTGCTGATCATCTTCACCGCCGCGGTTTACCCGTTCGGCCGCATCGACCTCGTCGGCCACGCGCTGATCATGGGGACGCTGTTCCTGATCGCCGCCGATCCGACCCCCTCAGGCCCCACCCTGAAGGGCACCCTGCCCGCGGTGCTCGGCGTGCCCGTCGGGCTCCTGGCGGCGATGGTGGTCATCGCCGGCAGCTACTGGGGCCTGCATGCCGTGTTCTACGACTACACCCAGCCTTCGGCGGTGGCACCCGCCGGTGAGCGCCTGACCCACCTGCCCAATGCCGAGCAGCCGCACGGCGTCGTCATCCCGCCGGCACAACCCTGAGCCAAGAGGCAGCCCCCCAGCGGGGCTGCCTCCCACGGGGGAACGACCATGCGCCTCACCCGCTTCAGCGACTATGCCCTTCGGCTGCTGATCTATGTGGGCTCCCGCCCCGGGCAGCGCACCACCATCGCCGATGCGGCCACGGCTTACGGCATCTCCCGCAATCACCTGATGAAGGTCGCCCACCGGCTGGCGCTGGCCGGGCTACTCAGGCCCAGCCGCGGCCGCACCGGCGGCCTCGCCCTTGGCCGGCCCGCCAGCGCCATCTCGCTCGGCGATGTCCTCCGCGCGACGGAGCCGGACTTTGCCCTGGTCGGATGCATGGCCGGAGAAAGTTGCGTGATGATCGAGCTGTGCCGGCTGCCGCAGGCCTTCGATGCAGCCTTGGCCGCCTTCCTCGAAACGGCCGACCGGCAGACCCTCGCTGACTTCGTGCTGCCGGCGATGTGACCGGCAACTCACCCCAACGCGACTTTCCCTCCACACCGTCGCCGAAATCGCTCGCATTTTACGGAATGGTAAGGGGGCGCCCCTAATCTCACCGGAGGTCGCGGAGGCCGGCAGCGGGGGCAGCCACGGACTCCAGCCATGTGTGTGTATTGTACCCCGACGCAGAAGCGCCGGGCGAGTTGTTGGAGTACCGTGTGGCTTCCAAGGCGATAACCCCGTGGCGCGCCGGTGTGGTGCGTGCCCTTGCCGCAATTCTTGTCCTCATGGCCATCGGCGCCCACATGGTGGCTCCGGCACAGGCTATCGAAAATCTCCGCCGCTATGCCGGCATCGTGGTCGACGCCAAGTCGGGCCAGGTGCTGTACGAAGAAAATGGTGACGGCAAGCGCTACCCCGCTTCGGTTGCCAAGGTGATGACGCTCTACGTCCTGTTCCAGGAGCTGAGCGCCGGCAATATCCGCCTGTCGACCGAGATGACCGTGTCGCGCCACGCCGCGGCCGCGGTGCCGACCAAGCTCGGCCTGCGCGCCGGCTCCAAGATCACGGTGGAAGACGCCATCAAGTCGCTGGTGACGCTGTCGGCCAACGACATGGCCCGCGTCATCGCCGAGCACATCCCCGGCACGGAATCCAAATTCGCCGAGCGCATGACGGCCACCGCCCGGGCCCTCGGCATGCGCAGCACCACCTACCGCAACGCCTCGGGCCTGCCCGATGGCGGCCAGGTGACCACGGTGCGCGACCAGGCAATCCTCGGCATCGCCATCTACCAGCACTTCCCGCAGTACTACGAGTACTTCCAGACCCGCAGCTTCAGCTATGGCCGCAAGACCTATGGCAACCACAACCGGGTGCTGGGCTACATGGGCGCCGTGGACGGCATCAAGACCGGCTACATCAATGCCGCCGGCTCCAACCTGCTGACCGCCGCCCGCAAGGACGGCCGCCACATCGTGGTGGTGGCATTCGGGTTCAATTCCTCGGCAGCGCGCGACGAGAAGGTGCGCCAGCTGGTGGCAGCCTACCTGCCCAAGGGTCGCCGCGGCGACTACCTGCAGACCGCGATGATCCCGGTGCCGGGCCGCCAGGGCAACATCCAGGTGGCCGTCGCACAGCCCGCCAAGCCCGTCCCCGTGATGCCGATGCCGCTGCCCGGCTGGCGCCTGGCGCAACTCGTCGCTGCCAGCGGCGCCCAGCCACAGGTTGCCGTCGCCGCTGCCGCCCCGGTTCCTGCGCCCGTCCCCGCTCCGCAGCCGATGCCGGCGCCGGTGCAGCAGGCTGCGGTAGACGCCGCCAACACCCTCGCTGCCCCGACCCAGCAGCCGCTTTATCCGCAGTCGGACGTGATCGGCGCCTGGCTGAGCGAATCCTACAATCTCGGTGCCCCGCCGTCTGCCCTGGGGCAGACCACCCCATCGGCCCCGCTCGACTTCGTGCCGCCCGCCGGGATCGACCCGCAGGTCTCCCACTCCGCCGCTGCCGCCGAGCCGATCACCGGCTGGGTGGTGCAGATCGGCGCCGGCCCGTCCGAGGAAAGCGCGCGCGGCATGCTCTCCGACGCCGCCGGCAAGGTCGGGACGCTCGGCGACTTCCGCTCCCATGTGGAGCGCTTCGAGAAGAACGGTCAGACTTTCTATCGCGCCCGCTTCGTCGGCTTCGGCAACCGAGACGACGCCACGGCGATGTGCAACCAGCTCAAGCAGCAGGATCTCGCCTGCCTGGCGATGCAGAGCTGATCGACGCGACTTTCCGGCCGAGGCCCCTGCCCCGGCTGGCGACTGCAAATTGGTGCGTGTGTCTGGAGTAGCCCAATGAGCGAACGTACTGCGCTGAGCGAACTGGCGCACTTTGTCGGCCGTTCGGCCCTTGCCTCGGAAGACATGGCGGTGCGCAACCGCGCCCTCGACGGCATGACCGGCCGCATGCTGCCCAGGCGGCGCAGCGTCGGTGACCTCCTGGGCGTGGTGCTGGCGCTTTCCGCCCGCACCAGGCGGATGGTGCAGGAGCCGGTCCACATCGATCTCGACGTCTTTGCCCCCGGCGGCCGCCGGGCGATCCGGCTGACCCTCGGCGAGCGCTGAGCCTCAGGCGGTCAGCCGCATCGGCTCGCGCGGGGTCAGCGGCAGGTTCAGGGCGGCCAGCAGGTTGCGGTATTCCTGGCGCGCGCTGGCATGCGAGGTCGTCTGGGCTTCCCCGGTCAGGTCCTCGTCCACCGGATCGAACACCGTCAGTCCCATCTGGAACAGCGAACGGAAGATGACGCGCTCGGCAATGCCGTCGGCCTGCCGGGCGCCGAAGCGGGTCGCGATGCTCTCGAGCGTCTGGTGCACCTGCCGCGAATTGCGCGACCCCAGCATGGAGATGCGGTTGCGCACCAGCACCCAGTCGATGGGCTGGCCGTCCACGGCCATGCGTTCCGAACGGGCCCGCTGCACCAGCCGGGCATAGTGGCTGGTCTCGATCAGGTTGCCGGAATCGGCATCGATGCGGGCCAGCACGTTGAGGTCGATCAGGGAATCGTTGACCGGCGTCACCAGCGTGTCGGCCAGGGAATGGGCCAGCCGGGTCAGGTTGGTGTCGAACCCGGGCGTGTCGATGATCAGGAAGTCGACGCGATCCTCCACCTCCCCCACCGAACGGCGGAAGATATCGAACTCGGCCCGGTGGTTCTCCTTGATGGAATCGCCCCAGGCGGACGGCAGGTGGAAATGCGTCGGATTCGGCAGGCTGAGCCCGCGCTGCTGCACAAAGGTCCGGCGGTTGCGGACGTAGTGCGTAAAGGTCTGCTGCCGGCTGTCCACGTCGATGGTGGCGACGCGATAGCCCGCATACAGCAGGTATACGGCGAGATGGAAGGCCGTGGTCGACTTGCCCGACCCGCCCTTCTCATTGCCGACGACGATCACATGTGCTCCGTCGCGCGCCATTCATGCCCCCAAATCAACGCTCTGCGTGTACCCGCTAGCAACGACGGGCATGGTTAACAGCCTCTTAACGGCCGTGCCAAACCTGCACCATTTCGATTCAGATCAGACCGAGCCGGGCGAGGTCGGCGGCAATCTCCATCGAGTTGCCGTTCTCGTTGGCGCCGACATCGGGCGGAGCATCCTCGGGACGCAGATAGCGCCAACCCTGGAAGGGCCGCTTCGGGTACGGCACCGTCCGGATCAGGTCGGGCGCCATGATGATGTCGCAGTAATCCTTGCCCTCGGCATCGGTATAGGGCGCCAGCCGCAGGATCTGCTGGCGGCACAGCACCTGGCCGGCGATGACCCAGTAGACCGAGGAGAGGCCCTCCATCTCCTCACGCCGCTTGGGCATCATGCGGGTGCGGTGGACGTGGACGTCCTCGCCGTAGTCGGCGCCCCACCAATGGGCCCGCTCGTTCCGGTAACTTTCCAGTTCCTCGAAGCTGGCGACACCGACGCACAGCTTGACCATGTGAATCATACGAGGCTCCCGCGGGGCACGCGGCCCTGGATAACGTCGATCTCGTCATCGTCCACGACCCACGGCTCCTTAAGCGCTTCGGCCAGCCACTCCTGGAAGGCCGGAAGCCCGTAGATGGCTTCTACATACTGGGCGATCCGATCGGTAACCGGCAGGTCATAGGTGCGAATGCGTGTCGCCACCGGGGCAAACATCGCGTCGGCGGCCGTGAAGGCGCCGAACAGGAACGGGCCGCCGGAGCGCTCCAGCATCGGGCCCCACAGGCTTTCGATGCGCTTTAGATCGCGAGCCACGCTGTCGAGGTCGACTTTGCCCGGATGGGAGGCGCGCAGGTTCATCGGCGCGTGCGTGCGCAACCCGCTGAAGCCCGCATGCATCTCGGCCGCGACGGCCCGGGCGCGGGCGCGATCGGCGCGGTCGACCGGCCAGATCGGCTTATCGGGATAGCGGTCGGCGAGATATTCAATGATGGCGATAGTTTCGGGGACGACGAGTTCGCCATCGATCAGCACCGGCACCTTGCCGGTCGGGGATCGCTCCGCCAGGTTTTCGCGCCAGCCAGGGCCGGAGAGCGGCAGCACCTCGTCGGTGAACGGAATCTCGAAGTGGCGCAGCACCAGCCAGGGCCGCAGCGACCAGGTCGAGTAGTTGCGGTTGCCGATCAACAGCTTCATCTGACATCACCCCAATGAGTACACGAAGGGCGCCCTGTGGCCGGGCGCCCTCCGGAAAATAGCGGATCTGTGAAGAACTCTAGCGTCTAGACGCCAGCAACAACGGAGAACACCAGACCCATGGAGAGCAGGCAGACCGCTGTCCATTTGATAGCCTGCCAGGGCATGGTTTTCGGTTGACTGCGCATTGATCGCTCCTTGTCAGCCGTTCACGCCGGGGATTAAGGCGGTGTTACGCCGGACACACCCGGTAGACGAAACGTTAACCGCCACCCAAATGTGTTGCAAGCGTCCCGGTTGCAACACTCCACAGGCTCGAAAAGCAAAGTTGTGATCGATGGAACTGCCAGCAGCGCTGCGTGCAGCGGTGGACGAGGCGCTCGACGGCGTGGCGCTGACCGACCTGCAGCGTGCCGGAGCGACGCTGTCCACCCGCTACCGGGCCGAAACCCGGGACGGCCGGTTTCATATCGGTGACGAACTGACGGCAAAGGCCTACCTGGCCGCGCGGTTGCCGGCGACGTTTGCCGTCATCGCGGCCGCCATGGCGCAGTTGGGCGAGGTACATGAGAGCTTCAGCCCGCGGACGCAGATCGACGTCGGCTCGGGTCCGGGCTCCGCGGTCTGGGCTGCCGCCGAGCAGTGGTCATCGCTTGCGGGCGCCGAACTGGTGGAAGGCAGTGGCGCCATTCGCACCTGGGGCGAGCGCCTGGCACAGCGCCTGCCGATGCCGGTGCGCTGGCACGATGCAGACGTAACAGCGGGGTTACCGGAGCTAGAGGCCGCTGACCTCGTGACCCTGGCCTATGTGCTCGATGAACTGGCTCCTGACCAGCGCGCGGTGCTGGTCGACCGGCTCTGGGCTGTGACCCGGGACACCTTGCTGATCGTCGAACCCGGAACCCCCGCGGGCTGGGAACGAATCCTCGCTGCCCGGCGGCAATTGCTGGCGGCGGGCGCCCACATGGTGGCGCCCTGCCCCCATCACCTCGCCTGCCCCCTGGTGCCGCCGGACTGGTGCCATTTCGCCCAGCGCGTCGCCCGATCGCGCATGCACCGGTTGAGCAAAGGCGGCGAGGTGCCTTGGGAGGACGAGAAGTTCATCTTCCTGGCGGTGTCCCGCACAGCGGTCGCCCTTCCCGCGGCGAGGGTCATCGCCCCCTCGCAACAGGCGAGCGGCCAGGTCGCCCTGAAGCTGTGCCAGGCGGATGGCACGGCAACCGTGGCGCGCCTGAGCAAGCGCCACGGCGAGGCCTACAAGAGGGCCCGGCGCGCCGATTGGGGCGACGCCTTGTAGCTCAGACCTCCACCCACCGGCCCTCACCGTGGCTCCGCGCCATGGCGTGGACGGTGCGCTCGATCGCGAGCCCGGTGGTGAAGTCGATCACCCGCGCCGGCTCGCCGGCGATCGCCTTCAGCAGTTCGTGGCATTCGATGATCTTGAGGTCGTTGAAGCCAAGCCCGTGCCCCGGCGCCGGGATGAAGCGGTCGTAAGGCGGGTGCTGTGGCCCCGCCAGGATGGTGCGGAAGCCCGCCGTGGCTCCTTCGCCCGCCTGGTAAATCTGCACCTCGTTGAAGCGTTCCTGGTCGAAGACGATGGTCCCGGCGCTGCCGAAGATCTGGAGCGCGATCCGCCCCTTGCGGCCCCAGGCGGTGCGACTGAGAGCCATGACACCACTGACCCCGGCATCCATCTCGAACAGGATGCTGGCAACATCATGCGTTTCCACCGACCGGCGACCGCCTTCCTGCACGGGTCGATCGGGGTACGGTCGCGACATGTGCGCCATCACCCGCCGCACCGGTCCGAGCAGCACCTGCAGCAGGCTGAGCGGGTGGACGCCGAAATCATCAATGGCGCCATAGCCCGACTCCGACAGGCTCTTGAGCCCGAAAAGGCCCTCCGGATCGGCCATGAAGTCCTCGTCCATCTCGAGGCGCACGTGGTTCACGGTGCCGATGCGTCCGGCGGCCAGCAGGTCGCCGATCAGCCGCACCATCGGACCCTGGATGTAGTTGTAGCCGAGCACCGCCACCTTGCCGGAGGCGCGTGCCGCCGCCTCCATGCGCTCCGCATCGGCCAGGGCCACCGCCATCGGCTTCTCGCACCAGACGTGCTTGCCGGCTTCCAGCGCCGCCACGGCCATCTCGGCATGAAAGGCATTGGGCGTGGTGACGGAGACCACATCCACCTCCGGATCGGCGATCAGTTGCCGCCAATCGCCGGTGGACCGCTCGAACCCGAACTCGTCGCCACGGCGGCGCGCAAGCTCCGCGTCAACCTCGGCCAGATGTACGAGCCGCGTCCTGGGGCCGTCCCCAAACACCGGCCGCACGCTGTTCCAGGCCAGTGCATGGCACTTGCCCATGTGGCCTGTCCCGATAAGCCCGACCCCGATCCGATCCTGCATGCGCTGCCTCCCTCTCTCGCTAGAGGGATAGTCCATCCATTCCGTTTCCGGAATGGGTCTTCTATTTCCCTGCTGGCGCCCCTAAGAGTAGAGCGTTCCGAACGAGGTGCCCATGGCCCCTGCTCCACTGCCGCCTGCCGATTTCGAATCCCTGCGCCACGCCATCCTGGAGCGGCGCGCCGAACTGCCGAAGCGCCTGACCCAGGTGGCTGCCTACGCCCTCGATCATCCCGACGAGATCGCCTTCGGCACCGCCGCAAGCATTGCCACCTCCGCCGAGGTGCAGCCCTCGACCCTGGTGCGGTTCGCGCAGCTCTTCGGCTTCGACGGCTTTTCCGGCCTGCAGCAACTGTTCCGCGCCCGCCTCCGCGAACGCACCTCGTCCTACGAGGATCGGCTGCGGGCACTGGAGCAGGGTGGCGCGGCGCTGGCGCAAAGCACCACCATCTTCAACGGCTTCGTCTCGGCGGCGCACCGGTCGCTCGATGCGGTGAGCGCCGCCATCGACCCAGCCCAGTTCGACAGAGCCGTCGAACTGCTGGCGGGTGCCGACACCATCTACCTGATCGCCAAGCGCCGCTCCTATCCGATCTCGAGCTACATGGCCTACGCCTTCGGCAAGCTGAAGGTGAAGTGCCAGCTTGTCGGCACCGCCGCCGGCATCGACGACGACCTGCTGGCCATGGCCGGTGAGCGCGATGCGGCCTTCGCCATCAGCTTCTCCCCCTATGCCTCGGAAAGCGCGGTGCAGGCCCGCAGCATGGCAGCGCGTGGCGTACCGGTGGTGTCGCTGACCGACTCGGCCTTCTCGCCGCTCGCCGAGTGCTCGGCAGTCTGGTTCGAGCTGGTCGAGGCCGACCACGCCGGCTTCCGCTCCCTTTCGGCCAGCATGGCCTTCGCCATGGCGCTCACCGTCAGCATTGCCGAGAAGCGCCGACAGGGATAGTAGAACAGGCGTTCCATATTGACGCTCATTCAGAACCCATGTTTCATGCTCGACAGAAGCGACCTATAGGCCACTCGGGAGAACTGCCTTGACCAGCGTGATGGATGAGAGCGAGCGGACGCTCGACGTCATCACCATCGGCCGTGCCTCGGTCGACCTTTACGGCCAGCAGATCGGCACAAGGCTCGAGGATGTCGGCAGCTTCGCCAAGTCGGTCGGCGGCTGCCCCACCAACATCGCCGTCGGCACCGCTCGCCTCGGCCTGCGCTCGGGCCTGATCACCCGTGTCGGCAACGAGCAGATGGGCCGCTTCATCCGCGAACAATTGGTGCGCGAGGGCGTCGACACGCGCGGCGTCGTCACCGATCCCGACCGCCTGACCGCCCTGGTGCTGCTCAGCGTCGAGAACGAGCATTCCTTCCCGCTGATCTTTTACCGCGACAACTGCGCCGACGCGGCCCTCGCCGAAGACGACGTCGACGAGCGCTTCATCCGCTCGTCGCGCGCCGTGCTGGTGACCGGTACCCACTTCGCCCGCCCCAACAGCGACGCGGCCCAGCGCAAGGCGATGCGCATTGCCCGCGCCAATGGCGGCAAGGTGGTGTTCGACATCGACTATCGCCCTAACCTCTGGGGCCTTGCCGGACATGACGCCGGCGACAGCCGCTACATCGCTTCGGACACCGTTTCGGCGCATCTCAGGACCGTCCTGCCCGAGTGCGACCTGATCGTCGGCACCGAGGAAGAGGTGCTGATTGCCGCCGGCGAAGCCGATCTCCCCTCCGCGCTCAGGACGATCCGCGGCCTGTCCTCCGCCACGATCGTCCTGAAGCGCGGGCCAATGGGCTGCATCGTCTATGACGGACCGATTCCGGACGACCTCGAGCATGGCATCGTCGGCAAGGGCTTCCCGATCGAAGTCTACAACGTCCTGGGTGCCGGCGACGCCTTCATGAGCGGCTTCCTGCGCGGCTGGCTGCGCGGCGAGCCGCACGCGACCTCGGCCACCTGGGCCAATGCCTGCGGCGCCTTTGCCGTGTCGCGCCTGCTCTGCGCGCCGGAAATCCCCACCTGGACCGAACTCGTCTATTTCCTCGAGCATGGCAGCCGCGAGCGCGCCCTGCGCAAGGATGAGGCGATCAACCACGTCCACTGGGCCACCACCCGCCGCCGCGAGTGGCCGCAGCTCATGGCGCTGGCCGTCGACCATCGCTCCCAGCTCGAGGATCTCGCCGGGGGCGATGCCGACCGGCTCGCCCGCATACCCCGCTTCAAGGTGCTGGCGGTGGAAGCCGCGGGGCGCGTCGCCGCCGGCCGCGATGGCTTCGGCATGCTGCTCGACGACAAGTACGGGCGCGACGCCCTCTATGCCGCCAGCGGCATCGGTAACTTCTGGATTGCGCGTCCGATCGAGCTGCCCGGCTCCCGGCCGCTGCAGTTCGAGTTCACCCAGGACGTCGGTTCGCGGCTGGTGGAGTGGCCGGTGGACCACTGCATCAAGGTGCTGTGCTTCTTCCACCCCGACGACCCCGCCGAGCTGAAGGCGACGCAGATCGGCAAGCTCCGCGCCGCCTATGATGCCGCCCGCAAGGTCGGCCGCGAGCTTTTGGTCGAGATCATCGCCGGCAAGCATGGCGCGCTGGCGGACGATACTGTCGCGCGCGCTTTGACCGAGATCTACGACGCCGGCATCAAGCCCGACTGGTGGAAGCTCGAGCCGCAGGCCAATCCGGCGGCCTGGGCCGCCACGGACGCCGTCATCGAGGCGCGCGATCCCTTCTGCTGTGGCGTCGTGCTACTCGGGCTCGATGCGCCGCAGGAGCAGCTCGAAACCGGTTTCGCCGCCGCCCGCACCTCCAGCACCGTCCGCGGCTTTGCCGTGGGCCGCACCATCTTCTTCGATGCCGCCCGGCGCTGGCTGGACGGCGAGATCGACGACGAAGCCGCCATCGCCGACATGGCGCGCCGCTTCTCCGCACTGGTCGACGTCTGGCAGCGTCTGGGCCAGACTGCGGCTGCCTGACCACGAGGAATGACGACCATGAGCCAGAACACCGTGCGCTTGACCATGGCCCAGGCCGTGGCCCGCTTTCTCGCCGCCCAGCACACGGTGATCGACGGCGAGACGGTGCCGATCTTCGGTGGTGTCTTTGCCATCTTCGGGCACGGCAATGTCGCCGGGGTGGGTGAGGCGCTCTACTCGGTTCGCGACAAGCTGCCGACCTATCGCGGCCAGAACGAGCAGGGCATGGCCCATGCCGCCATCGCCTATGCCAAAGCCAGCTTCCGCCGCCGCTTCATGGCCTGCACCTCCTCAATCGGCCCTGGTGCCCTCAACATGGTCACGGCGGCTGGCCTTGCGCATGTGAACCGGCTGCCGGTGCTGTTCCTGCCCGGCGATGTCTTCGCCAACCGTCTGCCCGATCCGGTGCTGCAGCAGGTTGAGGACTGGGGCGACGGCACCGTCTCGGTCAATGACGCCTTCCGGCCGGTCAGCCGCTATTTCGACCGCATCACCCGCCCCGAGCAGATCGTGCCGGCGCTGCGCCGCGCCATGCAGGTGCTGACCGATCCCGCCGAATGCGGGCCGGTGACCCTGTCGCTCTGCCAGGACGTGCAGGCCGAAGCCTGGGACTACCCCGAGAGCTTCTTTGCCGAGCGCGTATGGACGCCGCGACGCATCATGCCCGATGCCGACGAGTTCGCCACTGCCGCCGCCGCCATCCGCCAGGCGGAGCGGCCGGTGCTGATTGCCGGCGGCGGCGTGCTCTATTCCGAAGCCTCTGACAGCCTCGCCGAATTCGCCGAGGCGCACGGCATTCCGGTGATGGAAACCCAGGCCGGCAAGGGCGCCCTGCACCACGACCACCCGCTGAACATGGGTGCGGTCGGGGTTACCGGTTCGTCCGCTGCCAACGCTCTGGCCGAACAGGCCGATCTGGTCATCGCCGTCGGCACGCGCCTCCAGGATTTCACCACCGGCTCATGGGCCCTGTTCAAGGACGCCGGCGTCAGGATCGTCGGGCTCAACGTCCAGCCCTTCGACGCCATGAAGCACGATGCGCTGCCGCTGGTGGGCGATGCCCGCGCCGGGCTCGACGCCCTTGCCGCGGCGCTGCAGGGCTGGCGGGTGAGCCGCGACTGGACCGACCAGGCGGAGACCGGCAAGGCCGACTGGCTGGTCGATGCCAACAAGGCCACCGCCCCCACAAACGCCCTCCCCTCCGACGCGCAGGTGATCGGCGCAGTGCAGCGGGCGCGCCAGAACGCGACCCTGGTCTGCGCCGCCGGCGGCCTGCCGGGCGAGTTGCACAAGCTGTGGCAGGCGCGCGCACCGGGCAGCTACCACCTCGAATACGGCTTCTCGACCATGGGCTACGAGATCGCCGGCGGGCTCGGGGTCAAGCTGGCGCGGCCGGGGGACGACGTCGTGGTGATGGTCGGCGACGGCAGCTACATGATGCTGAATTCCGAACTGGTCAGCTCGATCATGCTCGGCGCTCCGCTGACTGTGGTCGTGCTCGACAATGGCGGCTATGGCTGCATCAACCGGCTGCAGATGGCGACCGGCGGCGCCAACTTCAACAATCTGTTGAAGGACACCACGCATGTGACTCTGCCGCAGATCGACTTCGCCGCCCACGCCGCCTCGATGGGCGCCGCCGCGCGCAAGGTCGGCTCCATCGCCGAACTCGAAAGCGCGCTCGCCGAGACCCGGGACGCCGACCGCACCACGGTCATCGTCATCGACACCGACCCGTTGATCACCACTGAAGCCGGTGGCCACTGGTGGGACGTCGCGGTGCCCGAGGTCAGCGAACGCGCCCAGGTGCGCGACGCGCGCGCGGAGTACGTCGAGGCGGTGAAGCGGCAGCGGCTCTAGCCGAGGTCCACAAGAGCTTCATGGACCTCATGGTGAGCCCGTCGAACCACGAGGTCGGTAACACTGCGGTCGCGACCTCGTCCTTCGACAAGCTCAGGATGAGGTCTACGAGAGGATGGAATGCCCTTGAAAGCCAAACTCGGCATGTCGCCGATTGCATGGTGGAATGACGACCTGCCGGACCTCAGCGACGACGTTTCACTGGAGGAATGCCTGCGCCAGTCACGCTCGGCCGGGTTCACCGGCATGGAGAAGGGCAGGCGTTTCCCCGACGATCCGGCGGTGATGCTGCCGATCCTGCGGGCCGCCGACGTGACGCTGTGCGGCGGCTGGTTCTCCGGCACGGTCGTGGACGAGGAGATCGCGGCCAACAAGGACCGCATCCTGCCGATGATCGAGCTGTTCAAGGCGGTGGACGCGCCCTGCATCGTCTATGGCGAAGTCGGCCGCTCGATCCAGGGCGACCGCAGCAAACCGCTCGCCACCAAGCCACGCCTCGACGACGACGAGATGCGCGCCTATGCCCACCGCATGACCGAGTTCGGCGAATGGTGCGCCGAACAGGGCATGCCGTTGGCCTATCATCACCACATGGTCGCCGTGGTCGAGACCGAGCCCGAGCTCGACGCCTTCATGCGCCATTCCGGCGAGGGCATCCCGCTGCTGCTCGACGCCGGGCACCTGGCCTTCGCCGGCGGCGACGTGCTGCGCGCCATCGACAACCACCACCGCCGCATCAACCACGTGCACGTCAAGGACATTCGCCGCGACGTGGTCGACAGCCTCGATCGCAGCCGCCAGTCCTTCCTCGATGCGGTGGCGCTCGGCGCTTTCACCGTCCCCGGGGACGGCTCGCTCGATTTCGGTGCCATCGTCCAGCGTCTCGCCGACCATGGCTATGAAGGCTGGTTCGTGGTCGAGGCCGAGCAGGACCCCAAGAAGGCGCCGCCGCAACGCATGGCGGAGATCGGTCACCGCGAACTGATGCGGGTGATGACGGCTGCGGGCTACACCGTCGAAACCACGGGCTTTCCCAAGGGGTGACCGGCTGTGCTAAGAGCGCCCAAACAGCTCGAGGATCACGCCAATGGCCATGAAGCCGCAGGACGCAAACTGGTTCAGGCCGCTCTGGCGCCGGGTCGCCGTAACGGCCTTCCTCGCCGTCTGGCTGGCGTGGGAACTGCTGTGGAATCAGGACCAGTTCTGGGCCCTGCTGGTTGGCGCGGCGCTCGCCTATTCGCTCTACAACTTCTTCTATGCCTTCCCCAAAGAGGATCAGGCCAATGAGCAAGTCCCCCCTCCTCCGCCGGCCGACAGCCAGGACCGGCAGGATCCATGATGTCACGCCGGCTGACGCCGGCTGGACCTATGTCGGCTTCGGCCTGAGCCGCCTTGCGGCAGGCGCAACCGCGGGTGGTGAGACCGGCGACCGCGAACTCTGCCTCGTGCTCGTCAGCGGCAAGGGCCGCTTCAGCGTTGACGGGGAGGATTTCGGCGTACTCGGCGAGCGCATGAGCCCGTTCGAAGGCGCACCGTGGTCGCTCTATGTCCCCGCCGGCTCGCGCTGGCAGGTGCAAGCGACAACCGATCTGGAGCTGGCCGAATGCACCGCCCCCGGCGGCGGCAGTTTCCCGGCCAGCGTGATTCCGCCCGGCACGCACCCGCGGATCACCCGCGGCAAGGGCAACAACATCCGCCACGTCCACAACATCATGCCCGAGGATGACGGCGCAGCGCATTCGCTGCTGGTGGTGGAGGTGATCACCCCGCAGGGCAACACCTCCTCCTACCCGCCGCACAAGCACGACCGCGACGAACTGCCCAACGAGAGCCTGCTCGAGGAAACCTACTACCACCGGCTGAACCCGCCCCAGGGCTTCGCTTTCCAGCGCGTCTACACCGACGACCGCTCGCTCGACGAAGCCATCGCCGTCGAGGATGGCGACGTGGTGCTGGTCCCGCGCGGCTACCATCCGGTCGCGACAACGGCCGGCTACGAATCCTACTACCTCAACGTCATGGCCGGCCCGAAGCGCGTGTGGAAGTTCCACAACGCACCGGAACATGAGTGGATTTTGAAGTAGGGCGCTAGACCTCATGGTGAGCTTGTCGAACCACGAGGTCGGTGACACCGTGCCCGCGACCTCGTCCTTCGACAGGCTCAGGATAAGGTCTAGGAGAACTCGGCGCCGCCGCAGACCTCATGGTGAACCCGTCGAAGCACGGGCGCGGGAAACACGCTGCGCATGACAGGTGGCACAGCGTGAGTGTTCAGCGTCTCCCTCCCCCTTGTGGGGAGGGACCAAGGGTGGGGGTTCTCGGCCCCGCAGCACACCAGAAACTTGCAGTGCGCCACGCCCCCCACCCTCACCCTCCCCACAAGGGGGAGGGAGGATGAGACATCGGGGTAACCCCTAACGCTCCTGGACGCGGGGACCCCTTGATATATCAAGATTGGCCCGGCTCAAGGCCGGGGTGACACCCAGTGTGTGTGGAGGCCTCTCCAGCCCTCCAAACAACAGCGAACTACCGCCCCTGGAACACGCTCCGGTCCGCCAGCGGCCCCGTCACTTCACTCACCTTCACCGCCCTGCCCTCCTTGACCGAGCGCACCGCCGCCTCCGCCAGCGCCAGCGCGATCAGGCCGTCGATGCCGCTCGGCGTCGCCGGTGACTTCGTGTTCACATAGTCGATGAAGCGGCTGATTTCCCGGGCATAAGCTTCGGTGTAGCGGGTCATGAAGAAGTCGTGCAGCGGCGGCCGAGTGTAGCCGGACGCATTGGCGACCTCGACCGAGACCGGGCGCTGGTTCTCGGCGGAAACCGCGCCCTTGGAGCCATGCACCTCGATGCGCTGGTCATAGCCATAGGTGGCGCGGCGCGAGTTGGAGATGGTGGCATGCTTGCCCGAGGCGGTGGCGAGCATCACCGAGGCACTGTCATAGTCGCCAGCCTCGCCGATGGCCGGATCGACCAGCACCGACGCCTGCGCCGAGACCGTCTCGATCTCCTCGCCCAGGAGCCAGCGGGCGATGTCGAAATCATGGATCGTCATGTCGCGGAAGATGCCCCCGGAGCGACGGACATAGTCCGGCGGCGGCGCGCCGGGGTCGCGCGACACGATGGTGACCATTTCCACCGCACCGATATCGCCACGGTCGACCACCGCCTTCACCGCCTCGAAATGCGGATCGAACCGGCGGTTGAACCCCACCATCAGCGTTGCGCCTTCGGAATCGACCACCTTGAGGCAGGCCTTGACC
>JAEYXQ010000065.1 GCA_023431205.1 Pseudomonadota bacterium | reverse complement strand
TGGCTTCGTTGGCGCGCAGCGCCTTGCCCTGCGGCAGCAGGTAGTTGCGGGCGAAGCCGTCCTTGACGGTGACTTCGTCGCCGATCGTACCGGTGCGGCCGATGCGCTCGAGCAGAATGACTTTCATGGGGGTGTTCCTTTTGGCTGTCCCGCCCTGTTCGGACGGTTAGGAGTCGCAGACCATTCCGCGACCCCAACGTTCAAAAGCTGTTCAGCTTCGTTCAGCTTACTGAACGGCGAACGGCATCAGGCCGATGAAACGGGCGCGCTTGATCGCCTGGGCGAGTTCGCGCTGCTTCTTGGCCGACACCGCGGTGATGCGGCTCGGCACGATCTTGCCGCGCTCGGAAACGTAACGCGACAGCAGGCGCACGTCCTTGTAGTCGATCTTCGGCGCGTTCTCGCCGGAGAACGGGCAGGTCTTGCGGCGGCGCTGGAACGGGCGGCGCGCCTGCGAGGTGGTCAGGTCACGAATGGCCATGGTTCAATATCCTTGTGTTAGGCGCGACGGGGCGGACGACGGTCGCCGAAGCCACCACGATCCGGGCGGCCATCGCGGTCGTCGCGATCGCGCTTCTGCATCATCGCCGACGGGCCTTCTTCCAACTCGTCCACGCGCACGGTCATGAAGCGCAGGATGTCTTCATTGATGCGCATCTGGCGCTCCATCTCGGCGACGGCCGGGGCCGGGGCGTCGAGGTTGAGCAGCGAATAGTGCGCCTTGCGGTTCTTGCGGATGCGGTACGAGAGGCTCTTGAGCCCCCAGTATTCGGTCTTGGTGACCTTGCCGCCGCCCTGGGCGAGGATTTCGGTCAGCTGGGCAGTCAGGTCTTCGACCTGCTGCTGGGACACGTCCTGGCGCGCCAGGAAGATGTGTTCGTAAAGGGCCATTGATGCGCCTTCCTTGGTTTCACGACGCAATCGCTGGCGCGGAGCCCCTTTGAAGCCGGGAAAGGCGTCAAAAGCAGTCTTGCAAAGAGCGGGAACACGGGAGGCCGGACCACTCACAGTCCTGTCCGGTGAAAACACCGAACCCTCCGTTCAGCCCCCGGCCAAACGAATTGCTGCGGCGGCTATAGGGGAAACGGCCTCTTCTGACAAGGCAAAACTGGGCGAATCCGGCCCGGCGCCTTGACTCGGCCACCGCTTCCCTCCAAAGCCCGGCAGCTGCACAGCCGTTGAGGCGATTGTGTTCCCAAACCCACGCAGAGGGGCATCCATGACCAAGACAGCATTCACCTTCCCCGGCCAGGGCAGCCAGGCCGTCGGTATGGGCAAGGACCTCGCCGAGGCTTTCCCCGAGGCGCGCGCCGTGTTTGACGAGGTGGATGAGGCCCTCGCCCAAAAGCTCTCCGCTGTCATGTTCGAGGGACCGGAGGACGTCCTTCGTCTCACCGAGAATGCCCAGCCTGCGCTGATGGCCGTCAGCGTCGCCGTGGTGCGCGTTCTCGCCGGCCGCGGCGTGAACCTTGCTGACCGCGCCGCTTACGTCGCCGGCCACTCGCTTGGCGAATACTCCGCGCTCTGTGCTGCCGGCACCTTTGGGTTGGCTGACACCGCCCGCCTCCTGCGCACCCGGGGGCAGGCGATGCAGAAGGCGGTTCCCGTTGGTCACGGCGCGATGGCTGCGCTCCTGGGGCTCGATCTCGACACCGCCCGCGCCGTTGCTGCCGAAGCGGTGGGCTCCGAGGTGTGCGAAGTCGCCAACGACAACGCTCCCGGCCAGGTCGTCATCTCCGGAACCACCGCCGCTGTAGAGCGCGCCGTCGAGATCGCCAAGGGCAAGGGCGCCAAGCGCGCCTTGCTGCTGCCCGTCAGCGCCCCCTTCCACTGCTCGCTGATGCAGCCCGCCGCCGAGGCCATGCAGGCAGCCCTGTCCGAGGTTGCCATGCAGGCGCCCGTCGTGCCGGTGGTCAGCAACGTCCTTGCGGCCCCGATCACCGACCCCGAAGAGATTCGCCGCCGCCTCGTTGAACAGGTGACCGGCGTGGTCCGCTGGACCGAGAGCATGACATGGCTGACTGGCCAGGGTGGCGTCACCAATCTGGTTGAACTCGGCTCGGGCAAGGTCCTGACCGGACTCGCAAAACGCATCAACGGCGACGTCACCGCGACCGCCGTCGGCACCCCGGCCGACATCGACGCCTTCGCCGGCGCCTGAAACAAAATCTCAATTCCCTCGGCCGCGACCGCAACCGGAGAAGCCAAATGTTTGATCTGACTGGCAAGCGCGCACTCGTCACCGGCGCCAGTGGCGGCATCGGCCGCGAGATCGCCAAGGCGCTGGCTGCAGCCGGCGCCACTGTTGCCCTCTCCGGGACCCGCGTTGGCGCACTGGAAGACACCGCCCGGGAAATCGGCAGGGACTGCCCGATCCTGCCGGCGAACCTCTCCAGGCTCGATGAAGTCGACAAGCTGGTCCCCTCCGCCGAGCAGGCCATGGGTGGGCTCGATATTCTCGTCAACAATGCCGGCATGACCCGGGACAACCTGTTCATGCGCATGAAGGACGAGGAGTGGGACGAGGTCATCGCCGTCAATCTGACCGCCGCCTTCCACCTCAACCGCTCGGTGCTGCGTGGAATGATGAAGCAGCGTTGGGGCCGGATCATCGGCATCTCCTCGGTGGTCGGCGTCATGGGCAATCCGGGGCAGGGCAACTACGCCGCCTCCAAGGCCGGCCTCATCGGCATGAACAAGGCCCTGGCTCACGAGGTCGCCAGCCGCAACATCACCGTCAATTCCATTGCGCCGGGCTTTATCGCCTCGGCCATGACCGACGAGCTGAACGACAAGCAGCGCGACTCGATCCTGTCGACCATTCCCGCCGGCCGCCTCGGAACCGCCGGTGAAATTGCGGCCGCTGCGGTGTTTCTCGCCAGCGACGCTGCGGGCTACATCACCGGCCATACCCTCAACATCAATGGCGGAATGGCCATGATCTAGGCTGGGAAAAGAGCAACCAGCCGTTGGCGCGGGCGTTTTCCTCGTGCTAGGTCCGCCCGTCGGTAGTCTTGCCGGAGGCGAGGCCGTCACCTACATGCCCGCTACCGCGGGCCCAACACCAAGCTTGAAGATTTGGCAACGCGCCAATAGAAGCGAACGAAACCTGCTTTCGGAAAAGGGAAGTCAACTATGAGCGATATCGCTGATCGGGTCCGCAAGATCGTTGTGGAACACCTCAATGTCGATGCGGAGAAGGTCACCGAGAAGGCCAGCTTCATCGACGATCTGGGCGCTGACTCCCTGGATCAGGTGGAACTCGTCATGGCGTTCGAAGAAGAATTTTCGGTCGAGATCCCGGACGACGCTGCCGAGTCGATCCAGACCTTCGGCGACGCGGTGAATTTCCTCACCAAGGCCGTCGGCTAAGGCCGGCAGAGGCAGTCGACCATGGAACTGCGTCGCGTCGTCGTCACCGGGATGGGCCTCGTCACGCCCCTCGGTTGCGGGGTTGAAACCACCTGGGCCAACATTTTGGCCGGCAAGAGCGGCGCGAAACGCATCGACGATTTCCAGGTCGACGATATCGCCTGCCAGATCGCTCAGCGCATTCCTCTCGGGGCTTATGCCGATGGCATGTACAACCCCGACGAGTGGATGGAGCCCAAGGAGCAGCGCAAGGTCGATCCCTTCATCGTCTACGCCATGGCTGCGGCAACGCAGGCCATCGAAGACGCAGGGGTCGAGCCGAAGACGCAGGAAGAACAGGAGCGCTCCGGCGTCCTGATCGGCTCCGGCATCGGCGGGATTGGCGGCATCTATGATGCCTCCATCACCCTGCACGAGAAGGGTCCGCGCCGCATCAGCCCGTTCTTTATCCCGGGCCGGCTGATCAACCTGGCGGGCGGGCACGTGTCCATCCGCTTCGGTCTCAAGGGCCCGAACCACTCCGTGGTCACCGCCTGCTCGACTGGCGCCCACGCTATCGGCGACGCTGCGCGTCTTATCGCTTTTGGCGATGCCGATGTGATGGTGGCCGGTGGCACCGAGAGCTGTGTCAACCGCCTCTCGCTGGCAGGCTTCGCCGCTTGCCGCGCCCTCTCGACCAACTTCAACGACAACCCCACCGCTGCTTCGCGCCCCTATGACAAGGATCGCGACGGCTTTGTCATGGGCGAGGGCGCCGGCGTTGTCGTGCTCGAGGATTACGAGCGGGCCAAGGCGCGCGGCGCCAAGATATACGGCGAGATCATCGGCTACGGCCTGTCGGGCGATGCCTACCACATCACCGCTCCGGCAGAGGATGGTGATGGCGGCTTCCGCTGCATGAACGCCGCCATCAAGCGTGCCGGCATTACGCCGTCGGACATCGACTACATCAACGCCCATGGCACCTCGACCCCGCTCGGGGACGAGATCGAGCTGGGCGCCGTCACCCGCATGCTGGGCGACGCTGCTCCCAATGTGGCGATGAGCTCGACCAAGTCCGCCATCGGCCACCTGCTGGGTGCGGCCGGTGCGGTCGAGGCGATCTTCTCGCTCCTCGCCATCCGCGACAACATCGCTCCGCCCACGATCAATCTCGACAATCCCTCCGTCGAGACGCCGATCAATCTCGTTCCCAAGCAGCCGCTGAAGAAGGAGATCAACGTGGCGCTGTCCAACAGTTTCGGCTTCGGCGGCACCAACGCCAGCCTTGTCATGCGCCGCGTCGCCTGACTTTTCCACGATCAACAAGGGGCACACCGCGCGTCGGCACGGTGTGCCCCTTGTTTTTGTGCCAAGCCGTTGCCAACAATGCGCCGCGGCCACGAGGCTGACGCAAATCGGTGACAATGGCCCGGGCACATCGGTGCAAACGGGCAGACGAGGGTCAGGCACACATGGGTGATCGGAAGGTCAGGCGGCGGCGCCGCTCCGGCGGCTTTATCGACGTGCTCAATGGCATTCTGACCCTGTTCGTTATCGGACTGATCGCGGTCGGGGGCGTCCTGCTCTACGGTGCCGCCCAGTTCTATGGAGATGGTCCACTCCGCGAGGAGACCGTGTTCCGCGTCGAGTCGGGCAATTCTCTGACCACTGCTGCCCAGCGGCTGGAAGAGCAGGGCCTGATCAGCAACGCCTTCATCTTCACGCAGGTAGCCCGGCGGGTCGAGAACAACACCGCCATCAAGGCAGGTGATTTCCGCATCCCTGCCGGCGCCAGCATGTCCGAGATCCTGAACGAACTCACCACCGGCAATCCGCTCCGCTATGCCGTGGTGGTTCCTGAGGGTTGGACCTCGTGGCAGGTGATCCAGCGCCTGGGCGACGTCGGCGACCTCACCGGCGAAATCCCGAACCTGCCGGCGGAAGGATCCATCCTGCCCGGCAGCTACGACTATGTCCCGGGCGATACCCGCCAGTCGGTGCTCGACCGGATGCAGGCCGCCATGACGGAGGCGCTTGCCGAAGTCTGGGAAAGCCGGCAGCCGGACCTGCCGCTCGAGTCTCCCGAGGAACTGCTGATCCTGGCTTCCATAGTCGAGCGTGAAACCGGTGTCGCCAGCGAGCGCCCGCAGGTGGCTGCAGTGTTCGTGAACCGCCTGCGCCAGAGCATGCGGCTCCAGTCCGACCCAACCATCATCTACGGCATCACTCGCGGCCAGCAGACGCTCGACCGCGGTCTGCGCCGCTCGGAGATCGAGCAGCGGACGCCCTACAACACCTACCAGATCGACGGCTTGCCTCCGACGCCCATCGCCAATCCGGGCATCGAGGCGCTGCAGGCGGTCGCAAATCCCGACGACCACAACTATCTCTACTTCGTCGCCAAGGGCGCGACCCCGAGGGAGGGGCACGTCTTCGCCGAGACCTACCGCGAGCACCAGCAGAACGTGGCCCGTTACCGCGAGATCGAGGCGGAAGCTGCGGCTCAGGCAGAAGCCGAAGCGGAGACCGCACGCCAAGCCCTGGAGCAGGCCGAGGCGTCGGAAGCAGGGGATACCAGCCGCAACTGATTGTTGCGCCGCTTGACCCGATGGTCACGTTGGCTCAACTACCCGCATTCCGCAGATCGAACAGGCTGGACAGATGGAGTTTCAACGCCGCGGCGTCATGTTGGTGATCGCTTCACCCTCGGGCGCCGGTAAGTCGTCCATCTCGCGGGCCCTGTTCGCACAGGACCCCAACATCCGCCTGTCGGTGTCGGTCACCACGCGCGCGCGGCGTACCGATGAAGTGGAAGGCACCCACTACTACTTTGTCGACGTGCCCACCTTCAATCGCATGCGCACCGATGGCGAACTGCTCGAATGGGCCCAGGTTCACGACAATTTCTACGGTACCCCGCGGGCCAGGGTCGAAGAGCAACTCGCCGCCGGTCACGACATCCTCTTCGACGTCGACTACCAGGGCACGCTACAGCTCTATGAAAAGAGCCGCGCCGACATGGTGACGGTGTTCATCCTGCCGCCCACCATCAAGGAGCTCCGCGCCCGCCTCGAGCGCCGCGCGCAGGATAGCGTCGGCACCATCGAGAAGCGTCTCCGCAACGCCAAGATCGAAATGGCGCACTATTCGGAGTACGACTACATCATCATCAACGATGACCTGGAAGCCTCGACGCAGAAGGTGCGCTCCATCCTCGCCGCGGCACGTCTGGCCCGGCCGCGGCTCGGCCAGTTGGACAATTTCGTCAAGGACTTGCAGAACCAGATCGAATCTCTTTGAGAACGAGCTGAATCGCTGTGTGAGGTGACTGGTCATGGCAGAGCCGTCTCCTCCCACCGGCATCCGCCGCGGAACGCCGGCATATCGCAAGGCCAATCTCGCCTTCTTCCTGTCCGCCTTCGTCACCTTCGCATCGCTCTATTCGGTGCAGCCGCTGCTGCCGATTTTCGCTGCTGAGTTCGGCCTTGGTGCCGGTGAGAGTTCCCTTTCCCTTTCCGCCACCACCGCCGTCTTGGCCGCGGCCCTGATCCTCGCAAGTTGGGTTTCGGACCGTGTCGGCCGTCGTCGCCTGATGGTCTGGTCGATCGTCACCACAGCGGCTCTGGGACTCGCTCTGCCCTTCTCGCCCGACTGGGTAAGCCTGGTCGCCAACCGCGCGGTGATGGGGCTGACGCTCTCCGGATTGCCCGCAGTGGCCATGGTCTATCTGGCCGAAGAGATGGAGCCTGACGCACTCGGCTTCTCGATGGGCCTTTACATCGGCGGTACTGCCATCGGGGGCATGGCCGGCCGGTTGCTCTCTGGTGTGCTTGCAGACTGGATCAGTTGGCGCCCGGCGCTGCTGGCCCTGGGCATCGCCATCGCCCTGGCTGCCATAGCGGTGGTCCTGCTGCTGCCGCAGGCCCATAACTCCAGCCCCCAGCGCCTTTCCTTGACGCAGTTGAGCCGCCTCATCGCCGTCCAGTTCACCGATCGCGGCCTGCCTTGGCTGTTTGCCTCGGCGTTCCTGCTGATGGGCAGCTTCGTGACCCTCTACAACTATGCCGGCTTCCGCCTGGCCCTGCCGCCCTTCGAAATCAGCCACGCCGCCATCTCATCGATCTTCATCGTCTACCTGCTGGGCAGCGTCAGCTCCGCCTGGGCCGGCAGCCTGTCCCAACGCCTCGGCCGCCGCCGCGTCTACTGGGTTCTGGTTCTGGTGCTGGCCATAGGCATAGGTCTTACGGCCCTGCCGTCTACCGTCGGCGTCATCGCGGGACTGGCAATTGCCACCATCGGCTATTTCGCCGCTCACGGCATCGCCAGCGCCTGGGTCACACGACGCGCCCGGCAGGGCAGGGCGCAAGCCTCCGCCCTCTACATGTTCGCCTACTATCTCGGTGCGTCCGTGCTCGGCACCCTGGGAGGCTACGCCTGGTCTGCGTGGGACTGGCCGGGCGTGCTTCTCGTCAGCGGCGGAGCCATTCTCGTCGCCCTGGTGATAGCCGTAGGCCTGACACGCCTGCCGCCACTGCCCATCCCCGAACAACGGCTCGAACCGCCCGCTGGCGCCTGATCCACGTAGACCTCATGGTGACGTGGTCGAACCACGACGTCGCGGCCGCTTCTATTGGCTGGTTCTCAGTCCCGGCAGCGCTGCTGCCATGGCGAGGAACGTTTCCACCGGCAGGTCCTCGGCGCGCTCATCGCCCTTGAGCCCACCCGCCGCCAGCAGTGCTTCCACCGGCACTCCGGTCGCCTTGAGGCTCTGCCGCACCATCTTGCGCCGCTGCCCGAAGGCCGCGCGTGTCACCTGCTCCAGTGACTTCACCGTCACGCTTTCATCCACTGGCTTCGGCACCAGGTGCACCACGGCCGAGGTCACGTTCGGTGGCGGCACAAAGGCCTGCCGGCCCACGTTGAACGCGATCCTGGCGTCTGTCCGCCAGCCGGCGAATACCGCCAGCCGCCCGTAGTGCTCTTCGCCGGGCCGGGCACAGATGCGCTCCGCCACCTCGCGCTGGAACATCAGCGTTAGGCTCTCGAAGAATGGCGGCCACGGCTCGGTGCTGAGCCAGCCGGTCAACAGCGGGGTGCCGATATTGTAGGGCAGGTTGGCAATGATCCGCGTCGGCCCATCCGCCAGCAGGCGGTAGTCTATCTCCATGGCGTCGCCACCGATCACCGTCAGCCGGCCGGGATAGGCGTCCGAGATCTGTGCCAGCGCCGGCAGCGCCCGCGCATCGCGCTCGATGGCGATGACCTCGCGTGCGCCTTCGGCCAGCAGCGCCCGCGTTAAGCCGCCGGGGCCCGGTCCGACCTCGATCACCCGCACCCCTTCGAGCGAGCCGCCCACGCGCGCAATCCGCGCCGTGAGGTTGAGGTCGAGCAGGAAGTTCTGCCCGAGTTCCTTCTTGGCCCGTAGCCCATGCTGGGCGATCACCTCGCGCAGCGGCGGCAGGTCGTCGATCTGGCTCATCGTGCCGCCGTCATGGCATCGGCCATGCGAACTGCCGCAAGGAAGCTCCTGGCCGAGGCCTTCCCCGTCCCCGCCAGATCGAATGCGGTGCCGTGGTCCGGCGAAGTCCGCACGATCGGCAGCCCCAGCGTCACGTTCACCGCGTCCTCGAACGCCACCGTCTTGATCGGGATCAGCGCCTGGTCGTGGTACATCGCCACGACAGCGTCGTACTTGGCCCAGTGCGCCGGATAGAACAGCGTGTCGGCAGGCAGGGGCCCCGTCACGGCCAGGCCTTCATGCTGGAGGTCCATCACTGCCGGCAACACGATCTCCTGGTCCTCGCGCCCGATGGCGCCACCTTCGCCGGCATGCGGGTTGAGCCCGGCCACGGCGATCTGCGGCTCCGCCAGCCCGAAGCGTTTCTTGAGATCATGGGCGACGATCCGGACCGTCTCGGCGATCAACGCCCGGGTCAGCAGCGTCGGCACCTCGCGAATGGGCACATGGATCGTCACCGGCACCGCGCGCAGCCCGCCATGGGCCAGCATCATCACCGGCAGCCGCGGCTTGCCCCCCTGGGCGCAAAGCTCCGCCAGGAATTCGGTATGTCCCGGGTGCCTGAACCCGGCATTGTAGAGCGCTGCCTTGTGGATCGGCGCCGTCACCAGCCCCCGGCAGGAACCCGTCAGCGTCGCCGATACCGCCGAGGTGATGGACTCGATCACCGCCCGCGCCGACACCGCCGAGACCTGCCCAGGCTGGTCCGGCACCAGTCCGCCGACATCGATCACCGGCAGTGCGGTTTGAAAGACCTCTGCCGCCTCTGCGGCTGCGCACTCCGTCACCGTTAGATCGAGCCCGAGTCGTCCGGCCCGCGACCGCAACAGCCCAGCATGTCCGAAGACGCAAAAGGCCGGAAGCTCCAGCTCCCGGCGCTGTGCGAACAGCTGCAGGATGAGTTCCGGACCAACCCCTGCGGGCTCTCCCATGCTGATGGCCAGCGGCTTGTTCATCTCCGCCCCCGGGGAGAGTGAGGCGGGCGTGTTCGCCCGCCTGCAGTCTTAGTTGTAGATGATCTTGGCCTGCGCGCGCAGGTTGGCGAGGTATTCCTTCACCCGCGTTTCCAGCGCCGAATTGCCAGCCTGCGCCTCGAGTTCACCCTTCACGAAGGTGAGGTCGTCCGCCTGGGCCTTCTCGCATATGGCCAGCATCGACACACCCTGCTCGACCACGCGCGGCTTGGTGATGCCGCCGACATTGAGCCCGGCCAGTTCCTTGGCCAGCGCCTCCGGCAACTGCGTCGCATGGCGCCGCCCGATGTCGATAACCGCCGCGTCCGTGTAGTTCAGCGACAGGTTCACCGCGCCATCGCACCCGTTGAACTTGGAGCGGTAGTTGTTCGCCTGGCCGCTGCGCGCGCCCGAGCCGGCACCCACGAAGATGATTTCCTTGAGGATATAGTCGAAGCGCTGGTAGTCGGTGATTTTGCTTGCAGCCTGTTGATCCAGCGCGAGGCCGTCCAGCTGCACCTGCGGCATGATCGCGGCCTGCGTCACCGCGTTCCACGCGACCGCGGCCCGCAGGCGGTCCTTCAGTGTTTCCATGTTCACGCCGGCCTGCGCCATGATCTGACCCAGCCGCTCCTGGCTCACGCGGAGATTGCGCGACACCTGCAGCAGCGCCTCGTCCACCTGCGCGTTGGATACCGTGATGCCCAGGCGCTTGGCCTCGGACATCTGGATCGCTTCGTCGATCAACTGCTCGGTGGCCCCGCGCGTGCCGCCCTGATTGCCCTCGAGCGCAAACAGCTTCACCCGCTGCGAAACCTGAACATCGGTGATCGGGGTGCCATTCACGGTTACGCGCACATTCTGCGCCAGAGCCGGGCTCAGGCCTGCTGCCATCAGCAGCATGCCTGCGATCAGGGCGCCGCCCAAGCGCCTCCAAATGCCGTTCGCCATATCGTCCTTCGCCTCTGCCAATCGAATGCGCCGCCGCCCTCCATGAGGCAGTCTTGGCCGCGCTGTCAATTGCGCGACGAATACGGCCAAAATCCGATGCGGATCAGTTGAGAGTCGGCAACGGTATTACGCCCGAATACCCCACGTTCAAGCCCGCCGGCGCCTTGATGCGGAATGAGGCCATGATGCTGGTGCTGTTGGGGCTCGCATGGGTCGGGCCGGTGCGGGAGGCGTAGACCCCCGCCGCCAGGTAGCCGTCATCGTAGTTGATGCCGCCACCCACCAGCAGCATGCTGCTGCCGGTAAGGTCGTAGGCGGCATCGGCGGTCACGCTCCAGTAGTCCGCCAGAGGAATGCTCAGCGTCCCGCTCACTTCGTGCTGGTTCTGGATCACGCCGAGGGCGGGAACCGCGGCCACGTAGTGATAGCCCACCCCGGCGGTGAACAGGTCCGTCGTCAGTTTGCCGTTTGCCGCTGCCCGGGTGATCGTCGGCCCCGCCGGGTCGACCTGTACTTTGCCGCCGACGCTCAACCCATTGGTGAAATGGCCGTAGGCGCCGAGCACTGCGTAGGACGCCGTACCCTCCAGCCCGCTACCCAGCGTAACATTGGTGGGGTCAGGCTGCGCGAAGGCATTGGTGCCCGCGATCTGGAACGACTGGCCGCCGACCAGTTCGAAATAACTCCCGTCGACGAAGTTCGCCTGGTAGCGCCCGCCGATATTCGCCCTCAGCCCGGTTTCCTGGCGGTCCCAGCCCGAAAAGCGGTTGAAGCTGAACAGGTTGGTGTCGTCGAAGACGAAGCTCTGCGCATCGTCATTGGTGATGCCGACCAGGCTGGTATTGCTGCCGCGGTAGACCAGTTGGGCGATCGGTTCGATCAGGTGCACCGTCGAGCCGTCACTGGCTGCCAGCGGGAATCGCACGTCCATCGCCGCGATCGGGGTGGCGCTCCACAGTGTCGTCGGCGCCGGTCCGATGGCGCTGGCGCCGTCGTAGTAGGCGAGGTCGGCCCGTCCGCCGAGATACGGCGTCACCACGAATCCGCCCGGCGCGATCCACTGCTTCTGCCAGGCGGCCTGGAAGGCTGCATGCTGCTTGTTGCCGGCATAGCCATAGGTGTACGGCACGCCATTGAACGTTCCGGTGGCATCGAGGCCCCGCCTTACCCCCAGCAGTTTGCCGCTGATCTCGATCCGACCCATCTCGTCGCCGAGTTCGTGGATGTGGTCGAACCGGACGGTCGGAAGTGCCATGCCTTGCCGTTCCTGATCGGCGAAGGTGTAGTTACCGAGCAGGTTGAACCGCTGCAGCCGCGCATCGATGAAGGTGTCCTCCGACACATGCGTTGCATACACCTGGTCCACCGATGACTTGGCGTTGGTGAGCTTGTAGTCGACGAGATAGCCGGCATCCGTGAATGCGGTGTAGCTCCATCCAGCCGTCCAGTTCTCGATCGGCCTGAACTCGCCTGAGGTCTGGATCGCCCCGCGCCAGTCCCGGTCACCCACCTCGCCCGCAAAGGCCGCCCGGTCCCACTGGTAGAGACCCGAAGCCTTGATCTGGAAGGAGCCGTTGTCGAAGCGCTGCACCCACTCCGCGCTCATCAGGAAGCCCTGCCGGCTCATCACCGTCGGCGTCAGGATGATATCGGTCCAGCGGCTAGAATAAGCGTAATAGGGCACATCCAGCCTGTGCCCGTAGTCGTCCGCGTAGTCGTAGGTCGGCATGCGCAGGTTAGACAGCGCCGAGTCACTGGTGTCCGGCAGCCACAGATACGGCAGCCATGCCACCGGGATGCCGAGGAGGGCCAGCGACGGCTGCTCCAGGTAGAGCGAACCATCCTCCGAATTGTGCACAACCTTGGCCGCTCGCATGGACCAGCCGATCCGCCGGCCCTTGTCGTCGATACAGTCCCCGCACGGCGCGTAGGTGGCGTTGACCAAGATGGTTTCCAGCGCCTCGTCATAGTCGGCGCTGTCGGCGGTGATCCGGGCGCCGTCATAGGAGGTGATGGTCAGCGCATCGATGAACGCCTGACGCATACCCCCGGTCATTTCCAGGTCTTCGGTCTCGAGCAGGTTGCCCGAGGGGTCGCGCACCGTAACCGTGCCGATGAACCGCACCTCGCCCGAACTGCGATCGTAGACGAGGTTCTGCCCGGTGGCCGTATAGCCGCCTTGGCTCACCACCACGTCGCCAACGGCCGTGATGACGTTGCTGTTGGCATCGAACGTGAGCTGGCTGGCCTCAACGGCGGCAGGCGCGTTCTGGTCCAGCGGTGCGTTGAAGAAATCTACGGGCAAGATGCCCTGGGCCTGCGTCGGAGCGGCCATGAGCAACAGCCCGGCGGCGATAGCCGAGCCAAGCAGCGCTGCTCTCTTGCTCCCCCCGGACTTCATCTCACGCGCGTCCGTCTTCCTTGTACAGCAGCACCGTCACCCCGATGACGATTGCCACGAATGCCGGGCCTGCCGCCGCGAAGGCGGGGTTCAGAACACCGGTCGACCCAGCGCGGTCGGCCATTTCGGTGATCACGAACACGACGAAACCCAGCACGATCCCGTAAAGGACCGCTGGCCCATAATTAGAAGCTCTTCGATAACCCGCAGTAAACGCAAAGGCAATGAACAGCGAGCCGGTCAGCACCAGGGGCAGCGCCAGCAGCTTGATGAGTCGCATGGTTGCCCCATTGCGAATGCCCGCGTCGGCCACGCCTTGCTGCAGCAGGGTGGCGATCTCGAAGAAGGTCATATCTTCTGTGGACGCAAGCTTGAGGCCGATCTCGGCCGGCGATGACGACGTGGGCAGGCGGTAATCTGTCACCAGGCTCGCCGGCCGATCGGGGGCCAGCACCGTCGCTTCCGGCAGCACCCATTCCCCGTTCTCGATGCGGGCTTCCGTCGCCAGCAGCCGTCGCATGGGCTGGTCGGTCAGGTGAAACAGGGTCACGTCGTGCAGCACGTCGCCGCCGGAGCCCATGCCTCGTCCCATGAT
>JAEYXQ010000100.1 GCA_023431205.1 Pseudomonadota bacterium | reverse complement strand
GCCGCACCGGTACGATCGGCGACGAAGTCACCGTCAAGGACGGCTTCGCCCGCAACTACCTGCTGCCGCAGGGCAAGGCGCTGCGCGCCAACGAAGCCAACCGCGCCAAGTTCGCCGCCGAGCGCGCCAACATCGAAAAGCGCAACGAAGAGCGCCGCAAGTCGGCTGCCGGTATCGCCGAGGGCCTCGATGGCCGCGCGGTGATCATCATCCGCCAGGCCGGTGAAACCGGTCAGCTCTACGGTTCGGTTGCCGCCCGTGACATCGTCGAGGCCCTTGCCACCGACGGCTTCACCGTCCAGCGCAACCAGGTCGAGCTGGCCGAGCCGATCAAGTCGGTGGGCGTGCACACCGTGTCGCTTGCCCTGCACCCGGAAGTGGCCGTGTCGATCACCGTCAACGTTGCCCGCTCGGAAGACGAGGCTCAGCGCCAGGCTGCCGGCGAAGACGTGACCGTGACCCAGTACGATACCGACGAGGACGGCGACTTTGCCGCCGGCCAGGCTGATGCCGCTGCCGAGGACCGCTTCGAGGAGTAGTCCTCAGGGCGTCACCCGATTTTGGAAGGCCGGGCTCATTGCCCGGCCTTTTTTGTTGCCGCTGAACCGCTGCCGGAGCACAGTGGCGCCTCGGAGGTGACGCCGATGCGCTGGTTTGTTGTCTTCCTGATCGCTGCGATGCTGGCTCCCGCGGCCAGTGCGCAACCTTCCGTCAAGTCCAAGGGTGCTCAAGCGGTCGTCGCCGCAGTGGCCAGTGCCGAGGACGCCATCCGCGCCTTTGCCCTGGCCTACAACAGGCGAGACTGGGCCACGGCCCATGCCTTGTTCACCGAACCGGCGAAGCGCGGCTTTGCCGAGGTGGTGCGGCAGGGCAAGGTGGACGATGTTGCGCCCGGGCTGATCGCCAGTGCCGTCGAGCCACTCCCCGAGGACGACCGCGAACTCTTTGTGGTCACCATGACCGCGGCAGAGGGCGCCGGCGCCCTGCCCTTCGAGCTGACAGAAGCCTCGATCGCCGGACAGACGGTCAACGATCCGAAACTGGCGATCCACCTGGTGCAGACGGCGAACGGGGTGGTGGTGTTTCGCACCAAGCTCACCGCCGAAGGCTGGCGGGTCGAGAATGTTTCCGGCGCCGGACTGGCGCCCAACCGGCCACCGTGGGGACCGTACCGGTAGCGACTCGGCCCCGTTCTGGTCTTGTTCCGGTGCAAGGACCATCGTAGACAATCCCCGTTGTGCACGGAATTCACAGGGCGGGTCAGCACAGCATTAACCCTTGGCCACGTAGGCCAAGACTCACGCCAGAGTGGCGTGGTTAAGGAAGGTTAACGTTGTTCCCCCGAGGCATCGATGGCTGAGATCGCGCGGCTCCACCCGGCCGAAGAAAAGTCGTTTCGCATCGCCCCACATAATGTGGAGGCCGAGCAGGCCCTGCTGGGCGCCATCCTGATCAACAACGAGGCCTTCTACCGCGTCTCGGACTTCCTGATGCCCGAGCACTTCTATGAGCCGGTGCACCGGGAGATCTACGAGATCACCAGCAAGGTCATCCGGGCCGGCAAGTCGGCCGATCCGACCACGATCAAGACCCACCTGCCCGAGCAGTTGCTGCCCGATGTCACCATGGCGCAGTACCTGGCGCGGCTGGCCGCCGAAGCCACTACGGTGCTGAATGCTGCCGACTACGGGCAGATGATCTACGACCTGGCGATCCGGCGGAACCTGATCCTGGTGGGCGAGGAGATGGTCTCCACCGCCTATGACGCCGATGTCGAAATGACGCCGGAACGGCAGATCGAGAAGGTCGAAGGCGAACTGTTCTCGCTTGCCGAGAAGGGCCGCTATGACGGCGGCTTCCAAGCGTTCGGGAACGCGCTCTCCGCCTCGATCCAGATGGCCGGCGAAGCCTATCAGCGCGATGGCGGCCTCTCCGGCGTCGCCACCGGCCTCGACGATCTCGACCGCCAGATGGGCGGGCTGCAGAAGAGCGACTTGATCATCCTTGCCGGCCGCCCCGCCATGGGCAAGACCTCGCTGGCCACCAACATCGCCTTCAACGTCGCCAGGGCGTGGCGCGGCGAGGTGACACCGGACGGGCACAACAAGACCGTCAACGGCGGCGTGGTCGGCTTCTTCAGCCTGGAAATGAGTTCGGAGCAGCTGGCAACGCGTATCCTTGCCGAGCAGGCCGAGATTTCGTCCTCGGACATCCGCCGCGGTCGCATCCACGACTCGCAGTTCTCCAAGCTCGTCGACGTGTCCAACATGATGAGCAAGCTGCCGCTCTTTATCGACGACACCGGCGGCATCTCGGTGGCCCAGCTTGCCGCCCGTGCGCGCCGGCTGAAGCGGCAGAAGGGCCTCGACTTCCTGGTCATCGACTACCTCCAGCTGCTGTCGGGGTCGAGCAAGGCGTCGAGCCAGAACCGCGTGCAGGAGCTGACCGAAATCACCACCACGCTCAAGGCACTGGCCAAGGAACTGGAAGTGCCGATCATCGCACTCAGCCAGCTGTCGCGTCAGGTGGAAGCGCGTGACGACAAGCATCCGCAACTGGCGGACCTGCGCGAATCGGGTTCTATCGAACAGGACGCCGACGTGGTGCTGTTCGTGTATCGCGAAGAGTACTATCTGAAGAACAAGGAGCCCAAAGAGGGCACGCCGGAACACCTGAGCTGGCAAGGGGAGATGGAAAAGGTGCACGGCAAGGCCGAAGTGATCATCGCCAAGCAGCGTCACGGCCCCACGGGAACCGTGCAGCTCAGCTTCGAGGCGCAGTTCACCCGCTTCGGCAATCTCGCCCGCGCCGATTATCTCCCCGAGCGCATGGAATAGCATGGCGCTGACTTCCGGGCTGGGCGGCCAGCTAAGCATCGATCTGGGGGCACTGGCCCGCAACTGGCGCGCGCTCGACAAGGTGAGCGCCGGAGCCCTGACCGGCGCCGTGGTGAAGGCGGACGCCTATGGCACCGGCATCACCATGGCCGCCAAGGCGCTGCATGCGGCAGGCGCCCGCTTCTTCTTCGTGGCAACGCCCGATGAGGGGCTGTCGGTGCGGGCCGCCCTGCCCGACGTCCACATCTTCGTGCTGGACGGGCTCTATCCCGGCGCTGCCAGCCTCTACATCCGGCAGAACCTGATGCCGGTGATCTCCTCGATGGCGATGCTGGAAGAGTGGCTTGCCAAGTGCCTCGAGCGCAGCGAGGCCTATCCCAGCGCTTTTCATTTCGACACCGGCATGAACCGCCTCGGCTTCCGGCTTGCCGAAGTCAGCGCGGTGCGCGAGCGGATCGAGCGGCTCGGCTACGCGCCGCAGATGGTGATGAGCCACCTGGCCTGCGCCGACCAGCCGAACCACGAGAAGAACCGGACGCAACTGGCGCTGTTCGGCTCGGTGCTGGCCAAGTTTCCCGGCATCCCCGCCTCACTCGCCAACTCGGCCGGGCTGATGACGGGTCGCGACTACCATTTCCAGATGGTGCGGCCCGGAATTGCGCTTTATGGCGGGCGCGCGGTCAACGGCCGCAAGAACCCGATGGCCTCGGTGGTGACGCTGCATGTGCCGATCCTGCAGGTGGTGGAGGCGCGCACGGGCGAGTCGGTCGGCTATGGCGCCGCCCATTCCTTGTCGCGCAACAGCCGGCTTGCCATCATCGGCCACGGCTATGCCGACGGGTTCATGCGCTCGCTGTCGTCGACCAATATGCGTCCCGGGGGCAAGGTCGCGATCCGCGGACGGGTCTGCCCGGTGATCGGCCGTATCTCGATGGACCTGTCGATCGTCGACATCACCGAACTCGGGCCCGACATCCCGAACCCCGGCGAGGGCGCCGAAGTGCTCGGCACCACCGTCGGGGTGGATGACCAGGCCGATGCCGGCGGCACCATCGGATACGAGATCCTGACAAGCCTGCGGCTGGCGCGGGTGAACCGCAACTATATCGGCGACGGCAACCTGCCGCCGGAATAAGTTCCCGTTTTGTTCTTGCCGGGTACGCTGATCTGATCTACTACTCCCACCAGGAGTGATCATGGCCGTCTTCGTCGTGCTGCTGAGGGCAATCGGCCCGGTGACACACCGGGTGATGTCGATGACGCAGTGGCGCGAGGGCGTGGCTGCGGCGGGGTTTCACGATCCGGAGACCTATATCGCCACCGGCAACATGATCGTCGACGGCGAGGGAACGGCGGCTGAAGTGACACGGCGCATGAACGAGGTGGTGCTGTCCCTTGGGCTGACCGTGGCCAATGTTGCCGTGGTGCGAACGCCGCGGCTGCTGCGGGCGCTGGTGAGGGCCAATCCGCTGCCGGAAGCAGCGGCCGAACGGGCGTCGCAGATGGGTGTCTATTCCTTCGTCAAGCCGCGGCCCGACTTCGGCTGGCTTGCTGACTATGACGGGCCCGAACAGATCCGCGTCGAGCGCAACCACCTGTTCGTCGACTATCCCGGCCCGACCGGACAGGGTTCGCGGCTGCCGGGGCTGATCGAGAAGCGGGCCGGCATCGCCACCGCCCGCAACTGGAACACACTGACCGCGCTTGCCGCCAAGGCGACGGCGCGCGAGCGAAAGGCCACCGCATGAGCAAGGTTCGCACCAGCTATGTCTGCCAATCCTGCGGGGCGGTGTCGTCGCGCTGGCAGGGGCGGTGCGATTCGTGCGGGGAGTGGAACAGCATCGTCGAGGAGATCGTCGATTCCGGCGTCGGCGCCGGGCCCAAGGCAGCCAAGGCCAATGGGCGGCCGACGACGCTGGTGCCGCTCGCGGGGGAGACCGAGAGCGCGGCGCGCGTGGTGACCGGGATCGGCGAACTCGACCGGGTGACCGGCGGCGGGTTCGTACGGGGCTCGGCGCTGCTGGTGGGCGGCGATCCCGGCATCGGCAAGTCGACACTGCTGCTGCAGTCGGCAGCGGCTCTCGCCGGCAAGGGCAAGCGGGTCGTCTATGTGTCGGGCGAAGAAGCGGTGGCACAGGTGCGGCTTCGGGCGCAGCGGCTGGGGCTGGGTGGCGCCGAAGTGCTGCTGGCGGCCGAAACTAATGTCGAGATCATTCTCGCAACGCTGGAGACCGGGCCGGCTCCGGACCTCGTCATCATCGATTCGATCCAGACGCTGTGGACCGACCGCGTGGATTCGGCCCCGGGAACGGTGACGCAGGTCCGCACCTCGGCGCAGGCGCTGACGCGGTTTGCCAAGAAGAGCGGCGCGGCGGTGGTGCTGGTGGGGCACGTCACCAAGGACGGGCAGATCGCCGGGCCACGCGTGGTCGAGCACATGGTGGACGCGGTGCTTTATTTCGAGGGAGATTCGAGCCACACCTTCCGCATCCTCCGGGGCGTGAAGAACCGTTATGGCGCGACCGACGAGATCGGCGTGTTCGCCATGACCGAGCGCGGCCTAGAGCAGGTGGCCAATCCATCGGCGCTGTTTCTTGACCAGCGCGATGAGGGTGCGGCGGGTTCGGCGGTGTTTGCCGGCATGGAAGGCACACGACCGCTCCTGATCGAGATCCAGGCGCTGGTGGCCCCTTCCCCGCTGGGCACGCCGCGGCGGGCGGTGGTGGGGTGGGATTCCTCGCGCCTCTCCATGGTGCTGGCGGTGCTGGAGACGCGCTGCGGGGTGCGGATCGGCGCAAACGACATCTATCTCAACGTCGCGGGCGGACTGAAGATCAACGAACCGGCCGCGGACCTGGCGGTGGCGGCGGCGCTGATCAGTTCGCTGACCAACTCGCCGCTGCCGCCCGATTCGGTCTATTTCGGCGAGATTTCGCTGGCGGGCGGGGTGCGACCGGTGGTGCACAGTTCGCTGCGGCTGCGCGAGGCGCAAAAGCTCGGTTTTGGTGCCGTGGCGACGGGGCGGGTGGCGGCTGCGGACCGGACGGAGGGGCTGGTGATCAACGAGTTTGCGACGCTGGCGGACCTGGTGGGACGGATCGCCGCCAACGGCACGGCGCGGCAGCCGGAACGGGACGAGTGGTAAGCAAAGCCACGACAGGTTAACGCTTTTGAGGTCAAAGGCGCGGCGGCGCTTGGCTTGGCGGGGCAAAGTGGTTAAACGGAACCACCTGAGCGGCAGCGGAGCAGACGGAACAATATGCTGACAGCGTTCGACGTTGGGGTTGGGGTGCTGGTGCTGATTTCGGCGATCCTCGCCACAGCGCGGGGCCTGACCCGGGAAGTGCTGTCGCTGGCCACTTGGGCTGGCTCGGCCGCCATCGCCATCTATATGTGGCAGTACCACCCCGAAATCGCCCGCGGCTATATCGCCGAGGAACTGGTCGCCGACGTCGCCACGGTGGTGGTGACGTTCATCGTTGCGCTGATCGTGCTGCACCTCCTCACCATGCGCATTGCCGACTTCGTGGTCGACAGCCGCATCGGGCCGATCGACCGGACGCTCGGCTTCGTGTTCGGCGTGCTGCGCGGTATCCTCATCGCCATCGTGGTGACGATCTTCGGGGTGTGGCTGCTGGGGAACAACCTGCCGGACTGGGCGGCGCGGTCGCAGTCGCTGCCGTATCTGCAGAACATGGGCAACACGCTGATCTCGATGCTGCCGGAAGGTCTCGAGGAGCAGGTGACCGACATCCTGAGGGGCGGCACCGGGCTGACCGAGGATGCCGGCGATGCCAATCCGCTCGAGGGCACCGATGCGACGGAGGACGGCACGGTCGATCCTGCCGATCCGGCACCGGTGACCACCGCGCCAGCGGCACCGCAGGCCTGATCACCTGATGGTGACATCCGGCCGCCACAAAGCTGGCGCGCCGAGAGGGCATTGGTGCTCCGCCGCGATCTGCGCTATTGCGGCGGCACAGGAATTTATCGCTTCGCCCGACGACGGAGCGCGCCGCGCCAGCGGCATGGCATGGAGAGCCCGGTGAGCGTTTCCACCAACGATCCCTTCGATCTCGACGGCGACACCCTGCATGAAGAGTGCGGGGTGTTCGGCATTCTGGGGCACCCCGATGCCGCGGCGCTGACGGCGCTCGGGCTGCACGCGCTGCAGCACCGCGGCCAGGAAGCGGCGGGCATTGTCAGCTTCGATGGGCGGCAGTTCCATTCCGAGCGGCAGTTGGGATTGGTGGGTGACCACTTCACCGACCCAGCGACGCTGAAGCGCCTGCCCGGCGCCATGGCCATGGGGCATGTGCGCTATTCCACCACCGGGGAAACCATCCTGCGCAACGTGCAGCCGCTGTTTGCCGAACTGGAGGTGGGCGGCATCGCCATTGCGCACAACGGCAACCTCACCAACGGGCTGACGCTGCGGCGGCGGTTGATCGCGCAGGGCGCGATCTGCCAGTCGACCTCCGATACCGAAGTGATCCTTCACCTGATCGCGCGCTCGCAGCGGGCCAGTTCCTCGGACCGGTTCGTGGATGCGATCGGGGCCGTGGAAGGCGCCTATGCGATGGTGGCGATGACGCGCACCAAGCTGATCGGCGCGCGCGACCCCAACGGCATCCGGCCGCTGGTGCTGGGCGATCTCGACGGCAAGCCGATCTTTGCCTCGGAGAGCTGTGCGCTCGACATCATCGGCGCCAAGTTCGTGCGCGACGTCGAGAACGGCGAAGTGGTGGTGTGCGAGATCCAGCCGGACGGCGAGATCACCATCGAGTCGCTGAAGCCGTTCCCGGCGCGGCGCGAGCGGGTTTGCCTGTTCGAATACGTGTATTTCGCCCGCCCGGACTCGGTGGTGGCCGGCCGCAGCGTCTATGCCGCGCGCAAGCGCATGGGCATGAACCTCGCCAAGGAAGCGCCGGTGGAGGCCGACGTGGTGGTGCCGGTGCCCGATGGCGGCACGCCGGCCGCGATCGGCTATGCGCAGCAGAGCGGCATTCCGTTCGAGCTCGGCATCATCCGCAACCATTATGTGGGCCGCACCTTCATCGAGCCGACGCAGTCGATCCGCGCGTTCGGTGTGAAGCTCAAGCACTCGGCCAACCGAGCCGAGATCGAGGGCAAGCGCGTGGTGCTGATCGACGATTCGATCGTGCGCGGCACGACCTCGGTGAAGATCGTGCAGATGATGCGCGACGCGGGGGCGACGGAGGTGCATATCCGCGTCGCCAGCCCGATGATCTTCCACTCGGATTATTACGGCATCGACACGCCGGACCCCGAGAAACTGCTGGCCAACCAGCATGCGGACCTTGAATCGATGTGCCGCTATATCGGGGCCGATTCGCTGGCCTTCCTGTCGATCGACGGGCTTTATACCGCCGTGGGCGGCGAAAAGCGGGATCCCGTGGCGCCGCAGTTCACCGACCACTATTTTACCGGCGACTATCCGACGCAGCTGACAGACCTCAAGGGCCGGGCCAAGAACGAGCCCAAACAGATCTCGCTGCTGAAGGAAGCCGGCTAATGGGAGAACTCGACGGCAAGGTGGTGCTGGTCACCGGAGCCTCGCGCGGCATCGGCTATGCGGCCGGCATCGAAGCGGCCAAGCGCGGCGCGCATGTGGTCGCCGTGGCGCGGACCACCAGCGGGCTGGAAGAGCTCGACGACGCCATCCAGGACCTGGGCGGCTCGTCGACACTGGTGCCGCTGGACCTGCGGGACGGCGACGCCGTTGACCGGCTGGGCGCCGCAATCTTCGAGCGCTGGGGTCACCTCGACGGCCTGATCGGCAATGCCGGGCAGCTTGGCGTGCTGAGCCCCCTGCCCCATGTGAAGCCGGACGATTTCGACAAGGTGTTCGCGGTGAATGTCACGGCGAACTACCGGCTGCTGCGCTCGCTCGACGTGCTGCTGCGGCAGGCGGACGCCGGCCGGGCGGTGTTCGTCACCTCGGGTGCCTCCCGGTCTGCCAAGCCGTTCTGGGGTCTCTATGCAGCCAGCAAGGCAGCGCTCGATGCGATGGTGAAGGCCTATTCCGGTGAGGTCGGACACTCGCCGCTCAAGGTGAACGTGTTCAACCCGGGGCCGGTGCGGACGGCGATGCGCGCGAAGGCGATGCCCGGCGAGGACCCCAACACGCTGCCGACGCCTCAGGAGATCGCGCCGAAGCTGGTGGACCTGCTGAGCCCCGCGGTGACGCAGACAGGCTGGCTGTTCGACGCTGACGGCAGTTCCGAAGAGATCTAGTTTCCGGGTACTGCGCCCGCGACCTCGTCCTTCGACAGGCTCAGGATGAGGTCTTTGGAGCATTGCGTGCGCCGGAAGACGTCCCCGCCCCGCGGTGACCCCCACAGTAGCGAGAACTGCAGGCAGCGGCGCCTGGCGCTAGGCCAGGCGGGTCATCAGCAGCTTGTCGATGCGGCGGCCGTCGAGGTCGACGACTTCGATCTTCCAGCCGTTGTGCTCCACGGTTTCGCCCACCGTCGGCAGGTGGTTGAGGATGGACAGCACGTAGCCGGCGACGGTTTCGTACTTGGCATCGCGCGGGATGTTGATGCTGAGCCTGTCGCTGAATTCGTCGACCGGCATCCAGCCGGCAACGAGCCAGGAGCCGTCCTCGCGTTCCACCAGGGCCGGGTCGTCGCCGGTTTCTTCCTGGAAGACGCCGGTGATGACCTCGAGGATATCGCCCGAGGTGACGATGCCTTCGAAATGGCCGTATTCGTCGACTACCAGTGCCATGTGGACGGTGGAATTGCGGATGGCGCGGACAACGTCCAGCGCCTCGGCATGATCCATCACCACCGGCACCGGCTGGACGAACTTGCGCAGGTCGAGCGGCTGGTTACCGGCGAAAACACTGATGATGTCCTTGATGGCGACGACGCCGATGATGGAGTCGGAGTCGCCGTCCTGAACCAGCAAGCGCGAGCGGTGGCTGTTGAGGATGGTCTCACGGATCTCCTCGACATCGTCACTGAGGTCGATGACCTCCACTTCCAGGCGAGGGGTCATGAGGCCGCGGGCAGAGCGGTCAGCCAGGCGCATGACGCCGGCGATCATGGAATGCTCTTCCGTTTCGATCACGCCAGCGGTGGTCGCCTCGGCGATGATGGTCTTGACCTCTTCCTCGGTGACCTTTTCCTCGGCTTCTCCGCCCTGCCCCAGCAGGCGCAGCACCAGCTTGCCGGACACATCGAGGATCCACACGATCGGCGAGCCGACCCTGGCCAGGATCTTCATTGGTATGGCGACGCGCGTGGCCACGCCTTCGGCGTCACGCAGCGCAATCTGCTTGGGAACAAGTTCGCCGATGATCAAGGAAAGATAGGTGATGAGCACGACCACGCCGCCCACACCGACGAAGTTGGCGACCGCGTCGCTGGCTCCGACGCTCTGCAGCCAGGAGGCCAGGCGTCCACCCAGTGTGGCACCGGAAAAAGCACCGGACAGGATGCCGACAAGGGTGATGCCGATCTGAACGGAGGAGAGAAACTTGCCCGGATCCTCGGCGAGTTCGATGGCGGTAGCGGCGCCACGGTTGCCCTGCTCTGCCAAGGGACGAAGGCGGGCGGGGCGGGCGGAAACGACGGCCAGTTCCGACATGGCCAACAGGCCGTTGATGACGGTCAGGACGACGACGATAAGGATTTCAGCGAACAATGGAGTGTCATGTCTTGCGGCCCCGCAATCAGCATCGGGTCGCTTATGGCCCCATCAATATAGAGGCAAGGCGGTGAGTTGCACCATGGCTGTGGATAATATGCCGCGCGTGGCTACTTGCGGTCCGGATCGTAGGGGTTTTCGGAATTGCCACGCACCCAGAGCCGGATCGGCGTGCCCTTGATGTCGAAGGCTTCGCGGATGCCATTGACCAGGTAGCGCTGGTAGGCCATCGGCAACGCCTCGGGACGGGAGGCGAAGACGATGAAGCTGGGCGGCCGGGTCTTGGCCTGCGTCATGTAGCGCAGCTTGAGGCGGCGGCCGGACACGGCCGGCGGCGGATGGCTCTGCACCATGCCGGAGAGCCAGCGGTTGAGGCGCGCGGTGGAGACGTGGGCGTTCCACGAGCGCTCGATCCCGAAGATGGCTTCCATCAGCCGATCGATGTTGCGCCCGGTGAGGCCCGAGATCGGCACCAGCGGAATGCCGCGCAGCTGCGGCAGCAGGCGCTCGCAGGCCTCGCGCAGTTCGCTCAGCGCCTTGTTCTTGTCCTCGATCAAGTCCCACTTGTTGAGAGCGATAACCATGGCGCGGCCTTCGCGCTCGACGAGGTCGGCAAGGGCCAGATCCTGCTTCTCGAACGGGATGGTGGCGTCGAGCATGAGCACCACGATCTCGGCATACTGGATCGAGCGCAGGGAATCCCCGACCGCCAGCTTCTCGAGCTTGCCGGTAACGCGCGAGCGGCGACGGATGCCGGCGGTGTCGACCAGGTTGATGGTACGACCTTCCCACTCCCACGGCACCAGGATGGAATCGCGGGTGATGCCCGCCTCGGGGCCGACGAGCACGCGGTCCTCGCCGACCATGCGGTTGATCAGCGTCGACTTGCCGGCATTGGGGCGGCCCACGATGGCGACGTTGAGGTAACGCCGCGGATTCCAGCGCAGGGTGGCTTCCTCGCCCTCCCCTTCCAGCATGTCGCCGGTGATGGTGACGTCGACTTCGGGCAGTTCTTCGTCTTCGAGGCCTTCGCCATCGCCACTCTTCTCCGCGGCTTCGTCGATGGCAGCCGAGACGATGGAATAGAGTTCGGAGAGACCGAGGCCATGTTCGGCGGACAGGGGAATAGCCTCGCCAAAGCCGAGCTTGAAGGCTTCCACCAGCCCTGCCTCGGCAGAGCCGCTCTCGGCCTTGTTGCCCACGAGGTGCACCTGCTTGCCGGCCTTGCGCAGGACGCGGGCGAAGCGCTCGTCGAGCGGGGTCACGCCGGCCCGGGCATCGATCATGAACAGGATGACGTCGGCGTCGCGGATGGCCAGCTCGGTCTGCTGGCGCATGCGGGATTCCAGGCTGTCACCGGTGACGTCCTCGTAGCCGGCGGTGTCCAGCAACCTGAAGGTGAGGTCGGCGATACGGCCTTCGGCCTCACGGCGGTCGCGGGTGACGCCCGGCGTGTCGTCGACCAGCGCAATCTTGCGCCCGACCAGGCGATTGAACAGGGTCGACTTGCCGACATTGGGGCGACCGACAATGGCAACGGTGACGGTCATGGCAGCAAATCCGTTCTGCGCCGCAGCGGCTAGTTGGCCGCGGGTTCGGCGGTGATGGCGTCGCCGCCGGTCAGGGCTTCGTCGATGGCTTCAGCAGCAGCCTCCGCTTCCGGCGTTTCCGTGATCACACCGGCGGCCAGCATCTGGGCAAGGTAGTAGCCCATGCGGTTGCGGATGGTGGACTGCGCCAGCGGATCGTTGAGCACTGCTTCGAAGCTCGCCTGGGCGGCGGCATAGTCGGCCGCCTTGTACTGGGCGAGGCCGAGCGTTTCGCGGGCGGCGTTGCGCAGCGGATTGCCCTCGACGGCGATGGTGCCGACGCGTGCCTCCACATCGGCCACGGTGCCGGTATCGACCAGCAGACTGCCGGCAAGGACCAGCGCCAGTTCGCGCAGGCGGATGTCGGACTGGGTGTTGGCGAGAGAATCGTAGAGCGCCACGGCCTCGGCGGCATTGCCCCCGCGGGCGAGAAGGCCGGCCTTGGCGAACTGGGCGAGCACCGGGTAACTGCCCGAGCCATCGGCAGCCAGCTGATCCAGCTGCGCCTGGGCAGCGGCGACGTCACCGCCATCGGCAAGGTCGAGAGCTGCATAGAACTCGTCGGAGGACTGGGCGGCGTTGTTGGCGTGGTACCACTGCCAGCCCTCGTTGATGGCAACGATGGCGACGACACCGACGGCCGCACCGATCACATAGGGCATGACGCGGCGCCACAGCTTTCGCATGCGGTCGCTGCGCAGTTCCTCGTCGACTTCGTGAAAGATGTTGTCCTGCGACATGACCGTCCGGCGCTCGATTGCTGAAGTTGCGGGCACGTCTAGCATGGTGGCAACCAGATGCAAACGCGCGGTTCGCCGCGCGCCGGACGGCGTCACCCGATGGTGACGCCTATTCCCATTCGATGGTGCCCGGGGGCTTGCTGGTCACGTCATAAACGACGCGGTTGATGCCACGGACTTCGTTGATGATGCGGGTGGCGGCGCGGCCGAGGAAGTTCATGTCGAACTGGTAGAAGTCGGCCGTCATGCCATCGACCGAGGTCACGGCACGGAGGGCGCAGACGAACTCGTAGGTGCGACCATCGCCCATGACGCCGACGGTCTGCACCGGCAGCAAGACGGCAAAGGCCTGCCAGATCTGGTCGTAAAGGCCGGCCTTGCGGATCTCGTCGAGATAAATGGCGTCGGCCTGGCGCAGAATATCCAGCTTCTCGCGGGTGATGCCGCCCGGGCAGCGAATGGCAAGACCGGGACCCGGGAAGGGGTGGCGGCCGATGAAGCTTTCAGGGATGCCCAGTTCGCGGCCGAGGGCGCGGACCTCGTCCTTGAACAGCTCCCGCAGCGGCTCGACGAGCTGCATGTTCATGCGCTCGGGCAGGCCGCCGACATTGTGGTGGGACTTGATGGTGACCGAGGGGCCGCCGGTGAAGGAGACGGATTCGATGACGTCGGGATAGAGCGTGCCCTGGGCCAGGAACTCGGCGCCGCCAAGCTTTTTGGCCTCGTCTTCGAACACCTCGATGAACAGCCGGCCGATGATCTTGCGCTTGGTCTCGGGGTCGGACTGGCCTTCGAGTTCGCCGATGAACAGGTCGGCCGCGTCGACATGGACCAGGGGGATGTTGAACTGGTCGCGGAACATGCCGACGACCTGCTCGGATTCGTTGAGGCGCATCAGGCCGTGGTCGACATAGATGCAGGTGAGCTGATCGCCGATGGCCTCGTGGATCAGGACCGCGGCGACCGAGGAGTCGACGCCACCGGAGAGGCCACAGATGACACGGCCGGTGCCGACCTGCTCGCGGATCTTGTCGATCATGCGCGAGCGGTAGGCGGCCATGGTCCAGCTGGACTGAATACCGCAGATCTTGTGGACGAAGTTGGCGTAGAGCCTGGCGCCATCGGGCGTGTGCACCACCTCGGGGTGGAACTGCACGGCCCAGATGCGGCGGGCCTCGTTGGCAATCACGGCGAAGGGGGCGTTGGCGGAGGTGCCGACGACCTCGAAGCCTTCCGGAAGCGCCACGACGCGGTCGCCATGGCTCATCCAGACCTGATGCTGAGTCCCGACTTCCCAGACGCCGTCATAAAGCGCCGAAGGCTTGTGGGCGGTGACTTCGGCGCGGCCGAACTCACGGTGATGGCCAGCTTCAACACGGCCACCGAGGGCCATGCACAGCGCCTGCTGGCCGTAGCAGATGCCGAGGATCGGCACATTGGCCTCGAACACGGCCGGATCGATGGTCGGCGCGTTCTCGTCGAGGGTCGAGGCGGGGCTGCCCGAGAGCACGATGCCGGCGGGCTTGAGGGCGGCGACGGCGGCACCGGCGTTCTGGAAGGGGTGGATTTCGCAGTACACCCCGGTCTCGCGGATGCGGCGGGCGATCAACTGAGTGACCTGCGAGCCGAAATCGACGATGAGGATGGACTCGGTGGGGGCGGCGCTGGCGGGGGTTTGCATGGCGAGCCCTTATCGCCAACGCGCCGTTTTCGCAAGCGCATCGGATGCAGGCCGGCCTTGCATGGCGGACGCGAAACGGGCAGTGCCGATGGCGCGTTGCCGTGCCGGCAAGTTGGAGGGATGCGGGTGACGGAAAATCGACTGAGCGGTGCCGACTGCCTGCGGGCGCTGGCGTGCCTTGCCGTGCTGATGCACCACCTGGCGTTCCGCATGGATTTGGGCTCGGCGCCGGAGACGGTGCAGCCGCTGATCCGCTGGCTGACGCTGGGCAGCTTCGGGGTGTCGGTGTTCTTCGTGCTGAGCGGGTTCCTCCTGGCGCGGCCGTTCTGGCTGGCGCTGGATGCCGGCAAGCCGATGCCGTCGCTGAAGGTGTATGCGCTGCGGCGGATGGCGCGAATCCTGCCAGGCTTCTGGCTGGCGCTGGTGGCCAGCCTGCTGCTGGACCTGTGGCTGGGCGGCAAGGTGCTGGATGCCGAGCGGGTGACGCGGTTCGTGGCAGGAGCGCTGCTGGTCAGCGACTGGCACTGGGTGACGCTGTTTCCGGTCGACAACAATGGCCCGCTCTGGTCGATCGGCTTCGAAGTGACCTCATACCTGCTGCTGCCGATGGCGCTGGCGGGGCTGTTTGCGCTGGGCGCCAGGGGAGCCACGGCGCGGCTGTTGTGGGTGGGCGTGATCGGCATCGTGCTGGTGGGGCACGTGCTGGTGGTGCACTGGGCGCCGATCGACGAGGTCGAGCGCGGCTGGCAGTTCGGGCTGGTGGGCGGGGCCAAGGCGTGGATGCCGCGGTTCAACCCGATCGGGTTCTTTGCGATCTTTGCGGTCGGGGCGCTGGCGGCAGGGGTGCAGGTGCAGCTGGCCGGGCGGCGTCATTGGGGGTTCGACCTTGCCGGGGTGCTGGCAATCGTCGGGATGGGCGTGCTGATGAGCATGGGCGTGGGTGAACTGACGGAGGGCTTTGGGTGGCTTGGGGTGCCCTATGCCTTTCCATGGATGCCGCTGTTGGTGGGCGTGGCGCTGGTGGCGCTGCCGGGTTCGGTGGCTGCGGGGCGGAAGCTGGATGCCCGGCCGGTGCGGTTCATCGCGGAAATTTCCTTCGGCATCTATATCTGGCACTTCCTGATCATGTGGCTGATCGAGCGGGTGGTGCCGGGATCGTTCGAGACCTCCGGTCCGCTGGGGTGGAGCACCTGGCTGATCACCGGTGCGCTCGTCATCGGGCTGACGCTGGTGGTGGCGACGGTGAGCTTCAGGGTGCTGGAACGGCCGGTGGTGGAGTGGGCGCGGCGGCTCGAGCCACGGCTTCGGCGTGAGCCGCGGGACGGGGCGGTACCGGTGGCAAGTTCCTAGCCGCGGGCCGGCTAGGCGGTGCGGCGCAGGACCATGCAGTAGAAGCCATCCGTGCCGGTGCGGTGGGGCGTCAGAACGACGCCGCCAAGCTCGGTCGCAAGGCCGGTCGGGATCGAGGTACCGAAGGCGGCCTGCCATGCTTCCGTGGCGGGAACGACCGCGAGGTTGGCTTGGGTTGCGAGTAGCGCCCGCACCTGATCGTCGTTCTCCTGCGGCAGGATGGAGCAGGTGATGTAGACGAGGTGGCCGCCGGGCTTGAGGAAGCCGACGGCCTGGTTGAGGACGGCGGACTGGTCAACCAAGCGCTGGGCGAGGAGCTCGGGCGTGAGCTTCCACTTGGTGTCGGGGCGGCGGCGCCAGGTGCCGGTGCCGGTGCAGGGTGCGTCGACGACGACGCGGTCCATCTTGCCGGCGAGGTCATCGAGGGCGCCGGGTTCGGGGGCGCGGACCTGCACGTTGCGGGCGCCGTTGCGCTTGAGCCGATCATAGATCGGGGCAAGGCGGGCACGATCGCTGTCATAGGCGAAGATCTGGCCGCGGTTATCCATGGCGGCGGCAAGCGCGAGGGTCTTGCCCCCTGCCCCGGCGCAAAGATCGAGCACCTGGTCGCCGGGCCTGCCGTTGGCGAGGGTCGCCACAATCTGGCTGCCCTGGTCCTGCACCTCGAACCACCCCTTGAGGTAGCGTTCGTCGGTGGTGACGTTGGGGGTACGCGCGTCGCGGGCTCCGGCGGGCATGGTGACGCCGAGGGGAGCGATGGCGGTCGGGTGCGGATCGAAACGGGCGAGGGACTTGAGCACGCGCTCGCGGCTCGACTTCAGCGTGTTTGCCCGCAGATCCAGCGACGGCCGGCCGGCGAAACCGCGGCCTTCCTCGATCCAGCTGTCGCCTAAGGCACGCTCGAGCGAAGGGGCAAGCCACTCGGGTACGTCGGCGGCGATGTGGGGCGGCATCTCGGGCGCCGGCGCCGAAAGGAGAGTGATCTCGGCTTCCGTCAACGGCTCGGGCGCATGGGTGTCGGCGGTGAAGCTCTGTGACAAAGCCTCGGGGTTCTCGCCCCAATCGCAAACGGCAACGGCGAGGACGAGACTTCGCGGCGAGCTGTCGCCCATTCGGGCGGCATGCGAGGCGCGGCGACGCAGGGCGTCGTAGACGAGGTTGCCGATGGCGGCGCGGTCCCCGGCTCCGGCAAAGCGGTTGGCCTGCCCCCAAGACTTCAGCGCTTCGGATACCGGGCGACGGCGGTTCTCCACTTCGGTGAGAACGTCGATGGCGGCAGAGAGGCGTCCAGGAAGGCGCATGGGGCTCAAGCGGTGATGATGCGGATGAGGAGCATTAGCCAGAGCATGGCCAACACCGCAAGGCCGGCGGTGTATGCGAAGAAGCGCCGATGAACCCGGTTGGTGGTTACGTGGATGGCAGCGTGGACATAGCGCAGCGCCACGAACACCCAGGCGGCAGAGACCTCCCACCATGAAGGAGCGCCGGTCCACAGCGCCAGAAGCGCGGCAACGAAGAACAGAACGGGCAGCTGGAACTGGTTGTCGAGGTTGTTGGAAAGCAACCTCGCCCTGAGCGGGTATGCGGTGCGCTCGACGGCGATATCGGCGACCCTGATCTCGCCACGAGCGATGCGCGGCACCCGCTCGAAACCGAGCGCCACCAGAACAGAGAGGGTCAGCAGGACCTGGGCGCCGACGGCGAGGACGAGGAGTTTGTCGGCGAGGGGCATGTTGATGCTTTGCTGGAGAGTCGGGTCCTGGAGCTAAGCTCCTGACGCAGAATCGGTTCCAGCCCAAGCGAGCAACGGAAAGCAAGACAGAGGCCGGACGAGATCATGCGATTTTAGATGCGTTTCTCGACGGCCAAGCGTAGATAGTTGCGATTACTTGGGGCGTGTAGTTGAGGTTCAGCCATGTTTTCGTCGGGGTGGGTATCAGGTCTGGTACGCGGACGTGTGAGTGTAGCGGCCACTGCGCTGACAGCGATGACGATGGCGCTGGTGCTTCCGGCAGCCTGGGCGGCAGAGCCGCTGCCGGCCCCCGAGGGACCGGTGATCCTGCTGGTCAGTGGTAATATCGCGGTGATCAACACGGATGAAGGCGCCGCCTTCGACCGGGAGATGCTCCAGGCGCTGGGACTGACCGAGATCGAAACCTCGACCCCCTGGACGGACGGGGTGCCGGCCTTCTCGGGCGTCCTCGCCCGGACAGTGCTCGAGCGTGTGGGCGCCGAGGGCAGCACGGTGATGGCTTCTGCCCTCAACGACTACACGGTGGAAGTGCCGATGGAGGACTTCCAGAACTTCGACGTGCTGCTGGCGACCACCATGGACGGCGAAGAGATGAAGGTCAGCGACAAGGGGCCGATCTGGATCGTTTATCCGCGCGACCAGCATCCGGAACTGCAGGACCGGCGGCTGCATGACCGCTGGGTGTGGCAGCTCAAGGCCCTCCGCGTGCAATGACGGAGCGGCCGTGGATCTCGCGGTCGTTTCTCGCCGCAGCCCTCGCCGTGACGGTGCTGTTCGTGCTGCTGCTGACGGCGGTAACGCGACTCGCCCTCAACGAGAACCGGCTAAGCGGCGAACCGGCTGAGGGCGTGATCTGGTTTTCCAGCCAGGGTCAGTATGAAGCCATGCGGCTGGCCGACACCGCGCTGCAATTCGAAGCCGGGCGGGTGCAGCTGGACGAAGTGGTGCTGCGCTATGACCTGCTCGACAGCCGCATAAGGCTGTTCGAGGAAGGCCAGATGACCAGCCGCGTTGCGGCCATGGGCTATGACGACGAAGTGGCCGCGATGCGCACGATGCTGGAGGAGCATCGTCCTGCACTCGCGACGCTTCAGCCAGACGATGCGGCGGCGATCGTCGATCTGCACGACACTGCGCAGAAGCTGGCGCTGAGCATGCGTGACTTCGCCAATGCCGGCATGCTGGATGGGCGCGCCCGGCAGGCCGTGGTGCGCGAGAGCCGGCGGCAGATCCTGTTCGAAGTGATCGGCTACCTGCTGGCGACGCTGGCGGCCGGCGTGCTTGTCGCCATCATCCTGGTGCGCGGGCTGCGCACGGGAATGCGGGCCGAGGCGGCGCTGCAGCATGAGCGCGAGGTATCGCGCCTGCACCGGGC
>JAEYXQ010000018.1 GCA_023431205.1 Pseudomonadota bacterium | reverse complement strand
CTTTGCCGGCTGGCCGACCAGACGTTCGCCGTCGCCGGTGAAAGCGACGATGGAAGGGGTCGTGCGCGCGCCCTCCGCATTCTCGATCACCTTCGGGTTCGATCCGTCCATCACGGCCACACAGCTGTTGGTGGTGCCGAGGTCGATACCGATGACTTTAGCCATTTACTCTAGCCTCTCTATAGCAAACCCGTCGCGGAGCCCTTCTGGCGAAGCGGCGCCTTGGCCTGGGGCCGGGGTTCCCTGGAAAACATGTGCCCGGCGACCGGGCCTCGGGCGGTATATAGGGGGGTGCCACAACCGCTTCAAGCGCCGCACGCCACATTTGGCCAGCCGAAAAAGGTGCAGCGCCAACCCGGTTGGGCGGCGCTGCAACAATGCTGGTGACGGCGGAAACGCCCCCGAACGGGAGGCGCCGCTCCTCGCTCTGGCTCAGTCGGTGATGGTGTAGCTGCCGAGCGAGCAGATATCGACTGCCCAGGCCTCGAGCAGGCCGCCCTCGGCGGTTTCGAAGCGGAAGTCATAGAGGCACTGGTCGGAGCCGTCGCCGATGAACACATTGGCCTCGTATCCGGCCTCGAGCGTGCCGGTGTCGCCCAGCAGGTCGTCACCCCAGTCGTCGGTATTGCTTGGCGCCGCATAGAAATAGTGCAGCGTCTGCGAGCTGCTGTTGTACAGCGTGAACTCGATGTCCTGCGCCTGCACGGAAGCGGCGCCCACAACGAGCGCCAGGGCGGCAAGGCCGCCCTTGATCAAGGTCTGCATCTGGAAAGGTCCCTCAGCCGGGGCGAGCGCGCCGCCGGTCCCTTCTTTTGCCACGCCGCCGCGGCGCCGCCAAGAGATTGCACCTTGCCCCCGGCGCTCCGGAAAGGGCAATCTGCGCCAAGAGGTTAATGACCGAGGCCCGGAGAGACCGCCCCATGACCATCGCCATCAACCCCGACGACGTTCTGGTCGTGGTCGACATGCAGTATGACTTCCTGCCCGAAGGCAGCCTCGCCGTCGCTGGTGGCGACGAAATCGTGCCGCTCATCAACCAACTGGCCAAGCGCTTCCGCAACGTGGTTCTCACCCAGGACTGGCACCCGGCCGACCACATCTCCTTTGCCAGCCAGCATCCGGGCAAGGCTCCGTTCGAGCTGGTCGAACTGCCCTATGGCCAGCAGGTGCTGTGGCCCGACCATTGCGTGCAGGGCACCCGCGGCGCCGAGATTTCGGCCGGGCTCAGCATTCCCCACGCGCAGCTGATCATCCGCAAGGGGTATAATCAGCAGATCGATTCCTACTCCGGCTTCGAGGAGGCCGACCGGGAGACCACCACCGGCCTTGCCGGATATCTCAACGAGCGTGATCTTGCCCGGCTGTTCGTCGTCGGCCTCGCACTCGACTTCTGCGTCGGCTGGACCGCCGTCGATGGCGCTGCCGCCGGGTTCGACGTCACCGTGATCGAGGATGCATCCCGCGCCATCGACAGCAATGGTTCGCTGCAACGGGCCCTCGCCGACATGGACGCGGCCGGGGTGCGGCGGGTGATGAGCCGGGAGATTCTGGGGTAGGCGCCGGGCGCCTCTCCGGTACCTCACCGCCACAACCCCGTGCCATTCCCGCTTTCGCTGGGATGACACCGAGTTATCGGCAACAGGCCTCAGGCGCTCTTGTCGACCGCTTCTTCGCCGGGGGCGTGGCTCGGGCCGCCCTTGGCAACGCCGACCATGGCCGGCCGCAGCACGCGGTCGCCGATTGCAAAGCCCGCCTGCACCACCTGCACCACCGTGCCTTCCGGGCGCGACGGATCAGGGACCTCGAACATCGCCTGGTGCCGGTGCGGGTCGAACTTCTGCCCTTCGGCCTCGATCGGCGTCACCCCGTGCTTGCCGAGGAGCCGCTGCATTTCGCGCTCGGCCAGCTCGATTCCCTCGATCAGCGACTTCACGGTCGGGTCGGTGGATTCCCGCGCTTCCGCCGGCAGCATGGTGAGCGCCCGGCTCAGCGCATCGGTGGCGCTCAGCATATCGCGGGCAAAGCTGGAGATCGCGTAGGACCGGGTGTCGGCCACGTCGCGTTCGGTGCGCTTGCGCAGATTCTCCATTTCCGCGACGCTGCGCAGCAGCCGGTCACGCAACTCGGCATTTTCGGCGCGCAGCGCCTCCAGCGGGTCGACCTCGGGGGTCTCCTCGGCGGGGGTCTCGATCTCGGCCTCTGTTGCCTGGGCGGCGGTTTCGTCGCTCATCATTTCACTGTCCGAATTGGTTGGGAGTTTTGCTGAGCCATATCGGCCACCGGGTTCCTATTTTCAACCCTTTGGAGGCCGCAAGGTTCAGCGGTCGCGTCGCGCCATCATCGCGGTTATGACGTTGGCGGTGTAATCCACCACCGGCACGATGCGCGCATAGTTGAGCCGCGTCGGCCCGATGACGCCGAGCACGCCGACCACCTTGTCGCTCGCATCCTTGTAGGGGCTGAGGATCACCGACGAGCCGGACAGGGAGAACAACTTGTTCTCCGAACCGATGAAGATGCGCACGCCCTGCGCCTTCTCGGTGTCCCCGAGCAGTTCCAGCAGCCCGTCCTTGCTCTCGAGTTCATCGAACAGCTGCCGCATCCGCTCGAGATCGTCGGACGCCATGGCCTCATTGATCAGATTGGCGCGACCGCGCACGATCACGGTGGGCTCATTGTCGGGCCCCGGGCGGCTGAGCGTGGCAATGCCGGCATCGACGAGCTTCACCGTCAACTCGTCGAGTTCGGCCCGTTGCAGCGCCCTTTGCTCGGCCAGAGCCTTGCGCGCCTCCGACAGCGTGTGGCCCACCACATGGTGGGCAAGGTAGTTGCCCGCCTGCTGGAGCGCTGACGCGGTGTAGCCGGGCGGCAGCTCCATGATGCGGTTTTCCACCTGCCCGTCCTGGCCCACCAGGACAGCCATGGCGCGGGCCGCATCGAGCCGCACGAATTCAAGATGCCTGAGCACGATGTCGGCCTTGACGGCGATGACAACGCCGGCGCCGTGGCTGAGCCCACTCAACAGCTGGCTGGCCTCGGTCAGCACGTCTTCGACCCGGCCCTGCGCCTGCCCGCCGATCGAATGGGCGATGCGATGACGCTCGCGCTCGTCGACATCACCCACTTCGAGCATGGCATCGACGAAAAAGCGCAGCCCTTCCTGGGTCGGCGCGCGGCCGGCAGAGGTGTGCGGCGCCGCGATCAGCCCCAGATCCTCAAGGTCGGCCATGACGTTGCGCACCGAGGCGGGCGACAGTTCCACCTGCAGCATGCGACTGACATCGCGCGAGCCAACCGGCGCACCGGTTTCGAGATACCGTTCGACGATCTTTCGAAAGATGTCCTGGCTGCGCGCGTTGAGCACGGAGAGAAAGTCTTCGGCTGGACGCATGGGGGTTTCGATTCAAATCGTCGGCTTTAACTGTGCTCTCCTATTTAAGCGCATAGCCGCCCCGCGCCAAGGCTCCGGCGCTTGTGGCGGGGGCTTCGTAGGGTTAAGACGCGGTTAACTGCAACGACCCTGGATTCCCGATGCGCCCTTCCGGCCGTGAGCCCAACCAGATGCGCGCCGTCACCATCGAGCGCGGCGTCGCCATGAAGGCGGAAGGCTCCTGCCTCGTCAGCTTCGGCAACACCAAGGTGCTGGTGACCGCTTCGGTGGAAACGAGCCTCCCCGGCTGGCTGCGCGGCAAGGGCCAGGGCTGGGTGACCGCCGAATACGGCATGCTGCCGCGCGCCACCGGCACCCGCACCCGCCGCGAGGCCACCGCCGGCAAGCAGTCGGGCCGCACCCAGGAGATCCAGCGCCTGATCGGCCGCTCGCTCCGCGCCGTGGTCGATCTCGAAAAGCTCGGCGAGAACCAGGTGACTCTCGACTGCGACGTGCTCGAGGCCGATGGCGGCACCCGCACCGCCTCGATCACCGGGGCCTATATCGCGCTGGCCGAAGCCATCCGCTGGATGGACGAGCGCAAGCTGACCAAGGGCCAGGCGATCCGTGACTCGGTCGCCGCGGTGTCCTGCGGTGTCTATCGCGGCACCCCGCTGCTCGATCTCGACTACCTCGAGGACGTCGAGGCCGAGACCGACGCCAATTTCGTCATGACCGGCTCGGGCAAGTTCGTCGAAATTCAGGGCACTGCCGAAGGCGCCCCCTTCAGCCGCGAGGAACTCGACCAGCTGATGCTCCTCGCCGAAAAGGGCATCGGCGAACTGAGCCTGATCCAGAAGGCGGCGCTCGAAGCATGAGAAAGCCTTCCCCTGACTGCGCCATCTGGAACGACATCTGCCGAGCTCTCGATCTGGCTCCCGTCGCCTTAGAGGGGAAGGGGCAGGGGAGGGGCTCCGTCGGCGTGTCACCGAGCCATCCGCTCCCCCACCCTCCCCTCAAGGGGGAGGGCGAGCCCCTCGCTAGCGGCAGTACCAAGCGATGACCGCCATTCCACGCCTGCGCGAAGGCGACCGGCTGGTGCTGGCCACCCAAAATGCCGGCAAGCTCGCCGAATTCCAGGAGCTGTTTGCCCCGTTCGGCCTCGAGCTTGTCTCCGCCGGCGAGCTCGGCCTGCCCGAGCCTGAGGAAACCGGCACTACCTTTGCCGAGAACGCGCGCCTCAAGGCCCATGCTGCCGCCCAGGGGTCGGGCATGCTGGCGCTCAGCGACGATTCGGGCCTCTGCGTCGATGCTCTCAATGGCAACCCCGGCGTCTACACGGCCGACTGGGCCGGGGTGCCGCGCGACTTCAACCGCGCCATGAAGCGGGTGGAAGACGCGCTGCAGGCGGCCAACGCCACCGAGCCCTCCCGCCGCCGCGCCTCGTTCAACGCCACGCTGTGTCTCGCCCATCCCGATGGCCGCGACGTGATCTACCACGGCCGCTGCGACGGCAAGCTGGTCTGGCCGCCCCGTGGCGAACGCGGTCACGGCTACGATCCGATGTTCATGCCCGATGGCTACGACATCACCTTCGGCCAGATGCCGGCGGAAATGAAGCATTCCTGGACCCCGGGCGAGCAGGGCCTGAGCCACCGCGCCCGCGCCTTTGCGCTCTTCGTGGAGAACCAGATTGAGCGCTAGCCCCAACGACATGTTCGGGGTTTACGTGCACTGGCCGTTCTGCGCGGCCAAGTGCCCCTATTGCGACTTCAATTCCCACGTTCACCGCGGTCCCTTCGACGAGGACGGGTTCGTCGCCGCCTATGAGCGCGAGATCGCCTCGACCGCGGCGCTGGTCCCCGGCCGCGTCGTCCAGTCGATCTTTTTCGGCGGTGGCACGCCCTCGCTAATGAGCCCGGTGGCGGTGGAGCGCATCATCGACGCCATCACCCGCCACTGGACGGTGCAGTCCAATGCCGAGATCACCCTCGAGGCCAATCCCACCTCGGTGGAAGTCGATCGCTTCCGCGGCTACCGCACCGCCGGGGTCAACCGTGTTTCCCTTGGGGTCCAGTCGCTGCGGCCCGGCCCGTTGGCCGAGCTCGGCCGCCGCCACACCGTGGACGAGGCTGTTGCTGCCGTTCGCATCGCCCAGTCGGTGTTCGACCGCTCGAGTTTCGATCTCATCTATGCCCGCCCCGGCCAGACGCTGGAGGATTGGGAAGACGAGCTCAAGGAAGGTCTTTGGCTCGCCCGCGGCCATATCAGCCTCTACCAGCTCACCATCGAGCAGGGGACGCGCTACTTCGACCTACATCAGGCCGGCAAGCTGAAGATGCCGGACGAGGATCTCGCCGCCGACTTCTACGAACTGACCCAGGACCTTACCGCCGAGGCCGGCATGCCGGCCTACGAGATTTCCAACCACGCCGTGCCTGGCCAGGAATCGCGGCACAACCTGCTCTACTGGCGCTATGGCGAATATGCCGGCATCGGCCCCGGCGCCCATGGCCGGCTGATGATCAACAACCAGCGCCACGCCACGGCGGCCGAAAAACTCCCCTTCGAGTGGCAGAAGCGCGTCAGCAGTCGCGGCCACGGCCTCGTCACCGACGATGTCCTCACCTGGGAAGAGCAGGGCGACGAGTTCCTGGTCATGGGCCTGCGCCTCAAGGAAGGCATCTCGCCGGCCCGCTTCACCGCTATTTCCGGCCGCCAGATCTCCCCTGTGCAGATCGCCGCTCTCAAGGGCTACGGCTTTCTTGAAACCCTGCCCAACGGCAATCTGCGCGTCACCGACAAGGGCTTCCCGGTGCTCGACGCCGTCGTTGCCGACCTGGCGGCATAGTGCCTGGCCGCCACGCTGCCGCATCCTGTGCTTGTGGAAGGACGAGGTCGCGGCCACAGTGAGCCGCCATGACCACTGACCAGTCCACCTACTTCATCGCCGGCACGCCTTTTCCAGCCCCGCCTTTGCCGGCGGGCCTTTATGTCGTCTCCACGCCGATCGGCAATCTGCGCGACATCACCATCCGCGCGCTCGAAACGCTGGCGGCCGCCGGCACCATCCTCTGCGAAGACACCCGCACCTCCGCCAAGCTGCTCGACCACTACGGCATCAAGGGCCGCCGCATGGCGCTGCACGAACACAATGAGCGCGAGCGTGCGGCCGATATCCTGGCCCGGGTTGGGGCAGGAGAGGTCATTGCGCTGATCTCCGACGCCGGCACGCCGCTCCTGTCCGATCCGGGCTTCCCGCTGATTCGCGCCATGGCGGAAGCTGACCTGCCGGTCATCCCCATACCCGGACCGTCCGCCCTGCTCGCCGCGCTGGTGGTGGCGGGGCTGCCCACCGACAGCTTCAGCTTTCGCGGTTTCCTGCCCCAAAAGGCCGGGGCCCGCGCCAACGCACTGTCGGCGATGAGGGATTCACGTGAAACGCTGGTCTTCTACGAATCGCCCCGCCGGCTTCCCGATAGCCTCGCGGCCATGGCCGAAAGCTTCGGCGAGCGGCAGGCGGTGGTGGCGCTGGAGCTGACCAAGCGCTTCGAGCGCACCCGCCGCGGCACACTTGCCGGACTCGCCGCTGCCTTCGCCGATGAGGAGGTGAAGGGGGAGGCGGTCATCGTCGTCGCCGGCGCCAGCGAGACGCTGGTTGCCGCCGAGGACTGGCAGGCGGCGCTGGAGGAAGCGATGGTGGATCAGCCCCTGCGCGCCGCCGTCGACGAGATTGCCGCCCGCTTTGGCCTCAAGCGCAAGGAGGTCTACGATGCCGCCCTCCGGCTCAAGGCCAGCCAATAGCCGCCGCGTAGCCGCCGAACGTGGCGGCCACCGGGGCGAAACGGTCGCGGCGCTGCTGCTCCGCCTCAAGTTCTATCGCATCCTCGCGCGCCGCTTCCGCACCCCGGTCGGCGAGATCGACCTGGTGGCCCGGCGCGGCAGCACCATCGCTTTTGTCGAGGTCAAGTTCCGCGCCCGCGGCAGCAGCGAGGAACACACCCTCGCCGCGGTGAACACCGACCGGATCGCCCGGGCCGCCGAATACTGGCTGATGAAGCATCCCGCCTACAGCGAGCACACCCTCCGCTTCGACGTGGTCCTGGTGTCTCCGGGCCGCTGGCCGAGCCACCGGGTGGACGCCTTCCGCCTCTAGGCTCTTGCGCCGCTCCCGCCGACAGGCGATGTCATGGCAACACTCACGCCCCCAAGCCGGATCGCCTGCCCATGACGCTCAAAGTCGCCGTCCAGATGGACCACGTCCAGACCATCAACCCGCGCGGCGATTCGACCTTCGCCATGATGCTGGAAGCCCAGGCGCGCGGGCACAGCCTGTTGCACTACACCCCGGACACCCTGGCCCTCGAGAACAACCGCGTCACCGCCCTGGCGCAGCCGATCACCGTCACCGATGCGGAAAAGGGCCAGCATTTCACCCTGGGTGAGGCCCAGCGCGTCGATCTCGGCACGCAGGACGTCGTGCTGATGCGCCAGGACCCGCCCTTCGACATGAACTACATCACGCTCACGCACATGCTGGAGCGGATTCATCCCAAGACGCTGGTGGTCAACCCGCCCGCCGCGGTTCGCAACGCGCCGGAAAAGATCCTCGTCACCGAGTTTCCCGAACTGATGCCGCCGACGCTGGTGACGCGGGATCGCCAGCTGATCCATCAGTTCCGCAAGGAGAACGGCAACATCATCGTCAAGCCGCTCTACGGCAATGGCGGGGCCGGGGTGTTCTTTATCCAGGAGGGCGACCACAACCTCGCGAGCCTCCTCGAGCTGTTCGAGAACAGCTTCCGCGAACCCTTCATGATCCAGAAGTATCTGCCCGACGTCCGCAAGGGCGACAAGCGCATCATCATCATCGATGGCGAGCCAGTCGCCGGGCTCAACCGCATTCCCGCCGAAGGCGAGGCACGCTCCAACATGCACGTCGGCGGCCGGCCGGAATTCGTCGAGCTGACCCCGCGTGACCACGAGATCTGCGCCACCATCGCCCCGGCGCTCAAGGAGCGGGACATGATCTTTGTCGGCATCGACGTCATCGGCGACTACCTCACGGAGATCAACGTCACCTCCCCCACCGGCATCCGCGAGATCAAGCGCTTCGGCGGCCCCGACATCGCCGTGATGATCTGGGACGCCATCGAGCGGCGGCGCGGCTGAGCGATGGACACCTCCCCCTTCCTCATCGCCTTCGCCACCCTGTTCGCCACTGTTGGCGTCGCCGATATCGCGTTCATCTTTGCAGCGCTCACCAAGGACAACACCCCGGCCGAGCGGCGGCTGTTCGCCACCCGTGGCGTGGTCATTGCGCTGGTCATCCTGATCTTCTTCGCCTTCCTCGGCAACGCCATCCTCGATGTTTTCGGCATCACCATCCCGGCCCTTCGTACCGCCGGTGGCGTGCTGCTGCTGCTGATAGCCATCGACATGGTCTTTGCCCGCCATTCCGGCGGCACCGGCACCACGCATGAGGAAGAGGACGAAGCGCGCAAGGCGCAGGATATCTCCGTGTTCCCGCTCGCCATGCCGCTCCTGGCCGGTCCTGGCGCGATCAGTGCCGTGATCCTGCTGTCCACCGGTGCCGGTACGGATGGGGATTTCTGGCTGGTGATTGCGGCGCTGATCTCGGTTCTTGCCCTCGCCTGGATCACCCTGCTCGTGGCCATGCCGATCCAGCGCCTGCTCGGCTTGACCGGGCTTTCGGTGGTGTCGCGCGTGGTCGGCATCCTGCTCGCCGCCCTTGCCGTGCAGTTCGTCTTCGACGGCGTTCGCACCAGCGGCCTGTTGGCCGGCTGATCGTCGCATTTGTGCAAAGATTGACGGTTAATCACGTCTTAACGGCGTGATTGACCTCTGCGGCATCCGGCGCCAGAACTGCCACCCGAGTTCGGAGGTGTTCCGATGCGCATTGCCGTAGTGCTGACCTTGCTGATCCTCGCCATGCTGTCCGCCACCGCAGCCAACACCACGGCGGCGCGCTCCGAGATCCTCCACCCCATTGCCGCCGGTCTGCCGCCCGGCTGACGCCGAGCTGTCAGCGGGTTAACACGCATCGCACCCGCCGCGAATTTCGCAACGGTGTCACCCCGATCGTGTTCACTGGTCTCCAATCCCACGACGGAGATCAGCATGTTCTACACAGATGGCAAACTGCAGTATCCGGTGCGCGTCGACACCCCGGATCCGCTGTTCGCGCGTGCCCTGCAGCAGGCAATCGGCGGCGTCGAGGGCGAAATTCGCGTCTGCATGCAGTACTTCTTCCAGGCCATGGGTGCCCGCGGCAATCCGAAGTACAAGGACATGCTGCTCAACACCGCCACCGAGGAACTCGGCCATATCGAGATGCTGGCGACGGCCGTGGCCCTCAACCTCGAAGGCGCCCCGGTCGGCCTCAAGGACGAGGTCGCCAAGGACCCGATCGCCAGCGCCGTAATGGGCGGGGTGAACCTCAAGAACATCCTGTCCTCGGGTATGTCGGCCATGCCGGTCGACAGCGACGGCGTGCCCTTCGACATGAGCCACATCTATGCCAGCGGCAACATCGCCGCCGACATGACGGCAAACGTCATGGCTGAAGCCACCGGCCGGGTCCTGGCCGTGCGGCTCTACAACATGACCAGTGATCCGGGCATGAAGGACATGCTGCAGTTCCTGATCGCCCGCGATGCCATGCACCAGAACCAGTGGAAGGCGGCGCTCGAGGAACTCGGCGGCGACAAGGGCGCCTTCCCTATCCCCAACAGCCACCCCCAGTCGGAAGAAACGCGCGAATTCTCCTATGCCTATTTCAGCCACATGCTGAACGATACGCCGCCGGAAGGGCGCTGGACCGCCGGCCCCTCGATCGACGACAAGGGGGAGTTCAGCATCCTCAACAGCGAGCCCATGGGCGAAAAGCCCGTCCTTGGCCCGGCCCGCCCGAAGACCGGCGCCCAGACCGAACAGGAAACCGCCGCGGCTCCGAAAAAGAGCTGATCCGGCTGACCAGGCCGCTGAAGCGGGGCGCTCCGGCGCCCCGTTTTGCTATGCCGGCGAACCGGCCCGCGACCGTGCCGCCAGCCCGTGCATGAACAGGTTTTCGAGATAGCGCGCGGCATCCTCGAAGCGGCCTTCTCCGTTCCGTCCCGGCCCCAGCACCGCCTGCACCTGCACGTCGAAATCGGCATAGTGCTGCGTTGTCGCCCAGATCGAAAAGATCAGGTGATAGGGGTCGGTGCGGGCCAGCTTGCCCTCGTCCATCCAGCCCAGCAGCACCTTGGCCTTTTCGTCGACCAGCGCCTTGAGGTCGACCTCGATCATCTCCTTCACCCGCGGGGCGCCCTGCAGCATCTCGTTGGCGAACAGCCGTGATTCGCGCGGAAAATCCCGCGCCATTTCGAGCTTCCGCCGGATATAGGAGCGGATCTCGGGGAAGGGGTCGCCATCCGGGTTCATTCCCCGCAGCGGCGCCAGCCAGGTGTCCAGCATTTCCGCCAGCAGCCGTCGATAGATCTCTTCCTTGCGGGGGAAATAGTAGAGCAGGTTCGGCTTGCTCATCCCCGCCACCTCGGCGATCTGGTCGATGGTGGCGCCGCGGAAGCCGTGCACGGAGAACACCTCCAGTGCGGCCGACAGGATCAGGTCCTGCTTTTCCCGCTGGATGCGGGTCAATGGCCGCGCCGCCGGTGACGCTGACGGCTTTGCCTCCGCCTTGGGCTGGCGCTTGCGGCTGCTTGTTGCTTCGGCACGTTTCACTTTGGCAGGGGGCATTTTCGCCTTGCTTAGGGAAGTGGGAGTGCTAACATTTTTCCATCTGGTCAAAATTCAGGGCATTGGCGGCAAGCGTCAAGGCCAGAATCGAAAGACCGCAGGGGGAGATTGCTGCCGTGTCCGTCACCAATGTCGCGCCGAACGACCTCAGCGCCTTCTGGATGCCCTTCACTGCCAACCGGCAGTTCAAGAAGGCGCCGCGGATGTTCGTCGCCGCCAGGGACATGCACTACACCACCTCGGACGGCCGCCAGGTGCTGGACGGCACTGCTGGTCTCTGGTGCGTCAATGCCGGCCATGCCCGGCCTCGCATCGTCGAGGCCATCGCCAACCAGGCTGCCGAACTCGACTACGCGCCCGCCTTCCAGATGGGCCACCCCAAGGCCTTCGAACTCGCCAACCGCATCGTCGACATCGCCCCGCAAGGACTCGACCACGTGCTGTTCACCAATTCCGGCTCGGAATCGGTGGAAACCGCCCTCAAGGTCGCCATTGCCTACCACCGCGCCAGGGGCGAAGGCAGCCGCACCCGCCTGATCGGCCGC